>NZ_RFFI01000164.1 GCF_003696205.1 Cellulomonas triticagri
CGACCAGGTCGGGCTGGGCCTGCGCGGGCGTGCCGAGAACCTCGCCGGGCGGGTCCGGGCGCGCCCGCGACGTGCGGCGACGCTGCGCGGCGCGCGGGTGCTCCTCGTGGACGACGTGCTCACGACCGGCGCGACGCTCGCCGCGTGCCGGGCCGCCGTCGAGGCCGCCGGGGGACGCCCGGTCGGTGCCCTGGTGCTCGCCGTCACCCGTCCGCCGGGGGTGGCTACCGCCTGGTTGGTCGAGGGGGCCGACGGGGGATAGCGTGGTCACCCAGAGCAGCCGGACGGCATCGACGTCGGACGGCTCCCGGGACTCGACGGGCCTGTGCCCGAGCGAGGAGGTGGTGCCGACTCCCTGCCCCGTGAGGGGCGCGAAGCGCATGCTGCCGGGCGGGTACGACCCGCCCCCGGACCTCCAGGAGGTATCCCATGGAGATCGTCGTCGCAGGCCGTCACACCGACGTCCCCGAGCGGTTCCGTCAACACGTCACGGACAAGCTCGCCAAGCTCGAGCAGCTCGCGCCCCGCGCGCAGCGCATCGACGTCGAGGTGACCCACGAAGCCAACCCCCGCCAGGCGGCCGCCGCCGAGCGGGTCGAGCTGACCGTGGTCGGCAAGGGACCGGTGATCCGGGCCGAGGCGTGCGCGGACGACCGCTACGGGGCGTTCGACCTGGCGATCGACAAGCTGTCCGAGCGGCTGCGCCGTGCGCGCGACCGGCGCAAGAACCACCGCCGCGCCCCCGTGCCGCCGTCGGACCTGTCGGCCGTGCTGCCCGAGCCCGAGCCGCCCGTCGAGGACACCGCGCCGCAGCGCGACGCCGACGGGGTCCTCGAGACGACGCTCGGCGACTCGCCCGTGGTCATCCGGGAGAAGGTCCACCTGGCCAAGCCGATGACGCTCGACGACGCGCTCTACGAGATGGAGCTCGTCGGCCACGACTTCTTCCTGTTCGTGGACGCCGAGACCGCGCAGCCGTCGGTGGCGTACCGCCGCCGCGGGTGGAGCTACGGCGTCATCAAGCTCGACGCCGCCGTGGCGGGCACGCTGCCCACCGGTGGCGCCGGCGAGCCCGTGGGGGCCGTGGCCCAGCGCTGACGCGCCACGGCGCCCGCTCGTCCCGCGCCCGTCGGCACCGGGGTCTCCCGGGCCGGCGGGCGCGGTCGTGCCCGGGGTCGGTGGCGTGCCGGTGCGGTGCTCGGTGCCGTACCGGAGGCGAGGGTCGGCCCGACCAGGGCGGATGTCGGTGGTCGGGGGCACGATGGGCGCCATGGCGTCCCGACCCACCCGTTCCCTGTCGCTGTCGCAGGCCCGCCGGGTCGCGCTGCGTGCGCAGGGGCTCGACCGGCCGCGCCCGGTGCGCCCCGGCCCCGCGACGATGCGGCATCTGCAGCAGGTCGTCGACCGCCTGGGGCTGCTGCAGATCGACTCGGTCAACGTCGTCGCCCGGGCGCACCTGGTGCCGACGTTCTCCCGCGTCGGCCCGTACGACCCGGCGCTGCTCGACCGCGCGGCGGGCCGGGCGCCCCGGCGGCTGGTGGAGACGTGGGCGCACGAGGCGTCGTACGTCCCGCCGGAGACCTGGGCGCTGCTCGGCTGGCGGCGGCGCGCGTACCGGGACCACGCGTGGGGCGTGATCCGCGAGGTGCCGCTGCGGTACTCGCCGCTGGTGGACGACGTCCTGGCGATGATCGCCGCGGACGGGCCGCTGACGGCCAGCCAGGTGCACGCGCGGGTCGAGGGCGACGCGCCGCGCGACCGGTCGGAGTGGGGCTGGAACTGGACGGCCGCGAAGCGGGTGCTGGAGTACCTGTTCTTCACGGGGCAGGTGACGTCCGCCCGGCGCAACCCGCAGTTCGAGCGGTGCTACGACCTCACCGAGCGGGTGCTGCCGCCGCACGTGCTCGCGGCCCCGGAGCCGGACGACGACACCGCCGTGCGGTCCCTGCTCGCCATCGCGGCCCGGGCGCACGGCGTCGCGTCGGAGCGCTGCCTGCTCGACTACTTCCGCCTCCGGGGGCCGCGGGCGCGCGCCGCGGTGCGGGACCTGGTGGCGGACGGGACCCTGGAGCCCGTCACCGTGGCGGGCTGGGAGCGGCCGGTCTACCTGCACGCGGAGGCGGACCTGCCGCGTCGCGCGACGGGTCGTGCCCTGCTCAGCCCGTTCGACCCGCTGGTGTTCGAGCGGCGCCGGCTGGAGGAGCTGTTCGGCCTGCGCTACCGGATCGAGATCTACGTCCCCGAGGCGCAGCGCGTGCACGGGTACTACGTGCTGCCGTTCCTGCGCGGCGAGCGGCTGGCCGCGCTGGTCGACCTCAAGGCGGACCGCAAGGCGGGGCTGCTGCGGGTGCACGCGGCGCACCCGGCCCCGGCGGCGCAGGACCAGGCCGTGCGCCCCACCGGCGGCGACGACGGCCCGGGCGCGGTCGCCGACGACCTCGCGGTCGAGCTCCGGCTGCTCGCCGGGTGGCTCGGGCTGGACGACGTCGTGGTGGGGGACCGCGACGGCACGCCGCGCGGGACGCTGGCGCCGGTCCTCGCGGGAGCGCTCGCGGCGGTCTGACGCCGCGCCGGGCCGTTCGTCGGTTGCCGGTGGTCACGGCGGTGCACCTACGATGGTCCGGGCCCGGCTGTGCGGTCGGGTCGCCAGGGAACGCCGCGCGTGGCCACGCGCGGCGCAGCGAGTCGGGAGTGCACGTGCCTGCGATCCTCGAGAAGGTCCTCCGCCTGGGCGAGGGACGGGTCCTCAAGAAGCTGTCGGGCATCGCCCAGCAGGTCAACGCGCTGGAGGACTCCTTCACGTCGTTGTCGGACGCCGAGCTGCGCGAGGAGACCGACCGCTTCCGCGCGCGCCTGGAGGACGGCGAGAAGCTCGACGACCTGCTCGCGGAGGCGTTCGCCGCCGTGCGCGAGGCCGCCCGCCGCACCCTCGGCCAGCGGCACTTCGACGTGCAGCTCATGGGCGGCGCGGCCCTGCACCTCGGCAACATCGCCGAGATGAAGACCGGTGAGGGCAAGACCCTCGTCGCGACGGCCCCGGCGTACCTGAACGCGCTCAGCGGCAAGGGCGTCCACGTCGTCACGGTCAACGACTACCTGGCGAGCTACCAGGCCGACCTCATGGGCCGCGTCTACCGGTTCCTCGGCCTCACCACCGGCGTCATCGTGTCGGGGCAGACCCCCGCCGAGCGCCGCGTGCAGTACGCCGCCGACATCACCTACGGCACGAACAACGAGTTCGGCTTCGACTTCCTGCGCGACAACATGGCGTGGAGCACCGACGAGCTGGTGCAGCGCGGCCACCACTTCGCGATCGTGGACGAGGTCGACTCCATCCTCATCGACGAGGCCCGGACCCCGCTGATCATCTCCGGCCCCGCGTCGGGCGACGCGAACCGCTGGTACGCGGAGTTCGCCAAGGTCGTGCGGCGCCTGCAGCCCGAGCGCGACTACGAGGTCGACGAGAAGAAGCGCACCATCGGCGTGCTGGAGCCCGGCATCGAGCGCGTCGAGGACTACCTCGGCATCGAGAACCTGTACGAGTCGCTGAACACCCCGCTGATCGGGTTCCTCAACAACGCCATCAAGGCCAAGGAGCTGTTCAAGCGCGACAAGGACTACATCGTCGACAAGGGCGAGGTGCTCATCGTCGACGAGCACACCGGTCGCGTGCTCGCCGGGCGCCGCTACAACGAGGGCATGCACCAGGCCATCGAGGCCAAGGAGGGCGTGGCGATCAAGGCCGAGAACCAGACGCTCGCCACGATCACCCTGCAGAACTACTTCCGCCTGTACGACAAGCTCTCGGGCATGACCGGTACCGCCGAGACCGAGGCGGCCGAGTTCCAGGGCACCTACAAGCTCGGCGTCGTCCCGATCCCCACCAACCGCGGGATGCAGCGCATCGACCAGGCCGACCTCGTCTACAAGGGCGAGGAGGGCAAGTACGACGCCGTCGTCGAGGACATCGTCGAGCGCCACGCCCAGGGCCAGCCGGTCCTCGTCGGCACCACCAGCGTCGAGAAGTCCGAGATCCTGTCGCGCAAGCTCCGCAAGGCGGGCGTCCCGCACGAGGTGCTGAACGCGAAGCAGCACGCCCGCGAGGCGTCGATCGTCGCGCAGGCCGGGCGCAAGGGCGCCGTCACCGTCGCCACCAACATGGCCGGTCGTGGCACCGACATCATGCTCGGCGGCAACGCCGAGTTCACCGCCGTCGCCGAGATGGCGGCCCGGGGCCTGGACGCCAAGGAGGACGCGGAGGCGTACGAGGCCGCGTGGCCCGAGGTCCTGGAGAAGGCCAAGGCGTCGGTCGCCGCGGAGCACGAGGAGGTCACCGAGCTCGGCGGCCTGTACGTGCTCGGCACCGAGCGCCACGAGTCGCGCCGCATCGACAACCAGCTGCGCGGCCGCTCCGGCCGGCAGGGCGACCCGGGCGAGTCCCGGTTCTACCTGTCGCTGCAGGACGACCTCATGCGGCTGTTCAACTCCGGCATGGCCGAGTCGATGATGACGCGCGCGGGCTTCCCCGACGACCTGCCGCTCGAGTCCAAGATCGTGACCCGCGGCATCCGCTCCGCGCAGTCGCAGGTCGAGGCCCGCAACTTCGAGATCCGCAAGAACGTCCTCAAGTACGACGACGTCCTGTCCCGGCAGCGCGAGGTCATCTACGACCAGCGCCGCCGCGTGCTGGAGGGCGAGGACCTGCAGGACCAGGTCGAGCACTTCCTCGAGGACGTCCTCGACGAGTACGTCACCGAGGCGACCGCCGAGGGCCACCCGGAGGACTGGGACCTCGAGCAGCTGTGGACCGGTCTCAAGGCCGTGTACCCCGTCTCGATCGAGGTCGACGAGGTCGTGGAGCAGGCCGGCGGCATCGGTCGGGTCACCCCGGAGCTGCTGAAGACCGAGCTGCTGTCCGACGCCCGCATCGCCTACGCCGAGCGCGAGAAGAGCCTCGGCGAGGCGAACATGCGCCAGCTCGAGCGCCGCGTCGTCCTGTCGGTCCTCGACCGCAAGTGGCGCGAGCACCTCTACGAGATGGACTACCTCAAGGAGGGCATCGGCCTGCGCGCGATGGCCCAGCGCGACCCGCTGATCGAGTACCAGCGCGAGGGCTACCAGCTGTTCCAGGCGATGACCGGCTCCATCAAGGAGGAGGCCGTCGGCTACCTGTACAACCTCGAGGTCAAGGTCGCCGAGCCCGCCGCGCAGACGGCGGACGGCCAGCCCGCCGCCGGCGCCCAGGGCGAGGACGGCGCACCGGTGCTCGTCGCGAAGGGCATCGAGGGCCCGGAGCGTCGCGTGCCGCTCCAGTACTCCGCCCCGAGCGTGGACGGGGACGCCGGCACCACCGTCACCGGTGCCGGACGCCGGGCGGGCGGTCCGGCCGTCCGCGCGGCGACCGCACCGGCGCAGGGCGCCGAGCCGGCCGCCGACGGCGAGGAGTCGGGCAACCGCGAGGCCCGTCGCCGCGCCGCGAAGCAGCAGCGCAAGCAGGGCTGACCCGGGTCGCCGCCCGCGGCGACGACGGACCCACGGACACCCGTCCGCTCATCCGAGCGGGCGGGTGTCCGCGTCCCGGCGCCAGCCGCGACCAGCGGTGCCGGCCCGTGACCAGCGGTGCCGGCCTGCGACCTGCGGTGCCGGCCCGTGACCAGCGCTGCCGGACCGCTACCGGTCCCGGCTCGTGACCAGCCGGCCCCGGCCGGCGGTGTCAGCCCACCACGAGCGCCGCCGCGCGCCAGCGACCCGACGCGCGGGTCAGCCGCACGGCCACCCCGCGCACCCGTCCCGCGTGCGCGACCACCACCGACGCCTCCACGACCTGCTCGTCGACCGGGCACACCCGCACCCGCCGGACCGTCGCGCGCCGCCCGCCGGGCATCCCCAGCGCGGAGCCCCGCGGCACCGTGAGGGCCGCGCGTCGCGCCAGCCCGTCGTACACGTCCGGTGTCAGCCACCGGGCCAGCTGCGCGAGCGGGCGGACGCCCGCCAGCACCTCCACGGCGGCGAGCGCCACCATGCAGCACGCGTGCCGGGAGTCCAGCGACCCCGACGCCCCGGCACCCGTCCCCGGGGGGAGCGCGGGCAGCAGGGGGCGCCGGGACGGCGGGGGTGGCACGGCGTGGCTGTACGTCGCCAGCGCGGTGCGGCCCAGCGGCTCCACGGTGGGCCCGCTCGCCCCCGGTGCGGGGCGGGGCGCCGCCCCGGCCCGCACCGGGCCGTCCAGGGGCC
>NZ_RFFI01000165.1 GCF_003696205.1 Cellulomonas triticagri
GCCCCGGTCGGTCGCCCTGGCGAGCGCGGCGTCGGCGGTGCGCAGCCGGTCGAGCTCGGCGGCGGTGCGGCCCTGGACGGCCAGCGCGGAGGCGTCCTCCAGCAGGCCGAGCGAGGTCGCGGCCATGTCCGCGCGGGCGTCGGAGGCCGCAGCCTCGGTGGTGCGGGCCGCGCGCTGGGCCAGCCAGGGCGCGAGCACGCCGGCGACGAGGAGGCACACCGCCAGGGTGATCCCCGCCGAGGGCAGGAACAGGCCCATGGCGACGGCGGAGCCGACCCCGAGGACGGCGGCCACGGCGGCGGGCAGCAGCCCGCGCACGACCACGTCCCCGACGGCGTCGACGTCGGCACCCACGCGGGCGAGCAGGTCGCCGCGCCGCAGGGCGAGCGTCGCCCCGGGACGGCCGTCGGCCAGCCGCTCGTAGAGCGTGGTGCGCAGCCGGGCCATGCCGCGCAGCGCGACGTCGTGCGAGACCAGGCGCTCCAGGTACCGGAACAGGCCGCGGCCGATGCCGAACGCGCGCACGCCGACGGCGGCGACGGACAGCTTGAGCACCGGCGGCATCTCGGACGCGCGCACGATGAGCCACGCGGAGGTGGCGGCGAGCGCGACCGCGCAGCCGAGAGCCAGGACGCCGAGCAGCACGGCGAGCACGGCCCGGCGGGGGCTGACGTCGAGCAGCCGCACCGCCCGCCACAGCGGGTCGGCGGCGAGGCGCTCGCGGACGCGGGTCACGGGGCCACCTCCGCGAGGCTCGCGGGAAGCGGCGCCGACCGCACGGTCACGACCTCGTCGGCCAGCGCGACCAGCGACGCCCGGTGGGCGACCAGCAGCACCGTGCGACCCTCGGCGCGCAGGGCGCGGACCGTCGCGAGCACGACCCGCTCGCCGGCGGCGTCCAGGTGCGCGGTCGGCTCGTCCAGCACGACCAGCGGAGCGTCGGACAGCAGCGCGCGGGTCAGCGCGACGCGCTGGCGCTGCCCGACGCTGAGCCCGGACCCACCGCGGCCGAGGTCGGTGGCCCAGCCGTCCGGCAGCGTGGCGACGACCGCGTCCATGCCGGTGAGCGCGGCGGCCCGGTCGCGGCGCGCGCGGGCGTCGTCGTCCAGGTCGACGTCCTCCGCCCCGGCGACGAGGCGGCTGACGGACGCGGGTTCCAGCACGGGGCGCTGGGGGAGCCAGGCGACCTGGTCCCAGTAGGAGCGCGGGTCGACGTCGGCCAGCGGCAGCGCGCGGCCCTCGGCGTCGACGACCTCGACGGTGCCGGACTCCGGGCGCAGCAGCCCGAGCAGGACGTCCACGGTGGTCGACTTCCCGGCGCCGCTCGGGCCCGTGACCACGACGGTGCGGCCGGGCGGGAGCGTGAGGTCGAGGTCGTGCGGGGCGAGCAGGTCGCGCCCCGGGGCCCGGACGGTGACGCCGCGCAGCCTGAGCGTGCTGCGGCGCAGGTCCGGCGCGGGGGTGGTCCCGGCGGCGGGCACCGGCGTCTCCAGCACGCGGAACACCTGGTCCGCGGCGGCGACGCCGTCCGTCGAGGCGTGGAACTGCATGCCGACCTGCCGCAGCGGCCAGTACACCTCGGGGGCGAGCACCAGGACGGTGAGGCCGGTGACCAGGTCGACGTCCCCGTAGACCAGCCGCATGCCGATCGTGACGGCGATCAGGGCGACGGACAGGCTGGTCAGCAGCTCCAGCACCATGCCGGACAGGAACGCGATCCGAAGGGTGCCCATGGTGGCCCGGCGGTGGGCGTCGCCGAGCTGCTGCACGCGCGCCGCCGGGCCACGCTCCCGGCCGAACGCCTTGAGCGTCGGCAGGCCGGCCACCAGGTCGAGCACCTGCGAGCCGAGCCGCTGCATGACGCGCAGGCTCTTCTCGGAGCGGCCCTGGGTGAGCTGCCCGATGAGGATCATGAAGATCGGGATGAGCGGCAGGGTGCCCGCCGCGATGGCGGCGGAGATCCAGTCCAGGTCCAGGACGACGACCAGCACCGCGGGGGTGACGGTCGCCGACAGCACGAGCTGGGGGAGGTACTTCACGAAGTACGGCTCGAGGGCCTCCAGGCCGCGGGTGGCGAGGGTGACGACGCGCGCGCCCTCACCCTCGGCGAGCCAGCGCGGCCCGAGCTGCGCGGCGCGGGCCACGACCTGCTCCCGCAGCTCCGCGACCGCCCGGGTGGCCGCGCGGTGCGCGAACCGCTCCTGCACGCCGGTCGCGACGGTGCGCGCCGCCACGACGGCGGCCAGCCAGCCGATCTGCGGGAGCAGGTCGGCCAGCGGCACGCCGTCGTGGGCGGCGGAGGCGAGGACCCGGGCGAGCAGCACCGCCTGCGCGATGACCAGCCCGGCCGTGAGGAGGCCGAGCGACACCGTCAGGGCGAGGTAGCCCCGGGCGGCGCGGGCGTAGCGGAGCAGGCGCGGGTCGAGCGGCTTCACGCGGTCGATCGTCCCTCAGGCCGAGGTGCCGGCGCCCGAGGACGCCTTGTCGCCCCGGGTGATCACCGACGTGAACGTCAGGCCGGTGTGCTCCGGGATGTGCTCCGCCGAGATGCGCTTGCGGAACACCCAGTACGTCCAGCCCTGGTAGAGCAGGACGACCGGCACCAGGATCACGGCGACCCAGGTCATGATCGTCAGCGTGTAGTCCGTCGAGGACGCGTTGCGGATGTCCAGCGAGTTGGCCGGGTCGATCGCGGGCATCACGTCGGGGAACATCGAGCCGAAGATCAGCACGACGGCCGCGACGATGACCACGGCGGACCAGACGAACGCCCAGCCCTCGCGGCGCGCCCGGGTGGTCAGGACGACCAGCACCAGCGCCACGGCCGCGACGGCGACCACGGCCCAGGTCCAGGCCACCGAGTAGGCGACCTGCGCCCAGATCGCCCACGCCGCGGTCACGACCAGCGTCACCGGCGCGAGCCGGGCCGCCAGGGCGCCGGAGCGCTCGCGCATCTCGCCGCCGGTCTTGAGCGACAGGAAGATCGCGCCGTGCGTGAGGAACAGCAGGAACGTCACGACGCCGCCGAGCAGCGCGAACGGGTTCAGCAGGGCGAAGAAGCCGCCGACGTACTGGTGGTCCGCGTCCAGCTCGACGCCCCGCACCAGGTTGGCGAACGCGACGCCCCACAGGATCGCGGGCAGGTAGGAGCCGGCCATGACGCCGCGGTCGGCCCACCGCCGCCAGCGGTCGGAGTTGATCTTGCCGCGCCACTCCAGCGACACCACGCGGAAGATCAGCCCGACGAGGATGAGCAGCAGCGGCAGGTAGAAGCCGGAGAACAGCGTCGCGTACCACTCGGGGAACGCCGCGAAGATCGCCGCGCCCGCGGTGATGAGCCACACCTCGTTGCCGTCCCAGACGGGGCCGATGGTGTTGATGATGACGCGGCGGTCCTTGTCGGCGTCGCCGTCGGCGCGCTTGCGGCCGAGGATCGGCAGCAGCATGCCCACGCCGAAGTCGAAGCCCTCGAGGACGAGGTAGCCGATCCACAGGACGGCGATGAGGACGAACCAGATGACGGGGAGGTCCATGTGCCCAGGCCTCTCAGTAGGCGAACGACAGCGGGCGGTCGGCCGCGTCGGTGTCGTCGGGGTCGGGCTGGTTGTCGGGGTTGTCCGGGCTGTAGTCCTTCTCGACGTCGGCCACGCCCTCCTGGGCGTACCGCTTCATGAGCTTGAACCAGAACACGGCCAGCACGCCGTACACGAGGGTGAACGCGATGATCGAGATGATCACCATGGTCGGGCTGACCACCTCGGAGACGCCGCGCTCGGTGAGCAGCCAGACGCCGTCCACGCCCGTCGGGTTCGGGTAGACGACCCAGGGCTGGCGGCCCATCTCGGTGAAGATCCAGCCGAACGAGGACGCGAGGAACGGCGTCGGGATGGCCCAGACGCCCACCCGGGCCAGCCACTTGTTCCCGGAGACCCGGTTCTTGCGGGTCATCCAGAACGCCATCACGGCGAGCAGCGCGGACCCGGCCGCGAGGCCGATCATGAGGCGGAACGCCCAGTAGGTGACGGTGAGGTCGGGGATGTAGTTGACGCCCTCGCCGTACTTCGCCTCGTACTGCTCCTGCAGCTGGTTGACGCCCTCCAGCGGGGCGTCGAAGTCGTTGAGCGCGAGGAACGACAGCAGGCCCGGGATCTCCAGGTAGTGCTTCACGCCCTCGCAGTTGTTGGTCAGGTCGCCGATCGCCAGCAGCGAGAACGACGCGCCGTCGGTGCTCTCGCAGAGCGCCTCGGCCGCGGCCATCTTCGTGGGCTGCTGCTCGAACATGAGCTGGCCCTGCGCGTGGCCGGTGATGCCGAGGCCGATGCCCGCCACCAGCATGGTCGCGACGCCGAGCCGCACCGCGGGGCGGTAGACCGTGCGGGCCTTCTCCTCCTCGCCGCGGCGGACGAGCTTGACCATCCACCAGGCGGCGATGCCCGCGACGAACGTGCCCGCCGTGAGGAACGCGGCGGTGACGGTGTGCGGGAACGCGGCCCACAGCGTGTTGTTCGTGAGGACCGCGACGATGTCGGTCATCTCCGCGCGGCCGGTCTCCGTGTTGAAGATCGTGCCGACCGGGTGCTGCATCCACGAGTTGGCCGCGAGGATGAAGAACGCCGAGGCGTTGACCGCGAACGCGACCGCCCAGATGCACGCCAGGTGGATCTTCTTGGGCAGCTTGTCCCAGCCGAAGATCCACAGGCCGAGGAAGGTCGACTCGACGAAGAAGGCGACCAGGCCCTCCATGGCGAGCGGCGCGCCGAAGACGTCGCCGACGAACCGGGAGTACTCGGACCAGTTCATGCCGAACTGGAACTCCTGGACGATGCCCGTGGCGACGCCGATCGCGAAGTTGATCAGCATGAGCTTGCCGAAGAACTTGGTCAGGCGGAGCCACACGTCGTTGCCGGTGCGGACCCAGATGGTCTGCATGATCGCGACGAGCGGGGCCAGGCCGATCGTCAGCGGGACGAAGATGAAGTGGTAGACGGTGGTGACACCGAACTGCCAGCGGGCCAGGTCGAGGGCTTCCACGAGGAGTCCGTCCAGGAGCTGAGGCGAGAGGGGGGGCCGAACGGCCCAGGTCGGAGCCGCAATCCGAAGGTATTGCGCCTCGGTTCACAAGCGTAGGACAAAGGTCCCGCGATCTGACGCGGTGTCGTCTCATTGTGACCCGGTTCACGAGCGTGACGTGGAGCACGTCCCGGCCACCCCTGTGCGATACTGACGTCGGACTCCCGGGACCCACACACCCCGGGCGACCACCGTGCTCGCCGCACCAGTGCTCCGCGCACGCCAGGCGCCGCCGGCCGTGGACGTCCCCCACAGGGGCTCCCGAGGCCAGGCAGGCGATGGCGCCGGACGCCAGTGCAGCGACCGAACCGACGACTTCCGTCGCCGCGGCCACGCGAGCGACGACCGACCGCCCGACGGGCGCCGCGCGTGTGGCCGGCGTACCCGGGCATGCAGGAGCACCCCGCGTGACGCTCGACAGCACCCCGGACAGCAGCAGCACGGCGACGACGTCGGGCGGTGAGCCGGCGGAGACGACGGTCGCCCCCCGCAAGCGCGCCCCCCGCCCCCGGACCCCCCGGACCCGCGCCGCCGACGCGGCCCCCGCCGCGGACCAGGCCACCACGGCCGAGGTCCCCGCCGACGCGCCGGCCAGCGAGGAGGCGCCGAAGAAGCCCGTGCGCCGCCGCGCCACCCGCAAGGCCGCGCCCTCCACCGAGCAGACGCTCGACGAGGCCACCGCCGCCGACACGGCGCCCGCGACCGAGACCACCCCCGACGCCGAGGCCCCGGCCGCGAAGACGTCGACCCGTCGGGCGTCGACCACCAAGGCGTCCACCTCCCGCTCGCGCGCCGCCAAGGCCGCCCCTGCCGCCGACCCGGCGCCTGCTGTCGACCCGGCCCCTGCCGTGGACGCGGCGCCGGTCGCCGAGGCCGCCGCCGAGGTGCCCGCCGACGCGCCGGTCGAGAAGGTCGCCCCGA
>NZ_RFFI01000166.1 GCF_003696205.1 Cellulomonas triticagri
CACCGCGGCGGCGCGCGGCGGCGCCCCGGCGTGCGGTGGCGGCGGCGTGGGCGGCTCGCAGCTGCGCGGCGCGACGGGTCGCGTCAGCGCCCACCCTGTCCTGGGTCCCGTGCGGTCGGTCCACGTCGGTGGCCCCCTTGTCCGTTCCTGCGACGCGGGTCCCGGTGCCCGGGGTGAGCAACCCGACCCGCTTGTCCACCGGGCCGCAGTCCGACCGGACTCCCCCGGCCACGTCCACGCGCCGCCGGCGGTCCGACCCCGCGGGGCCGGTCACGGCGAGCACCCGCAACGCGTCGGAGAACCGGTCGTCGGTCCGCGACTCCAGCAACTGCTGCCGGTGCCGCAGCTTGTGCGGCACCAGGTAGGCGATCCACAGGCCCACCACCACGAGGGCGGCAGGTCCGGCGAATTCGTACACTCCACGACGGTAGGGGTGGTCCGACCGGTGCTCCCGGACCCCCGACGGCGTGTCGAGCGGCGGACCGGAGGAAAATCACATGGTTGTGATTCCGGTCGCCGCCGCCAGACTGCCACACGAGGCCGCGCACCGGAAGACCCCGTGCCCCCGACCGGCCCGCTGACCAGCACGGGGACCCTCCGGCCCCGACGGTTCAGACCCCGCTCGTCACGCCCCCGGCGCCCGGCTCGCGTGCCACCGGGCGAGAAGGCCGCCCGGGACCTCCTCGGTGGTCAGCGCGAACGTCCGGTGGTCGCACCACCGGCCCTGGATGTGCAGGTACCGCTCGCGCACGCCCTCGTCGCGGAACCCGAGCTTGTCGACCACCCGCAGCGACGGCCCGTTCTCCGGTCGGATGTTGATCTCGACCCGGTGCAGCCCCAGCCCGGTGAAGCAGTGGTCGGTCGCGAGGGCGACGGCCGTGGGCGTGATCCCCCGACCCGCGACGTGGCGGGAGACCCAGTACCCGATCGACGCCGAGTACAACGACCCGAAGGTGATGCCCGAGACGGTCAGCTGCCCCACGAGCTCACCGGCGAGGTCCACCGCGAACGGCAGCGACGTCCCCGACCGGGCCTGCCGGTCGAGCGTGCGCACGAACTGCCCGAACGTCGGCCGACGACCCGTCACCGGCTCCGGCGAGGTCGCGTCCCACGGCTCCAGCCAGGACGCGTTGGTCGCGCGCAGCCGCATCCACGCCGCCTCGTCGGAGCGGCGCAGCGGGCGCAGCACGAGGTCGCCGTCGGAGAGCGCGACCGGCCAGCCGCGCGGCATCACCCCTCCAGGACCAGGCAGTGCACGACCTGCCCGGCCACGACGTCGGCGTCCTGCTCGCCCACGACGGCGAGCGCGTTGGCGTGCGCGAGGCCCGCGATCGAGGACGACCCCGGGTCGCCCACGGGCGTCACCCGGTAGCCCTCGGTCGGCGAGCCGACCACCGCGGCGGGCACGAACTGCCGGACCCCCGCGGGCGACGGCCAGCCGACCTCCGCGCGCGCCGCCACCGAGGGGCGGAACAGGTCGGTGTGCCCCGCCATCGCCCGCAGCGCCGGGCGGACGAACACCTCGAACGCGACCTGCGCGGACACCGGGTGCCCCGGCAGCGCGAACACCGGCACCGCGTCGGACCCGTCCCCCAGCGTGCCGAACCCGTGCCGGAAGCCCGGGGCCATCGCCACCTGGTCGAACCGCACGGTGCCCAGCGGCGCCAGGACGTCCGCGAGCGTGTCGTGCTGCGACTCCGACAGCCCGCCGGTGGTCACGACCACGTCCGCGCGGACCAGCTGGTCCTCCAGCATCTCCCCCAGCACCGCACGGTCGTCGGTCACCGCCCGCGCACGGACCGGGGTCGCCCCGGCGTCCCGCACCGCGGCCTCCAGCGCGTGCCCGGCCGACTCGTACACCCCGCCGTCCCGGCGCGGTGTGCCCGGCTCGGCGAGCTCGGACCCGATCGGCAGGATCACGACCCGGGGCGCCGGGTGCACGCGCAGCCGTCCCCGCCCGGTCGCCGCCGCCACCGCGAGCTGCCGGGCGCCGAGCCGCGTTCCCGCCGCCAGCACCACCGAGCCGGCCGGCGCGTCGGCACCCGCGGGGCGGACGTTCTCCCAGGGCGAGGGCACCCGGTGCAGCGTCACCCGGACCGCGCCGCGGTCGGTCTCCTCGGCGGGCAGCACCGCGTCCGCCCCGGCGGGCAGCGGGCCGCCGGAGGCGATCCGCACGGCCTGCCCCGGCGCCAGCCGCAGCGCCGCCGGGTCGCCGGCCTGGACGTCGTGCGCGACCGGCAGCACCAGCGCGGTGCCCGGCGCCGCGCCCCGCAGGTCCCCGGTCGCGACGGCGTAGCCGTCCCGGGAGGCCACGGGCAGCATGGGGACGTCCGCGGGGGCGAGCACGTCCTCCGCGAGGATGCAGCCCGGCGCGTCCGACAGCACGACGTCCAGCGGGGCGACGGGGCCGACCGCGGCCAGCACCGCGGCCAGCTGGTCCTGGACGGATCTCATGGCGGCATTCTGCCCGTCCCGGCCCGCCCACGGCGTGCGCGACGGGCCGGGAAGACCGCCCCGGGCATCCGCCACCGGTGTGATCCGGACCGGTGGTCCTACCTTCGGCGTGCCGGATTTGGGAGACTGGTCCCCATGAGCGCCGCTGCCCAGCCGTATCCGCACGTGTCCGACGGCAGCGCCACCACCGAGGTGAAGGACGAGTTCCGGGCCCTCCTGCGCGAGGCGCGGCGCGCCCGCTCCCCCCGCCGCCGCGCGGAGGCAGCCGCCGCGCTCGTGGACGTCGTCGAGACGGTGCCCGCGCTGGCCGACGCCACTACCGTCGCCGCGTACAGCGCCCGGCCCACCGAGCCCGACACCGGCCCGCTGCTCGACGCCCTCGCGGCGCGCGGCGTCGAGGTGCTGCTCCCCGTGCTCGGGGCGGGCCTGCAGCGCGAGTGGGCGCGGTACGCCGGACGGCACGACCTGCAGCAGCGCGCCCCCGGCCGCCCGCCGGAGCCGTCGACCCCGTCCCTGGGCGCCGAGGGGCTGGCCGAGGCCGACGTCATCGTCGCCCCCGCCCTCGCGGTCGACACGACGGGCACCCGGCTCGGCCAGGGTGGCGGCTGGTACGACCGCGCCCTCGCGCACGCCCGGCCCGGTACCCCCGTCATCGCGCTCGTCTTCGCCGAGGAGCTCTACGACGCCGCGCACCTGCCCCTGCCGCGCGAGGCCCACGACCGGCCCGTGGACATGGTCGCCACCCCCGACCGCTGGCTGCGCCTCGGCCGCTGACCCCGGGCTCGCGGCGGCCGCGCGCGGCCGCCCGTGGGGGAATACCGCGGGTGCGCGTATCCTTGGCACTCGGCAGCGGAGAGTGCCAGGGGACGCGGAGCACGCGGCACCGGCCCTCCACCCCTCCACCGTCACGTCATCGCGGGAGACAGCAGTGCCCACCTACGCCTACACCTGCACCGAGTGCGGCCACGCGTTCGACATCCACCAGTCGTTCAGCGACGCGGCCCTCACCGAGTGCCCCGCCTGCGGCGGGAAGCTGCGCAAGGTCTTCTCGTCCGTCGGCGTCGTGTTCAAGGGCTCGGGCTTCTACCGGAACGACTCCCGGTCCACGACGTCGTCGTCGACGGGTGCGTCGTCCAGCAGCTCGACGTCCTCGAGCAGCACGTCCACGACGAGCACGTCCTCGACGAGCACCTCCTCGTCCAGCGGCGCGACGTCGTCCACCGGCTCGTCGTCCCCGTCGACGTCGAGCACCTCCTCGAGCAGCGCGGCGAAGCCCGCCGCCGGCTGACCCGACCTCCGCACGCACGGCGCCGCACCCCGCCCGGGAGCGGCGCCGTTCGTCGTCCCCAGGCCGGGGGTGCCGTGCACGGTCCACAGGCGGGGCCCGTGACGCCGACGCGGGGAGGGTCCCGCGCCCTACCGTCGGGCCATGCCCCCGCACCCGCTCCCCGACGCCGCCCGGCGACGCCTGCGCCGCCTGGCCTGGCGCGCCCGCCGGCCGCTCGCCGCGGTGTGCGCCGGGATCGCCGTGCTGCTCGCCGTCCAGCAGCTCCGGCCCCCGGGCCCGCCGACCGTCGTCGTCCTCGTCGCCGCACGCGACCTCCCCGCCGGGACGACGCTGACCGAGCGCGACGTCGAGGAGCGCACCGTGGCCGTCGCTCTGGTGCCGCCCGCGCTCGTCGCCCGGGGGCACGACGAGGCGACCGGCAGCACCGGCGGCGGTGGTGCGACCGACCGCGCGTCGGCGGAGGCCGGGACGACGAGCGCGCCGGACGGCGACGCCCCGGCCGCGCACCTGCCGGGGGCCGTGCCGCTGCTCGGACGCAGGGCGGCGGTCGACGTCCCCGCCGGGCTCCCGCTCGTCCCGGGTCTGCTCGTCGCGACGGACGCAGACCCGCCCGCCGGGACCGTGGTCGTCCCCGTGCGGTTCGCGGACCCGGGCGTCGCTGCCGTGCTGCGCCCCGGCGTCCGGGTCGACGTGGTGGCCGCACCGCTCACCGACGGGGCCGAGCCGGAGCGCGTGGCCCAGGGAGCGACCGTCCTCGCCCGCCCCGCGGCGACGCCACCGGAGGGGTCGGGCGACGACACGGCAGCCCTCGCGCGCTCGGGCGACGAGGACGTCCCGGTGCTGCTCGCGGTCACGCCCGACGAGTCCGTGCACCTGGGCGGGTCGGCCGGCTCCCGCGTGCTCGGAGCGGTCATCGTGGGATGATGCGGACGAATCGCCGCCACGACCACCGGGGGGACCGACGATGAGCGAGACGCTGAACAAGGGCCTGCGCACCGCCTCCGAGCAGGCGCGCGGACTCGGCAAGGTGTTCCAGGGGTTCAAGGACTTCATCTCCCGCGGGAACGCCATCGAGCTCGCCGTCGGTGTCGCGATCGGTGCCGCGTTCACCCTCGTCGTGGGCGCGATCACCGAGGGGCTGATCAACCCGCTGATCGCGATGATCTTCAGCCAGCCCAACTTCGGGTGGGTCGTCGGTCCGATCAACGGCGCGATGTTCAACTTCGGCGTGATCATCAACGCGATCATCCAGTTCGTGATCACGGCGGCCGCGATCTACTTCGTGATCGTGCTGCCGCTCAACAAGCTCGCCGAGCGCCGCAAGCGCGGCGTCGAGGCCGAGCCCGCCCGGCCCTCCGAGGACATCCTCCTGCTGCAGGAGATCCGCGACCTGCTCGCCGCCCAGAGCAGCCCCGCGCTGCGCCAGGACGTCGGCGACGGCCACGCGACCGGCCGCCACGAGGCCCCCGGCGCTCCGGACGCCCCGCCCGCGCCCTGACCCCACCGCGCCACGACCGCACCGGCCCGGCGGTGGGAGGATGGGGGCGTGAGCACGCACGCCCCCGAGCCCGAGCCGCGCGCGACCCCGCGCCGTCCGGTCGACGACAGCCCCCTGATCCCGAGCCGGTCCGCGGACGACTCGGACACCGGCTGGGGCGACGAGCGCGGCGACAGCAACGACGACCGGCTCCGCCGCGACGTCCCGCCGCACTGGTGACCCGGTCACGC
This sequence comes from Cellulomonas triticagri, assembly GCF_003696205.1. Taxonomy (GTDB): domain Bacteria; phylum Actinomycetota; class Actinomycetes; order Actinomycetales; family Cellulomonadaceae; genus Cellulomonas; species Cellulomonas triticagri. The sequence continues at coordinate 5,471 of NZ_RFFI01000166.1, forward strand.
CCCGCGGGTCGTGCGACCCTGGCGCAGCGCGGCCGCTGACGAAGCCGTCCCGTCGGGCGTCAGGTACCGCGCCCGGGCACCGCGAGCCGTGTCCTGAGCAGCAGGTCCCGGGGGGCCCGGCGTTCGTCAGCCGCGCGGCGCGCGGCTGACCGCCGCACCGACGACCGCGTCCACCCGGGCGCCGCGCCGCTTGACCCCGAGCTCGGCGCGCAGGGCGGCGGCGAGCTCGTCGGGGGTCCGCTCGCTGCCGTCCGAGACGAGCCAGGCGACGAGGTCGTCGAGCTGGTCGTCGGAGTAGGCGCTCACCGGCAGGCCGGGGCGGACGTCCGGGCGCGGTCCGCCGGGCACGGCGAGCGTCGGCTGCACGGCGCGCACCGCACCCGTCATGGGCGCGGCCGCCTCCATCACGCCGGGGATCTCCGCCGCGGTGGCGGGCAGCGCACCGGTGGCGGGTCGCGGCTCGTCGGCCGGGCGGGCGGGCGCGCTC
>NZ_RFFI01000167.1 GCF_003696205.1 Cellulomonas triticagri
GCCACCCTCGTCGCCCCGCTGCTCGGTCTCGCCGCGGGCGTCGCCGCCGTCGACCCCGCCGGTGCGGCGGACCGGCGGCTCGCGGTCGTCGCAGGCCTCGTCGCCGCGACCGGTGCCGCCGCCGTCCGCTACGTCGCCACGCGCGCCGCCCGGAGGGACGAGGACCTCGCCGCCGTGCTGCTCACCGCCGTCGGCGTCACGGCCGGTGTCCAGCTCGCCGTCCTGCTCGCCGGGCTCCCGGGCGTCGTCGGCGCCGCCGTCCTGCTCGGCCTCGTGCCGTTCGCCCTGCGGCTGCTGCCCGTGTGGACGCTGTCCGTTCCCGACGAGCAGCTCGTCGACCTCGCGCACGTCGCCCGCACCGCGCCGTCCGTGCGCGGCCCCCGGCCCCGCGGCCTCGGCCGGGTCAACGAGCGGCAGGTCAACCGCACCGTCGGCGCCGCCGAGCGCCGCGCCGACGCCGCCACCCTGCTCGTCTGCGCCCTCCCGCCGCTGCTCGTGCCGGTGCTGCTCGCCGACGCCCTCGGGGACACCGTGCGCGGCTGGGGCGCCGTCGCGCTCGTCGCCGGGCTCGTGCTCGTCCTCAGCCTGCAGCCCCGCACCTCCCGCGGCGACGTCGCGCGCTGGGCGCCGCGCATCGCCGCCGCCGTCGTGCTGGTCGAGCTCGCCGTCCTCGCCGGTCCGCTGCTCGGCGTGGACGCCGCGCTCGTCGCCGTCGGGTGCGTGCTGCTCGCCCTGCTCGCCGCGACCATCAGCGTCGCGCTCGGCCGCGGGTGGTCCTCCGTCGTCGCGTCCCGGTTCGGGGACGCCTTCGAAGGGCTCGGCGTCGTGCTCGCGCTGCCCGCCGCGCTCGTCGCGGCCGACATGATCGAGACGCTGCGGCGGATGACGTCGTGACACCCGGCCGGGACGGCGGTGGCAGGATGACGCGGACGACAGGGGGCAGCACGTGGAGCAGACGATGAGCACGGCCGCACCGGGCCTCGCCGTGCGCGAGTGCGCGAGCTGCCGTCGCCCCGTGCGCGCCGACGCCCGGTTCTGCACCGCCTGCGGGCAGCCCGTGCAGGCCGACGCGACCGTCACCGTCGTCGAGGGCGTCCAGGGCCGTGCGCGCGCCGACGCCGCCACCCGCGAACCCCGACCCGCCGTGCTGCACCCCGCCTTCGGCGACGCCGCCCCCGCCGGGACCGGACGCCGCGTCGCGGCCTACGCGGTGGACGCCGTCGCCGTCGGCCTCGTCGCCGGGGGACTGCTCGCCTGGACCGGGTCCGTGCTCCTCGTCGCGCTCGTGGTCGTCGAGCTCGCCGTCGGCCTCGTCGTCTGGGAGGCCCACACCGGGCGCACTCTCGGCAACACCCTCCTCGGGCTGCGCACCGCCCGTGAGGAGACCCCCTACTCCGTCGGACCCGCCCGCGCCGCCCTGCGCGGCCTCGTGCTCGCCGCCGGGCACGCCGCCGCCGGGCTCGGGCAGTGGGTCGTCGTGGCCTCCGGGGCGTTCGACCGCAGCGGCCGGGCGCAGGCGTGGCACGACCGCGTCGGGCGAGCCGTCGTCGTGGACGTCCGGGCGCACGAGCGCGCCGTCGAGGCCGCGCTGGACGCCGCCGAGGAGGCCGCGCAGGGAGTGGCCCCCCGGGAGGTCCCGGTGGCGGCCGCCGTCGCCCCGGTGACGCCGCCGACCGTGCCCGCCGGGGTGCCGCACCAGGCCGCTCCCAGCGTCCCTACCGGGCCCGCGGTGCCCAGCCCCGCACCGGTTGTGCCGCCGGTCCCGTCGGCCCCGACGACCCCGCCCGCACCGCCGACGAGCAGGCGAGCCGTCCGCGAGGCCGAGCAGGCGGCACCCACCGGACACACCGGTGCGCCCGCGGGCGACGGCTGGACCGGCGTCCGCCCCGTCGTCCCCGCGCAGGAGCGCCCCGAGCAGCCCGCACCCACCCCGGCCGCCGCCCACCAGGAGCAGCCCGCGCCCTACCTCGTCACCCTCGACACCGGGCAGGTCATGTCCGTCACCGGGCCCGGGCTCATCGGCCGCGCACCCCGACCCGTCCCCGGGGAGCGGTGCGACCACGTCATCGTCGTCGACGACCCCGAGCGCAGCGTCTCGCGCACCCACGCGCGGTTCGGGATCGAGGGCGGGACGTTCTGGGTGTCCGACGCCGGGTCCGGCAACGGGACGACGCTGCGGCTGCCCGGGGGGCGGGTCGTGCCCGTGCCCGCCGACCAGCGGGTGCCGGTGCCGTCGGGGGCGACCATCCAGGTCGGGGACCGTGGCGTGCGGATCGACGCGCCGGGGGCGCGGGGCTGAGGCTCGTCGGGGCACTGCGCGGCACGTCCAGCGAGCGCCCCGGGGGACGCGAACGGCGCCCCACCCCCAGAGGGGGAGGGGCGCCGTCGGCGTCTCAGACCACGTGAGCCAGGCCGGTCACCACTCGTCGTCGGTCGTCGTCTCAGGTGCTGTCGTCGGGGTGGGCAGCGCGTCGCGCCCGCCCGCTCCTGCGCCGGCGCCGAGGTCGTGACGCCGCACGCCGTCCTCGACGTCGATGTCCGGGGCCAGCAGCCCGCCGGAGGCCCGGCGCTTCGCGTCCTTCGACGCGCCCGCGCCACCGCCGCCCATCGGGCCGCCCATCATGCCGCCGCCCGAGCGGGCACCCGAGGCACCCGCACCGGCGGCACCGGTCTGCGAGCCCTGGCCGAGGCCCGACGTCGAGCCGGACAGCGCGGAGCCGGACGTGCCGAGCTGGGCGCCACCCGCACCGGAGGCACCCGCGCCGTACCCGCCACCGGCAGCGAAGGTCCCGCCGCCGAACGAGCCACCGCCGAAGCCACCGGCGCCGCCGAGGCCACCGGCACCCGCGGACCCGCCCGCGAGACGGTTCAGACCCGCAGCGCCGAGCGCCGCTCCGCCGACGGTGAGGCCACCGGCCAGACCGCCCGCGCCGACGCCACCGAGCGAACCGGAACCGGACGCGCCGCTGCCCGAACCGCCGGGGCCGCCCAGGAAGCCGCCGCCCGCGCCCGTGCCGCCGGGGACGGTGCCACCGACCAGGCCGTCCGACGACGAGCCGTCACCCGAGCCGGGGACGACGCCGCCACCGATGCCCGAGCCGTTGCCCGCGCCGGAGCCCGCCCCGCCACCGGTACCGCCGCCGATGCTCCCGCCGCCGGTGCTCCCGGAACCCGAGCCGCCGCTGCCGCCCGTCGAGCCGCCACCGAGTCCGGTGTCGAGGCCGCTGGACACCGGGGGCTGCCACGAGGTGCCGACACCGGGCGTGCCGGTGCCGATCGTCCCGACGGATCGGGTACCGGAGCCGGTGCCACCGACGGTGGGGGAGTACCCCCGCGGTTCGGCCGACCGGGACACGTCCGGCTGACCGCTGGGCTGCTCAGTGGTGTCGATCGAGTCGGACGAGTAGCCGTCGCGCGCACTGGCGCGCGGAACGTCGATGCCCTCGACCAGGCTCGCGAGCCTGCTGAGCGCCTGTTCTGCCGCGCGCTCGCGTGCCTGCTCGCGCTGGTTGGACCAGATGCTCCCAGCCTTGTCCGCGGCGACGGTGCCGATGCCGGGCATCAGGATGGTTCCGCCCGCGGTGATGGCTGCGCGCTCGGCGAAGGTCAGCGCGCCGTCCGGGAGCGCGTGGAAGTCGCTCTGGGCGCTCTTCACGGCTCCCTGGGCCTCCTTGGCGGCCGCCTCCAGTCGCATCAGGTTGGTGCCGACCGCGTCGATCTTCCGCGCGATATCCAGGAGGCGGGACGTCGCGGCGTCGCCGCTGAGCCCGCCCAGGCCGAGCGTCTCCGGGATCTCGGTGAGGGCTGCGTGGGCGCTCCGGGCCTCGGCAGCCGACTCACCGAGACCCCGCCCCGTCAGGCGCATCGCATCCATGTCGGCGTCGAGCGTGAGCCCGAGCTCATCGGCTCTCTTACCCATGATGTCCCCCGTGCTGGTTGGAGTAGGACGGTTCGTGCGGTTGCGGGTGCGAGGACGCCCGGTCGCGGCGACGTCGGTTGAGCACGACCGCGGTGACGACACCCGCGATGACGAGAGCCGCGACTCCTCCGGCCCCGACCACGACGGGCCAAGCGGTGCCGGTCGGCTCCTCGGCGGGCGCCGTGGTTGTCGGAGGCTCCACCGGGGCTGTCCCTGTGTCCTCCTCGGCGGGCGCCTCGGCAGCCGAGGTCAGCGCGCTCGCAGGAGGGGTCGCGTCGGGGTCCTCGCGGATGAACGGGCTGACATCCGGGTACGACGAGGGGTCGGCGTCCACGAGCAGGCGCGCGTTCACCGTGCCGTAGCCCCACGCGTCGTCGTGCACGGGTTCGTCCCGTAGCTCGCCGTCGGTCGTGTGGACGAGTGCCTGGAGGACCTGGTTGGCGGTGGCGTCCGGGTGCAACGACCAGAGCAGGGCGAGCACACCGGACGTGTAGACGGCGGCGTCCGACGAGCCGGTGCAGCGCCCGTAGATGGTGAAGGTCTCATCCATGCAGCGGATGTCGGTGCCGGGCGCGACGACGCCCATCTCGGGGCCGCTGGGGCTGCCCTCGTCGAGGGTGCGGTCCGCGGTGACGGTCCCGACGGCGACGGCACCGTTGAACTCGGCGGGTGCCCCGACGACGCGACCTCCGTTGTTCCCGGCGGCCCCGACCACGATGACTCCGGCGCGGATGGCCTCCGAGAAGGCCTCCTCACTGAGGGTGGACAGGGCGCCGGAGACGTTGATGATGTCTGCGCCGTCGGCGATCGCGTCGCGGAACGCCTGGTCGTCCGAGGCGACTCCCGCGGGGTTGAGGCACGAGACCGAGTCGGAGACCGAGCGGATCGTGTAGCTGATGACCGTGGTCCCAGGGGCTATGCCGCGCACGCCGGGCTCGCCGTCGAGCCCCGCACCGGTCCCGACGAGCATCGCCGCCATGTGCGTGCCGTGACGGGACAGCGGCCCGCTGGTCGGGGCGGGAACGGCCGGTCCCTGCGTCTCGGTGGCGCAGTAGCTCGGCTGCTTGACCTGGACGCTCGTACCGAGGAGATCGGGCGCGTCGGGGTTCACCGGGTCGTCCAGGACCGCGATCGTGATGCCCTCGCCGGTCGTGCGCTGGTGGATCGCGTCCAGGCCGGTCGCGGTGTAGTACCAGAGGCCGTCGTCCGACGTGGCGGCCGCGGAGGGACCAGCGACCGTCGTCAGCAGCATCGCCGCCGTCGCGGCGACGGTGAGCGTTCGACGCATCAGTAGGAACCGCGGGTCGTGGTCGCGGTCCGCCCCACCGACGGTGCCGAGGGTGCGGGGGTGATCGTGCCGGCGGAGTCCAGAGCCGCCAGGAGGGTACGCATCCGGTCGGCCTCGGCGGCATCGCGCTGCTCGAAGGCGCGGAGGCTGGCGGCTAGCGCCTGGCTCGCTTCCGCGAGCTCTTGGCGCAGGCTGGCGAGGTCGTCCTCGGCGACGTTGATCGCCACGCGGTAGCGGGTGGCGAACGCGGACAGCCCCTCGACGTTCGGCCACACGGCGGAGGTCTGCCGGTCGCGCAGCGCCCCCACGGTGCGCTGCATCTGCTCCACGACGTCGTGGAGCTTGAGCAGCCGCTTCACGCTGCCGCCAATCAGGTCGTACTTCAGATCGACGTCCGCAGCCACGTGCTGTCCTCCGCGTGAGTTCGTGACGCGTCGCCCCCTGCGACGCGATGACCGCGCGGTCGCGCCCGTCCTCACCTGCGAGCGAGGGGGCGCGACCGCGCGGGTCGTGCTGTGCACCCCGGGCAGCGCCCGGGGTGGGTGGTTCACCAGCGCGCGGCGTTGGACCGCTCGGTGGACTGGTAGTCCTCACCAGAGGTCGACACGGCCCGGCCCACGTCGGCGAGCAGCGCCTTCATGTCGGTCAGC
>NZ_RFFI01000168.1 GCF_003696205.1 Cellulomonas triticagri
CCGACCCCGCCGCGCCCCACTCCGACCACGGGCCCGCCGCCCGCGACCACGCCGCGCCCCTCCCCGACCGCGGGTCCGCCGCTCCCCGCGGACCAGCCCGACGCAGCGCCGACCACCGCCCAGCAGTCCATCCCGCCGGTGCCGCCCGCCGCGCCCGCGACGCCCTCCGACCCTCGTACCGCCACCCCGACCGCAGTCGGGCAGGACGAGGATCGCGGGGAGACGCCCGCGCCTGCCACCGCCGTCGCGCCGGGCGTCACGACCGAGCCCGCCGCCGGGCCGCCGGCGTCGCCCGACGATTCTCGTGCTGCCACCCCCACGACGGCGGGGAGTCACGAGGACCGGGGGGAGACGGCCGGTGACCCCGCCGGAGGTGGGCTGCCGGACTCGACCGTGCCGACGGTGCCCGTCCTCGGGGACCTGGAGCACACGCGGGTCGCCGGGTGGGGCACGCGCGCGGACGTCGGTCCGGTGGTGCTCGTGCTGGCCTCGGGGGAGCAGGTCGCCGTCACCGGGCCGGGACTGATCGGGCGACGCCCGCACGCCGAGGGCGGCCCGTGGTCGCACGTGCTGGCCGTCGTGGACCCCGAGCAGTCGGTGTCCAGCACCCACCTGGCGTTCCGCCCGGTCCCGGGCGGCCTGGAGGTCGTCGACCGGGGGTCCACCAACGGCACGGTGCTGGTCGACCCGGACGGCAAGCCGTGGACGCTCGTTCCGGCCCAGCCCGCCCACGTCACGGCCGGCTGGACCCTGGTCCTGGGCACGTACCGCATCCCGGTCGAGCAGGCCTAGCGCAAGGGATCGACCGGCGCACGGTCGACTGTCGCGGGCACCGTGTCAGGGTGCCGAGGAGTCCTTCACCGTCCGCTGCTCCGACACCGAGGTGCGAGGAGCTCGCTCGACGGTCGTGGCGGAGACGAATCGACCGGTCATGGCGCTGCGCCCGTTCGCGGACGAGACCCGGTACGTCGTTCGGTCGAGCTTCTTGACCGAGACCTTGCTCGTCGACTTCATGAGACCTCCCCGGGGTTCCCGCTCATCCCAGCATGCCCACTCTCAGCGCGCGGTGAGTGCCGAGCGCCCACTCGCACGCGGGCACGTCTCGGTCGGACCGCGTGGCGCTACAGCGTGGGCGGCGTCCAGGCGAGGTGGACGACCTGGCGGCCCTCGTCGCGGGTGACGAGCTGTGCGCGGCCGGGGACCGACGGCGTCGGCTTCGCGCCGCCGACCAGGGCGCCCTCGTCGGGGCTGCCGGACAGCACGATGCCGGGCGCGGCGAGGTCGCGCAGGGCCTGGAGCACGGGCTCGTACATGGCGCGCCCCGCACCGCCGGAGCGGCGGGCGAGCACCAGGTGCAGGCCCACGTCACCGGCCTGCGCGAGCAGGGGCACCAGCGGCGACAGCGGGTTGCCGGTGGTCGTGGAGACGAGGTCGTAGTCGTCCACGATCACGTACACCTCGGCGCCGGTCCACCAGGACCGCGACCGCAGCTGCTCGGGCGTGACGTCCGGTCCGGGCAGGCGCCCGCGCAGGTAGTCGGCGAGCCCGGCGATCTCCGCGGCGGCCTGCTCCTGGGTGGTGAAGTACCCGGCGAGGTACTCCTCGGGGATCTCGCCCAGCAGGGAGCGCCGGAAGTCGACGGCGAAGATCTGCGCCTGCTGCGGGGTGTGCAGGCGGCGGACCTCGGACGCGACGGCGCGCAGCAGCGCGGACTTGCCCGAGCCGCCGTCGCCGAACGCGTACAGGTGCGGCTCCTCGGTGACGTCCACGCCGACGGGGGCGAGGTTCGCCTCGTCGATGCCGAGCAGCAGGCGGCGCGCGTCGGCGCGGGGGTCGGCGCGGACCTGGTCGAGGGCGACCTCGTCGGGCAGCAGCCGCAGCTTCGGCCCGGCGGGGCCCTGCCAGGCGGCGTTCACGGCCTGGATCAGGTGCTGCACGCCGGCGCCGAGGGTTCCCGCGTCGCTGTCCGCGTCGACGCGCGGCAGGGCGGTGAGCACGTGGTGCTTGGACACCGCGAGGCCGCGGCCGGGCCGCTCCTTGGGGACGTTGACGGCGACCTTCCGGTCGATCTCGGAGTCCATGGGGTCACCGAGCCGCAGCTCCAGGCGGGTGCCGAAGACGTCCTTGACCTGGGTGCGGAAGTCCATCCAGCGGGCGGCCGTGGCGACGAGGTGCACGCCGAACGTCAGACCCCGCCCGGCGAGCGCCTGGATGCGCGGCTCGAGCTCGTCGAACTCGGTGCGGATCGTGGACCAGCCGTCGACCAGCAGGAAGACGTCCCCGTACCCGTCGTCGGCGGTGCCCTGCGCGCGGCGGGTGCGGTACGTCTCGATGGAGTCGATGCCCTGCTGGCGGAAGTACCGCTCGCGGTTGTCGATGATCGACTCGACCTCGGCGACGGTGCGGCGGACGACGTCCGGCTCGGCGCGGGACGCGACGCCCGCGACGTGCGCGAGCGCGGCCAGGGGCGCGAAGGTGCCACCGCCGAAGTCGAGGACGTAGAACTGCACCTCCAGCGGGGTGTGCGTCAGCGCGAGGGACGCGACGACCGACCGCAGGGCGGTGCTCTTGCCGGTGCGCGGGGCGCCGACGATCGACATGTGGCCCGCGGCCCCGCCGAGCTGGAGGGTGAGGTTCTCGCGACGCTGCTCCAGCGGGCGGTCGACCGTGCCCAGCGGGACGGTGAGCGTCCCGGCGGACCGCCACCCGGGGGAGACCAGGCCGAGGCGCGGGTCGACGACCAGGTCCGGCATGAGCTCGTCGAGCGTGCGGGGCACCACCAGCGGCTCCAGCCACACGGCGTGCGCGGGCGGGCCCTGGCCCTTCATCCGCTGCACGGCGATGTCGAACGTCGCCCGCGTCTCCTCGGCGTCCGCGACGGCGGCGACCTCGGTGGTGGCGGGCGCCTCGACGGCGCCGCCGAGGACGGGCGCGGCGGTGAACGACTCCAGGCGCGCGGCCCCGGTCCCGGCGGTCGCGCCGCTCGCGGCACCCCGGCGGCGGGCCTTCGGCGGTCCGGACACGTAGGCGGCGCGGAACTGGATCATCGTCGTCGTGTCGGGCTTGAGGTAGCCCATGCCGGGCACGGGCGGCAGCGTGTACGCGTCGGGGACGCCGAGCACGGTGCGGGACTCCGCGGCGGAGAACGTGCGCAGGCCGATCCGGTAGGACAGGTGCGACTCCAGGCCGCGCAGCCGCCCCTCCTCCAGGCGCTGCGAGGACAGCAGCAGGTGCATCTGCAGCGACCGGCCCAGGCGGCCGATGGTGACGAACAGGTCCACGAACTCCGGCTTCGCGGACAGCAGCTCGGAGAACTCGTCGCAGACGATCAGCAGGGCCGGCAGCGGCGCCAGGTCCGTGCGACCGCCCTTGCGGGCCTTCTCGTAGTCGGCGACGTTCGCGAAGTTGCCCGCGGCGCGCAGCAGCTCCTGGCGGCGGACCATCTCGCCCTGCAGGGCGTCCTGCATGCGGTCGACGAGGGTGAGCTCCTCGCCGAGGTTCGTGATGATCGCGGACACGTGCGGCATGTCGGCCATGCCCGCGAACGTCGCGCCGCCCTTGAAGTCGACGAGGACGAAGTTCAGGTCCTCGGACGAGTGCGTCATCGCGAGCGCCAGCACCAGGGTGCGCAGCACCTCGGACTTGCCGGAGCCGGTGGCGCCGATGATCAGGCCGTGCGGGCCCATGCCCTGCTGGGCGGACTCCTTGATGTCCAGGGCGACGGGCTGACCCTGCGGCGTCACGCCGATCGGCACGCGCAGCCGGTCGCGGGCCAGGCGGGGGCGCCACGCGACGTCCAGGTCGAGGTCGCGGACGTCGCCCACGCCGAGCAGGTCCACGAGCTCGGAGGACACCTCCTCGTCGCCGCGCTCCGGGCCCGACTCGACGTGCAGCGGCAGCAGGCGGCGGGCCGTGGCCTCGGCGTCGGCGACGGACATCTGGTCGCCCTCGACCCGCACCGGGGCGTTGCCGAGCCGCAGCACGTCGACCGGCGCGCGCAGGACGTCGTCGGAGACGGTGGCCGCGCCGACGTTGAGGCGCAGCGTCGTCGGCTCGTCGAGCTCGCCCCAGCGGTCCGGGAGCTCGAGCACGGTCACGCCGAGGACGCCGTCGGCGGTGAGGATCGCGTTGCCGACCGGGACGTGCCCGCCGTCGACCACCACGAGGACGTGGGGGAGCGGGGCCTCGGTCGCGTACCCGAAGCGGGGCCGGTCGGTCAGGTCCTCGGGCAGCAGGCCCTCGACGTCGGCGAGCGCGGTGCCGATCATCCGGGCGGCGCCGACGGCGTCCCGGGAGCGCGTCGAGTGCGCGTGGGGCAGCCACTTCACCCAGTCCCACTCGGGCAGCGCGGCGTCGCCCGCGATGACGGCGACCTGCAGGTCCTCGGGCGCGTGGAACGTCGCGAGCTGGCTGACCACGGCCCGGGCCAGCGCCCGGGACTCGGCGACGCCGCCGGTGACCTCGATGCGGGCCACGGACCGGACGTCGAACGCCAGCGGGACGTCCTGCTGCACCCGGTGCGTCACCAGGAACCGGTGCGCGGCCGACGCGGCCACGGGGTCGAGCTGCGCCAGCGGCGGCGTCTGCGGGGCCTCCAGGTCCAGGCACAGCGGCTGCGCGCCGACGCCGACGCGGGCGGCGAGGAAGTCCTCGTGGGCCGGGCGGCGCTCCCAGACGCGGGTGCGCTCCTCGGCGACGGCGGCCAGCGCGCGCGGGTCCGGCGACGACCACTCGGCGGCCCGGCGCTGCGCGCCCGCGGCCTGCCGGACGGAGGTGCGCAGGTCGGACAGGTACGCCAGGTACTCGCGCCGCGCGCCGACGACCTGCGCCTGGTGCTGCGAGCGCTGCCGCCAGCCGTTCACGCCGACGAACCCGAGGGAGGCCAGCAGGAACATGCCCGCCGCGATGTAGCCGCGCGGACCGGGCTGGTTCATCGCGACGAAGACGATCGACCCGACCGACCCGAGCATGGGGATGGCGTTGGCCAGCATCCCGCTGATGCCGTCGGACGCCTGGATCTCGGGCGGCGGCTGCAGGACGACCTGCCCGCTGGGGACGGCGGGCGGCTCGAGGCGCGTCCCCTGCTGCGGCGCGATCGACATCGTCGGCGCTCGGTCCCTCCTACCAGGCGGGGAGCCGCGCGCCCCCCGACGTCGTGGGCAAACCTACCTGCCGGTGACCGCCGACGGCCCGGTCCGTCCACCCGGACGGGGGACCCGCCTCCGGGTGGGATCTGGCGGCGCCGCCGTGCGGGATCGCGAGCGGGGTGTGGGCCGGACGTGGGAAGCGCGGCCCCGGACGGGTCGCGGGGCCGGTCACGGGCCCCCTCGACGGCGGTCGACCGCATACGATGACAGCCGCCGCGCCCGGGGGTCGCGCGCCCGGGCCCGCGCCCGACGTCCGCCCCGGAGCCGTGCGGCCCCGGGGCGGCCCCGGGCAGGACGAGGAGGAGGCGCGCGTGACGGTCCCCGTGCTGGCGCCGCTGACCCGCGTCGCCGTGCACCTCGGCACCCGCCGCCTCGACGTCGCCCTGGACGCTTCCCGGACCCTCGCCGAGCTGCTGGCCGCCGCGGGCGTCCCGCTGGTCCCCGGGCTGCTCGTCCTCGACTCCGCCGGCCGCGTCCTCGACCTCGCCGCACCCGTCGCCGAGCAGGTGGCGGACGGCTCGCTCGTGCACGTCGTCGCCCCCGCGCCCCGCCCGCGCGGTCGTGCGGCCCGCGCCCGCGCCGCCTGGGTCGCCC
>NZ_RFFI01000169.1 GCF_003696205.1 Cellulomonas triticagri
GATCGCGTCGGGGGCGACCGGGGCGCTGCTGGTCTCGGCGGTGACCGCGCGCGGCCGGGCGGGCGGTCCCGCTCCGGCGGCGGACCGGCCCACGCGCCCGCGTGGGGTGCTCGGCCCGGCCACCGCGCTGCTCGTCGCCGGGACGACCGGCGTGCTGCTGGGCCGGGTGCTCGTCACCGCTGCCCGCGAGGGCCAGGGCGCCGGGGACCGGCTCGGCGACCTGGTCCGCGACGCGGACGGCGTGGTGAGCCACACCGTGACGGTCGTGCTGCTGGACCTGCGGGCGCTCGACACCCTGCTGGAGGTGGCCGTGCTCACCGCCGCCGTGCTCGCCGCGCTCGCCCTGCACCGGGACGGCACCCTGGCGCACGTCCCGCTGCACGCCGACCCGCGTCCCGTCGTGCGGGGGTTCGCGGTGCTGGCCGTGCCGCTGGTGCTGCTGCTCACCGGGTGGTTCCTCGTCGCCGGGTCCTCGCGGCCGGGCGGCGCGTTCCAGTCCGGGGCGATGCTCGCCGGGGCGGCGCTGCTGCTGGCGCTCACCGGCCGCGCGGACCTGGTCCCGACCGGGCGGCTGCTGCGGCCCGCCGTCGTCGCGGGCCTCGCGACGTTCCTCGTCGTCGCCGGGGCCACGCGGCTGCTCGTCGGCACCTGGCTGCGCGTCGAGGCCCCGTGGGGCGGCTGGGTGGTGCTCGGGCTGGAGGCGGGCCTGGTGCTGAGCATCGGGGTCGGGCTCACCGCCCTCGTGCTCGCGGCCCGCCCCGACTCCCCCGCGGACGCACCCCGCGCCGGGGCGAGCGGGCGACGCGGGGCGGACTCGTGAGCACCGCGGAGGTCTACCTCGTGCTCGGCGGCGTGGTCACGCTGCTCGGGGCCGTCCGGCTGCTCACCACCCGGGACCGGCTGGCGCAGGTGATCGCCCTGAACGTCACCGGCACGGGCACGGTGCTCGTGCTGGTCGCGCTCGCGGCGACCGGCGGGGGCGAGCCCGACCCGGTGCTGCACGCGCTCGCCCTGACCGGCATCGTCATCACGGTCTCCGTGACCGGGCTGGCGCTGGTGCTGGTGCGCCGCCTGGACCGGGAGGACGACGGTGGGTGACGTCGTCCTCGCGTCCCTGCTGCTGCCGCTGGCCGGGGCCGTCGCCGCCGCCGTCGCGCCCGCGCGGCGCACCGTCGCCGTGGTCACGGCCGCCGGGCAGACGGTGCTGGCGGTGGTGCTCGCGGTGACCGTGCTGCGCGACGGGCCCGTGGCGACCGCGCCCGGCGGCTGGGAGCCGCCGCTCGGCATCGCCCTGCGCGTCGACGGGGTGGCCGCGGCGGTCGGCCTGCTCGCCGCCGTGGTCGTGACGGCGGTGCTCGCCCACGCGTGCGCGTCCCCCGCGTCGACCGGCCCGGCGACCGAGCCCGCCGCCGGGCGGTCGGCGTACTGGCCGCTGACCCTGCTGACCCTGGCGGGGCTGCAGGCGGTGCTGGTGGCCGCGGACCTGTTCACCACGTACGTGGCCCTGGAACTGCTGACTCTCGGGGCGGTGGCGCTGGTCGCGCTGGGCGGGCGCGGCGCCTACGGCCCGGCGCTGCGGTACCTGTGCCTGGCGGTGCTGGGGTCGTTCGCGTTCCTGGTCGCCGTGGCCCTCGTCTACGCCCGCACCGGCACGCTGACCCTGGACCTGGCCGCGGCGGCGCTGCCCCCCGGACCCGCCCTGACGACGGCGCTGGGCCTCGCCACGGTCGGCCTGCTCGTGAAGTCCGCGCTCTTCCCGCTGCACGCCTGGCTGCCGGACGCGCACGCCGCCGCCCCGACCGCCGTCAGCCCGCTGCTGTCCGCGCTGGTGGTCAAGGGCTCGTTCGTGGTGCTGCTGCGCGTGTGGACGGCGCTGGGCGGGGACGCGGCGCTGGCGTCCGTCCTGGCCGTGCTGGCCACCGGCGCGGTGGCCTGGGGCGGGGTGCTGGCCCTGCGCGCCGCCGCGCTCAAGCGGGTGGTCGCGTACTCGACGGTCGCGCAGGTGGGGTACCTGGTCCTGCTGCTCCCCCTGGTCACGCCCGCGCTGGCCGGGGGCGACGGCGTCGCCGTCGACGTCGCCCGGACCGCGTGGCAGGGCGTGCTGCTGGTCCTACTGGCGCACGGGCTCGCGAAGGCGGCGATGTTCCTCGCCGCCGGGACGCTGGTGGGCGTCGCCGGGAGCGGGCGCGTGGCCGACCTCGGGGGCACGGCGGCTCGGGCGCCCGTGGTCGTGACGGCGTACGCCCTGGCCGGGGTGTGCCTGGCCGGGCTGCCGCCGTCGCTCGGGTTCGTCGGCAAGTGGGCGCTGCTGGACGCCGCGCTCACCGGCGGACGGTGGTGGGTGGTCGCGGTGCTGCTCGGTGGCGGCCTGCTCACCGCCGCCGCCACCGCCCGGGTGCTCGCGGCGACGCTGCGGGAGCCCGGCCCCGGGGACGGTCCGCCCCCGGGCACGCCCCACGGCCGGGAGGAGGCACCCGGCGCGACCGCGCTCCCGACGCCGCGCGCCGGGGAGCGCTGGCCCGCGCTGGCGCTCGCGCTGCTCGCCGTCGTGACCTGCGTCGGCTCGGCGTGGCTCGCGGACCTGGTCCTGGTCGGCGCGCCACCGGGGGTGGGCGGATGACCTGGACCGCGTGGATCCCCGTGCTCGTGCTGCTCACCTCGCTCGTCCCGGCCGTGGTGATCCTGCTGCTGCCCGAGCGCCGCGAGCGCCTGCGCACCGCCCTGAGCCTGGCGGGCGCGGCCGCGAAGGTGGCGCTGGTGGTCGCCCTCGTCGGGCCCGTGGTCGACGGGCGCCGACCCGAGGTGCGGGTGCCGTTCCTGCCGGACGTGGACCTGGTGCTGCGGGTCGAGCCGTTCTCGCTGTACTTCCTCGGGCTGTCCGCGTTCCTGTGGCTGGTCACGACGGTGTACGCGGTCGGCTACCTGCGGGACCACGGGCACCACCGGTCGCGGTTCTTCGGGTTCTTCTCGCTGTGCGTGGTGGCGACCTCGGGGGTCGCGCTGTCCGGCAACCTCGTGACGTTCGTCGTGTTCTACGAGCTGCTGACGCTGGCGACCTACCCGCTGGTCGCGCACGACCAGACGCCCGCGGCGCTGCGCGGCGCCCGGACGTACCTGCACTACACACTCGTCGGGGGCGTGGCGCTGCTCCTGGGCGCGGTGTGGCTGACGGTGCTCATCGGGCCGGTGGAGTTCGCGGACCGCGGCAGCCCGGCGGTCGCGGCGCTCGCCGCGTCCGACCCGGGGACGCTGCGCCTGGTGGTGGCGCTGATGCTCGGCGGGCTCGCGGTGAAGGCCGCGCTCGTCCCGGTGCACGGCTGGCTGCCGAAGGCGATGGTCGCGCCGGCGCCGGTGAGCGCGCTCCTGCACGCGGTCGCCGTGGTGAAGGCCGGGGTGTTCGGCATCGTCCTGGTGGTCGACATGGTGCTCGGCGTGCAGGTCGCCGAGGACCTCGGGGTGCTGCTGCCGCTCACCGTGGTCGCGTGCGTGACGATCCTGTGGGGCTCGGTGCGGGCGCTCGCCCAGGACGGCCTGAAGGCCCGGCTCGCCTACTCGACGGTCAGCCAGGTGTCCTACGTCGTGCTCGGCGTCTCGCTGGTCAGTGCCACGGGGATGACCGGCGGCGTGGTGCACATCGTCCACCAGGGGCTGATGAAGATCACGCTGTTCTTCTGCGCGGGGCTGCTCGCGCAGACGCTCGGCCTGACCCGGGTCAGCCAGCTCGCCGGGGTGGGCCGCCGCATGCCGCTGACCTGCGCGGCGTTCACCGTCGGCGCCCTGGGGATGATCGGCATCCCGCCCGTGGCGGGGTTCGTCACGAAGTGGTGGCTCGGCCTCGGGGCGCTGGACGCCGGGGAGCCGTGGGTGCTCGCGGTGCTGGTGACGTCCAGCCTGCTGAACGCCGCGTACTTCCTTCCGGTCGTGGCGCGCATGTGGTGGGGCAAGGCGGAGGCCGGTGCGGTGCTGCCTCGACCCGTCGGCCCGGAGGCCCCGTGGACGATGGTCACCCCCGCGCTGGTCACGGCAGGGTGCTCGATCGCGGTCGCCCTGGGGGCGGGGCTGGCGTTCTCACCGCTGTCCATGGCCCGCGTCATCGTGGAGGAGGGGTGGTGGCCGTGATCTGGTGGCTGCTCGCGGCCGGGCTCCCCCTGGCGACGGCCGTCGCGTTCCTGGCGCTGTCCCCCGGGGCCGAGCCCCGCAACGACGCCGCCCGGCGGCTCGGCCGGGTCGCGCCGCTGAGCCTGCTCCCCGCCGCGGTGCTGGCGGTGCTGGGCCCGGCCGCGGGGACGGTGGACGCGCCCTGGCTGCTGATCGGCGCGACCACGACCCTCGACCCGGTCGCGCGCCCGCTGCTGCTCACCGCCGCGGTGCTGTACGCCGCGGGACTCGCGGCCGCGGCGGTGTCGGGGGTGCGGCGCACGGCCGTGCTGAGCGCGCTGCTGCTGATCTGCTTCGTCGGCAACGCGACGGTGTTCGTGGCGGGCGACGCCGGGACGTTCTACGTCGGCTACGCGGTGATGAGCGTCGCCGCCTACGGGCTGGTCGTGCACAGCCGCAGCGCGGACGCCCGGCGCGCGGGCCGCACGTACCTCGCCCTGACGCTGGTCAGCGAGATGGCGGTGCTCGTGGCGCTGCTGCTGGTGGTCGACGCGGGCGGGACGCTGCTGGCCGACGCCCCCGCCGCGGTGGCCGCGTCCCCGCACCGGTCGACGATCGTGGGGCTGCTGCTGCTCGGGTTCGGCATCAAGGCCGGGACGTTCCCGCTGCACGGCTGGCTGCCCCTCGCGCACCCCGCGGCGCCCCCGCCGGGAAGCGCCGTGCTCAGCGGCGCGATGATCAAGGCGGGCCTGGTCGGCTGGCTGCGGTTCCTGCCGCTGGGCGAGGTCGCCCTGCCGGGGTGGGGCACGACGCTGGTGCTGCTCGCGCTGGTCGGGGCGTTCCTCAGCCTCGTCCCGGGCGTGCTCACCGACGACCCCAAGGTGTCGCTGGCCTACTCCTCGGTGAGCCAGATGGGGTTCCTCGGCGTGCTGGTGGGCGTCGCGCTGACCGCCCCGGACCTCGCTGGGGTGTGCGGGGCGGCTGCCGTGGTCTACGCCGTGCACCACGGCGTCGCGAAGGGCGGGCTGTTCCTGTCGGTGACGGTGTGGCGGCTGCACGGCGCCGGGCCGCTGCGCCCCTACGTGCTCGCGGGCATGGCCCTGCTGGCGCTCGCCGTCGCGGGCGCGCCGCTGGGCAGCGGCTCGGTCGCGAAGTACGCCGCGAAGCAGGCCCTGTCGCCCGCCGCGGTCGAGGTCGTGGACCTGGCGGCGCTGCTGCCGCTGGTGGGGACGGTCTCGACGCTGCTGCTGGTCCGCGCGGGCGTCCGGCTGCTCACCGCGACCCGGCCGGACTCGGGCCGCCTCGACGCGGCGGTCGTCTCCTGGACCGTGCTGGTGCTCGGCGGGACCGTCGCCACCTGGTACCTCGCCGGCACCGCGTTCCCGGAGCTGAAGGTGCCGTCCCTCGACGCCGTGACGTTCTGGGACGCCCTGTGGCCGGTGCTGCTCGGCCTCGGCCTGGCGGCCGGGACCTGGGCCCTGGTGCGGACCGACCGCCTGCCGACGCGCCTCGTCGCCGCGCGCGTGCCCCCGGGCGACCTGCTGGTGCCGGTCGAGCGCGGGGCGCTCCGGCTCGCCGGGGCGACGGCGCGCGGCTCCGCCC
>NZ_RFFI01000017.1 GCF_003696205.1 Cellulomonas triticagri
CGCGGGGGTCCTCGGTCGGGACCTCCCCCGGGCGGCGGCGGGCCGCCCGGGCGCCCGCGCCCAGCGCGACCACGTCGCCCGACGGGTGCGCGGCGAACACCCGGCGGCCGGGCTCGGCGACGGCCCGCAGGTACTCGACCTGCCGGGTCAGCCGCTCGACCTCGGACTCGAGCTCGAGGATCCGCTTGATGCCCGCGAGGTTCACGCCCTCCTCCTGGGACAGGCGCTGCACCTCCCGCAGCGTGGCGATGTCGCGCAGCGAGTACCGGCGGCCGCGCCCGCGCGTGCGACCGGGCTGGACGAGGCCGAGCCGGTCGTACTGCCGGAGCGTCTGCGGGTGCATGCCCGCGAGCTCCGCGGCGACGGAGATCACGTAGACCTGCGCGTCCGGGGACGTCGAGACCATCACGACCACCTTCCTGCGGTCCGGCGGGCGCGCCGGGCGGGGACGTCGCCCCACCCGGCGGGCCCGGGGGTCACTCCTTCGCGCGGGCCAGCAGGTCGGCCCGCGGGTCCTCGCCGGACGTCGCGATGCCGAAGGCCTGCACGGCCTCCTTCGCGGCGGCGCTGAGCCGCTGCGGGACGACGACCTGCACGGTGACCAGCAGGTCGCCGGTGCCGCTCGCCGTGGTGACGCCGCGGCCCTTGACCCGCAGCGTGCGCCCGGACGGGGTGCCCGCCGGGATCTTCAGCCGCACGGTGCCGCCGTCGAGCGTCGGCACGGCGACCTCCGCGCCCAGCGCGGCCTCGTCGAACGCGACCGGCAGCGTCCGCCGCAGGTTGTTGCCGTCGAGCGTGAACACCGGGTGCGGGGTCACGCGGACGGTGACCTCCAGGTCGCCCGCGGGCGCGCCGTGCTCGCCGGGGCGGCCCTTGCCGCGCAGCCGGATCTTCTGGCCGTCGCGGACGCCGGCGGGGATGCGGGCCTTGACGGTCCGCCCCTCGACGCCGAGCGCCACGGTCGAGCCCTCCACGGCCTGCCGGAACGGCAGGGTGGTCACGGCCGCGAGGTCGGCGCCCCGGCGCTGCTGGCCGCGGGTCTGGCCGAAGCCGCCACCGCCGCCGAACAGGCCCCCGAGGATGTCCTCGAACCCGCCGCCGCCACCGGCGCCGCCGGGCGCCCCGCCCTGCGGGAACCGCACGCGGCTGCCGCCGGAGCCGGCACCGGTGAACACGCCGCCGAACAGGTCCTCGAACCCGCCGTTGGCACCGCCACCTCCCCCGGCGCCGCCGGCCCCGGCGCGGAACCGCGCCCCACCGGCCATGGCCCGGAGCTGGTCGTACTGCTGGCGCTGCTCGGGGTCGGACAGCACCGCGTACGCCTCGCCGACCTCCTTGAACTTCGCCTCCGCCGCGGCGTCCCCCGGGTTGTGGTCGGGGTGCATGGTGCGCGCCAGCTTGCGGTAGGCCTTCTTGATCGTGGCCTGGTCCGCGTCCTTGGCGACGCCGAGCACGGCGTAGAAGTCCTTCTCCAGCCAGTCCTGACCGCTCACGACGCCTCCTTCCGCTCTCTCGTCCGACCCGGGGGCGTCCCGCCCCGGGCCGGGGTCGACCCACCGGCCGGGGCGACGCCGTCGCGACGCGCCCCCGGCCGGTGGGTCCTGATGATGCCCGTCACGCCTCGGGGTCGACGACCGCCACCCGGGCGGCGCGCACGACGCGCTCACCCATCCGGTAGCCGGGCTGCAGCACCTGCTGCACCGTCGGCTCGGTGACGTCCGCCGAGTGCCCGTGCATGAGCGCCTCGTGCACCTGCGGGTCGAAGGGCTCGCCCGCGGCGCCGTAGCGCTCGATGCCGAACCGGCCGACGGTCGACTCCAGCTTCTCCGCGATGGACGCGAACGGTCCGACCAGGTCGCCGTGCTGGCGGGCCAGCTCGATGTCGTCGAGGACGCTGATCAGCGCCTCGGCGACCGCGACGACGCCCTGGTCCCGGGCCGCGAGGGCCTCGGCCTTGGACCGCTTCACGTACGCGGAGTACTGCTGCTCGAGGTTGTAGTAGTCGGCGTTGCGGCGCTGGAGCTCGTCCAGCCGCTCGGCCGCGAGGCGCTGCGCGTCGGCCAGGTCCTCGCCCACCACCTCGGCGGCGGCCGCACCGGCGGCCTCCTCCGCGGCGGCGAGCACCTGCTCCTCGGGGGTCGGCTCGCGCAGCTCGCCCGTCTCCGGGTCGATGCGGCGCTTGTCCGTCACCCGCGGCTGCTCCTCCGGGTCGGGTCGCGTGGGGTCGTCGCTCACTTCTTCTCACCCTCGTCGTCGACGATCTCGGCGTCCACCACGTCGTCGTCGGACGACGCGGCGGGCTGCTCGGCACCCGCGTCACCGGCGGGCGCGTCGGCCTGCTGGTTCGCGGAGTACAGCGCCTCGCCGATCTTCTGCGAGGCGGTGACCAGCGCGGTCTGCTTCGCGGTGACCTCGGCCAGGTCCTCGCCCTCGAGCGCCTTCTTCAGGTCGTCCACGGCCGTGCGGACCTCGGTCTTGACGTCGTCGCCGAGCTTGTCGTCGTTGTCGGTCAGCAGCTTCTCGGTCGAGTAGACCAGCTGCTCGGCGGAGTTGCGGGTCTCCGCCTCCTCGCGACGCTTCTTGTCCTCGGCGGCGTGCGCCTCGGCCTCCTTGACCATGCGGTCGATCTCGTCCTTCGGCAGGCCGGAGCCGCCGGAGATCGTCATGGACTGCTCCTTGCCGGTGCCGCGGTCCTTCGCGCCGACGTGGACGATGCCGTTCGCGTCGATGTCGAAGGTGACCTCGATCTGCGGGACGCCGCGCGGGGCCGGCGCGATGCCGGTCAGCTCGAACGTGCCCAGCGGCTTGTTGTCCCGTGCGAACTCGCGCTCGCCCTGGAACACCTGGATCAGCACGGACGGCTGGTTGTCCTCCGCCGTCGAGAAGATCTCGGAGCGCTTGGTCGGGATGGCCGTGTTCCGCTCGATGAGCTTGGTCATCACGCCGCCCTTGGTCTCGATGCCGAGGCTCAGCGGGGTGACGTCGATCAGCAGGACGTCCTTGCGGTCGCCCTTGATGACACCGGCCTGCAGGGCGGCGCCGACGGCGACGACCTCGTCCGGGTTGACGCCCTTGTTGGGCTCCCGGCCGCCGGTGAGCTCGCGGACGACGTCGGCGACGGCGGGCATGCGGGTCGAGCCGCCGACCAGCACGACGTGGTCGATGTCGGCGAGCTTGATGCCCGCGTCGCGGATGACCGCGTTGAACGGGGCCTTGGTCCGCTCGAGCAGGTCCTTGGTCATCTCCTGGAACTGCGCCCGGGTGAGCTTCTCGTCCAGGTGGATGGGGCCGTTCTCGCTCATCGACAGGTACTGCAGCGAGATGTTGGTGCTGGTCGCGGACGACAGCTCCTTCTTGGCCTGCTCGGCCGCCTCGCGCAGGCGCTGCACGGCGATCTTGTCCTTGGACAGGTCGACGCCGGTGGAGTTCTTCACCTGCGAGACCAGCCACTCGACGATCCGGTTGTCCCAGTCGTCGCCGCCGAGGCGGTTGTCGCCGGAGGTCGCGCGGACCTCGATGGTGGAGAAGTCGTCGTCCTTGCCCACCTCGAGCAGGGAGACGTCGAACGTGCCGCCGCCGAGGTCGAAGACGAGGATGAGCTCGTCCTCCTTGCCCTTCTCCAGGCCGTAGGCCAGGGCCGCCGCGGTGGGCTCGTTGACGATGCGCAGGACGTTCAGGCCCGCGATCTGGCCGGCGTCCTTGGTCGCCTGGCGCTCGGCGTCGTTGAAGTACGCCGGGACGGTGATGACCGCGTCGGTGACGGGCTCGCCCAGGTACTCCTCGGCGTCGCGCTTGAGCTTGCCGAGCACGCGCGCGGAGATCTCCTGCGCCGTGTACTTCTTGTCGTCGATCTCGGTGGTCCAGTCGGTGCCGATGTGGCGCTTGACGGACGCGATGGTGCGGTCGACGTTGGTGACCGCCTGGCGCTTGGCGACCTCGCCGACGAGGACCTCGCCGGTCTTGGAGAACGCCACGACCGAGGGGGTCGTGCGCGCGCCCTCGGCGTTGGCGATGACGGTGGGCTCGCCGCCCTCGAGGACCGCGACCACGGAGTTGGTGGTGCCCAGGTCGATGCCGACTGCTCGTGCCATGTCTTCGTGCCTCTTCCTTCGTCGTGCTCTGCTTCCGTGGGCGCGACCGCCGCGGGTGCGGGCGGGGCGCCTTGAGCCTGCTGCGCTCAAGTCTGCGCCTCGGTCGTCAGCGTGGCAACTCGCCGGGGGCGAACTTGAGTCTGCTGGGCTCAACCTTGACCCGCCGTCTTTCATTCCCGGGGACCCTTGACGACAGCACTTGTTTTTTGCAAGTGTGATCGTCGTCACACCGACACCAGCCGAGGGAGCCCCGCCATGACCGCGATGTTCGTCAACCTGCCGGTGACCGACCTGGACCGCGCGAAGGCCTTCTACTCGGCGCTCGGCTACCGCATCAACCCGCAGTTCACCGACGAGAACGCCGCCTGCGTCGTCGTCGAGGAGGACCACTCCTTCTTCATGCTGCTCACCCGCGAGTACTTCCAGACGTTCACCGACCGCCCCATCGGCGACCCCGCGCAGACCGTCTCCGTCGCGACCGCGATCTTCCAGGACACCCGCGAGGCCGTGGACGCCGTCGCCGCCGCCGGGCTCGCGGCGGGGGGCACCGAGGAGCGCCCGGCCGCCGACTACGGGTTCATGTACCAGCGCCAGCTCACCGACCCCGACGGCAACCTGCTCGAGCTCGGCTGGATGGACCCCGTCGCCGCCGCGCAGGGCCCCGAGGCGGTCACCACGTCGCAGGGCTGAGACCGTGGCGGCACGGGAGTACGGGCAGTACTGCGGCGTCACCCGCGCGCTGGAGCTGATCGGCGAGCGGTGGGCGCTGCTGCTCGTGCGCGACCTGCTCGTCGGCCCGCGCCGGTACGGCGAGCTCGCCGCCGGGCTGCCCCGCATCCCGACCAACGTGCTCGCGGCCCGGCTCAAGGAGCTGCAGGCCGCGGGCATCGTCCGGCGGGCGCCCCGCTCGCGCGTGATCGTGTACGAGCTCACGCCGTACGGCCGGGAGCTCGAGCCCGTCGTCCTCGCCCTCGGGGCCTGGGGGTTCAAGGCCATGGGCGACCCCCGGGCCGAGCAGGTCGTCACCCCGGACTCGATGACGATGGCGCTGCGCACCGCGTTCCGACCCGACGCGGCCGCGCTGCTGCCCGCGACCGCCTACGCGGCGCGCATCGGACCGGCCGCGCTGCTGGTCCGGGTCGACGGGGCCGCCCTCACGGTGGGGCGCGGCGACGGGCCGGCGGACCTGGCGTTCACCGCCGGGCCCGGCATCCGGCAGGTCATCTCGGGCGAGGTCACCCCTGGGCACGCCATCGACACCGGCGTGGTCGAGGTGCTGCACGGGCGCCCCGACCTGCTCGACCGGTTCGCGGCGACGTTCCACCTCGCGGCATGAGTCCCCGGGCGCGGTCGCGCCCGGGGATCCGCGCCGGGGTCGGACGCCCGGCTCAGACCAGGTCGACGCGGTCCGCCTGCGGACCCCGGTCGCTCTGCCGCACCTGGAACCGCACGCGGTCGCCCTCGTAGAGCGCCTCGCCGTCGCGGACGACCGAGACGTGCACGAACAGGTCCGGCCCGCCGTCGTCGGGGGTGATGAAGCCGAAGCCGCGATCCGCGTCGTAGCGGGACACGACGCCCTGGCCGCCGCGCGCCGGGGCGTGGCCGCCCCGCCCGCGATCCTGGCCGCCGCGACCGGGGGCCGGCCGCGTGAACCGCGACTTCTTGCCGCCGACCAGCCGCACACCCTGGGCCTGCTGGCCCTTCTCGCCGTCCGCCGTGCGGTAGCTCACGCGGTCGCCCTCGACGAGCTCGGCCAGGTCGCCGCTCAGGGACCGGGCGTGCACGAAGATGTCCTGCTCGCCGCTGTCGGGGGTGATGAAACCGAAACCCTTGCCGGCGTCGTACCAGGTCACGGTGCCGTCGGCGCCGTCGTCGACCGGCGTGCCCGCGGCGGGCCGTGCCGCGTCGGAGCCGAGCGGCAGCAGGTGCTCGGCCTGCGGACCCTTCTCGCCCTCGCCGACCAGGAACGCGACCCGCTGACCCTCGGCGATCACGCCGCCGCCGACGATGGCGGAGCTGTGCGCGAAGATCTCGGCACCGCCGCCGTCGGGCGTGATGAAGCCGTAGCCCTTGGCGGGCTCGTACCAGTTGACGGTGCCGAGCACGCCGAGCGCGCTGTCGGCCGCGACGTCGCCGATGACCCGGACGCGGCGGGCCTGCGGGCCGCGGTCGCCCTCGCCGACCTCGAACTCGACGGCCTGGCCCTCGCGGAGCAGGGCACCGCCCTCGACCTCCGACACGTGCACGAACAGGTCCTCGGCGTCCTCACCGAGGGCGAGGAAGCCGAACCCCCGCTCGGCGTCGAACCAACGGACTGTTCCCTGGGGCACGGTGGAGCTCCTCGTCGTGAATGCGGCTTGCTGCCACCAGTGTCCCCGATGCCGTCGCGCTCCGGCGACATCGCCCGGTACTCGGTGTTGCCAAGTACCGGTACCTAGCGTTACGTTGTACCGGTAGTCAGCGACACCGAGTACAGGAGGCCCGCATGGGCAACCAGATGACCGAGATGCTCAAGGGCACCCTCGAGGGGATCGTCCTCGCGATCCTCGAGGCCCGCCCGGCCTACGGCTACGAGATCACCGCGCAGCTGCGCGACGAGGGGTTCACCGACCTCGCCGAGGGCACCGTCTACGCGCTGCTCGTGCGCGTCGAGCAGCGCGGGTTCGTGGACGTCACCAAGGTCCCGTCCGAGAAGGGCCCGCCGCGCAAGGTCTACACGCTCAACGCCGCGGGCACCGCGCAGCTCGCGGAGTTCTGGACCACCTGGACCTTCCTGTCCGGACGCATCGAGCACCTGCGCGCGGACCGCACCAGCACGCACCAGCAGACCGAAGGGGACGACTGACATGGTCGCGAAGTGGATCGAGGCCCTCACGGGCCCGCTCGAGCAGAAGAAGCAGTACCGCCAGGACAACGCACGCGTCGACGCGCTGCCCGAGCCCTACCGGACGACGGCGAAGGCCGTGCACCGCTACCTCCTCCAGACGTCCGGCGTCTCCGACGGCGACACGCTCGTGCGGATGTTCGGCGACCTCGCCGACCTCTGGGAGCAGGCCGCCGCCGACGGCACGCCCGTGCGCGACGTCGTCGGGGCGGACCCCGTCGAGTTCGCCGAGACGTTCGCGCAGGCGTACGGCGGCGAGCGGTGGATGGACAAGGAGCGCGCCCGCCTGACCCGCGCGGTCGACGAGGCAGAACGGGGCGGGGAGCGGTGACCGGGCCCTCCGTCGCCGTCCGCGGCGTCGAGAAGTCGTTCGGCGACCTGCACGTGCTGCGCGGCGTCGACCTCGACGTCGCCCCCGGGACCGTCGTCGCGCTGCTCGGGTCGAACGGGGCGGGCAAGACCACCCTCGTCCGCATCCTGTCCACGCTGACGCGGCCCGACGCCGGCACCGCCGCCGTGCACGGGTTCGACGTCGTGGCCGAGCCCGCCCGCGTCCGGGAGTCGATCAGCCTCACCGGGCAGTTCGCGGCCGTGGACGGCGTGCTCACCGGCCGGGAGAACCTCGCGCTCGTCGCGCGGCTGCGGCACGTGCCCGACCCCGGCGCGGTCGCCGACGCCCTGCTCGCGCGGTTCGACCTCACCGAGGCGGGGTCCCGGGGCGCGGCGACCTACTCCGGCGGGATGCGGCGACGGCTCGACATCGCCATGAGCCTCATCGGCGACCCGCCGGTGATCTTCCTGGACGAGCCCACGACCGGCCTGGACCCGCAGGCGCGCGCCGAGGTGTGGCGCACCGTCGAGGACCTCGCCGCCGGCGGCACGACCGTCCTGCTCACCACGCAGTACCTCGACGAGGCCGAGCGCCTCGCCGACCGCATCGCCATCCTGCACGAGGGCACGATCATCCAGGACGGCACCCTGGACGAGCTCCGGCGGCTGCTGCCGCCCGCGCGCGTCGAGTACGTCGAGAAGCAGCCCACGCTCGAGGACGTGTTCCTCGCCCTCGTCGGGGCCGGTGACCCGCCGGCCGGGAAGGACCCCCGATGAGCACCACCCACGTCGTGGACGACACCGTCGCCCTCACCGGCCGCTCCCTGCGGCACATCCTGCGCAGCCCGGACACCATCGTCACCACCGCGGTCACCCCGATCGCCCTGATGCTGCTGTTCACCTACGTCTTCGGCGGCGCCATCCAGGACGGGCCGACGTCCGCGTACGTGGACTACCTGCTGCCCGGCATCCTGCTCATCACCGTGGCGTCCGGGGTCGCGTACACCGCGTACCGGCTGTTCCTCGACCTGCAGGGCGGCATCGTCGAACGGCTGCAGTCGATGCCGATCGCCCGGCCGAGCGTCCTGTGGGCTCACGTCCTCACCTCGCTCGCCGCCAACCTCACGTCGGTGGTCCTCGTCATCGGGGTCGCGCTGCTCATGGGCTTCCGGTCCGGGGCGTCCGTCGCCGCGTGGCTCTCGATCCTCGGCGTGGTCCTGCTGTTCACGCTGACGCTCACCTGGATCGCCGTGCTCGCCGGGCTGTCCGCGCAGACCGTCGACGGGGCCAGCGGGTTCTCCTACCCGCTGATCTTCCTGCCGTTCATCAGCTCGGCGTTCGTCCCGACCTCCTCCATGCCCGGACCGGTGGCCTGGTTCGCCGAGCACCAACCCGTCACCGCCGTGGTGGACACCATCCGGGCGCTGCTCGCCGGGCAGCCCGTCGGCTCGGCGATCTGGGTGGCGCTCGCCTGGCTGGTCGGGGTGCTGGTGCTCGCCTACGTCCTGGCGGTGCGGGCGTACCGCCGCAAGATCACCTGACCCGCCATACGCACGGGCCACCTAGCGAGTCTCCGCGCCCGTAGAGTCGTCGCCAGGTCCAGCACATCGGAGGTCGCACGTGCCCGACGCCCCTGGTAACCGCCAGGTTCCACCCGTCCTGTACGTCCCCTGCGAGACGGCGACGACATCGGACGGCGAGGCCCGCCTGTCGCTGCGGACCACGCGTGACGGTCGCATCGCCCTGCTCGCCTACACGGCGTTGGATCGGCTCGTCACGTGCTGCGGTCCGGATCAGCCCTGGGTCCTCGTCCCGACGGATCGGATGGACGACATCGCCCGGACCCAGCAGTTCGACGTCGTGTACCTCGACCTGATGGTCCCCGAGGTGCACCGCGTGGGGAGCAGCTCGGCATGACCTCGGTCGGGGGGTTTCACGTCCGTACCGAGCTCGGTGCCATGGCGAACGAGCTCCGAGGAGCGTCAGACGGGATCGACGCACCGATGAGCGGTGCTCCGGGCGCACCCGACGGAGGCGCGGCGACAGGGACGCTGGCGGACCTTCTCGCTCGGCTGGTCGCTGCCGCCGACAACCTGTCGATGGACGCCCGTGAGGCATCGGACAGACTCGATGCCTCACGCGACGCCTACGCCCAGGTCGACACGCGCGCAGCCGCTGCGCTCGACGGACTCTGGAGAGATTGAACGATGCCGATCCACACGTTGATCTCGGGATCGCCGACCGAGGTCCAGTCGGTGGCCGACTGGATCGGCTCCCACTTCACCCCTGCGGTCGCCGAGTACGGCACCGCGTTCGTCTCGGTCCGGCGAACCGCCGCGGCGGAGTGGGACGGCGACGCCAGCGACGGCTTCTGCTCGGTGGCGTCGACGATCGTCGACCGCACTGACGAGGTGGAGCAAGCCGCGCGTGACACCACCGAGGCGTTCTCCGCCTACGCCACTGCCTTGCGCACAGCCCAGGACGAGATGTCCGCGCTGCGCGCGTCCGTCGCCGTGTCCGGACTCACCCTCAGCAGCACGAGCATCCTGGAACCCGGCCGCGCGCCCCTCGTCCCCGCCCGACCACCGACGGACGGCAGCGCGACCACCGCCCAGATCCGGGCCTACGACGCGGCGGTCGAGTCAAGCAATGCCCACGCCGCACTGGTCACCCGATACAACTCCGCTGTCGACGAAGCCGGTGCGATCGTCGCCGCCTACCAGTCGGCCCTGGACGCACTCGGTTCCTTCGTGGTGAAGGCCGTCTCGTGGACGAGCTGGGTCGATGTCGCGGTGATCGCGACCGAGGAGACCTTCAAGCGCTACATCAGCGGTACCCGTGACTACATCACCAACCTCCAGCAGACGGCACGTCTCGCCGAGGAGGCCTACCTCCGCAGCCCCGGTGGCAGCGTCGAGGCCCACTTCCAAGAACGTCTGCGCGCAGCGGCGACCAATCAGGCGGACGAGCTCGCCCGGCACGCCGACGAGCTGTCAGCGGGTCGGCTCGCACGGCTGTTCGGCGGCAAGCTGCCGGTCGTCGGGACCATCGTCACCGTTGCGGGGATCGGCTACGACATCAGCACGGGAACCCCGCCCAGCAGTGCTGTCGTGAGCGGCGTGGCCGGCGCGGTCGCGGCCGCTGGAACCGTCGCACTCGTGAGCGGACCCGTCGGGTGGGTGGCGGCGGCAGGCGTGCTCGCCGGGGTCGCTGTCGGCATGGGCTCGCAGTGGATGTGGGAGAACTGGGTGCCGGAGGATTTCCGGAGAAAGGTCGACGAGGGGATCGAGGACGTGTGGAATGCGACCACGGGAGCGGTCTCCGATGGGTGGAACGCGCTGACCGGTGGCGTCAGCGACGCGTGGGAGGCGATCTTCTGAGCTCGACCACACCGCGGGCCGCCCTCCTGACCTGGCCCGATGCCTGGCGACGCGGTGGCCGTGCGGCGGCGCTCGCGATGGCGGTCGCACTCGTCGCCGTCGCACCGCTCGCGATCGCGATGGCGCTGTCGGACGACCCCGGGGACCCGCGCGCGGTCGCCGTCTACGCCACCGCACCGGCCGTCGCGTGCCTCGGGGTGCTCATCGCCGTGACCCGCGTGCGCACGCGACGACGCAGCACCCGTGGCGTCCGGCTCTCGACGCCGGAGGAAGCGCCCGTGCCTGGTCTCGCGCTCCCCTACCGGCGGGACGTCGCCGTGCTCGGGGCCCTGGTCGGCGGCTACGCCTGCGCGCTCGGGGTGGGGCTGGTCCTGGCCGGCCTCCTCGGCGTCACGCGATCCGGACCGTCCGGTGCCGTCGTCGCGCTCGGCGGGGTCGCCCTCGTCGGCGCCACGGCTCCGGCACTGCTCGCCGTGGCGCGCGGTCGCCTCCGCCGCGGGGTCGTCGTCCTGACGCCCGAGCGGATCATCCACCGGTCCTGGGCCTTCGACCTCTCCGGCACCTGGGACCAGGTGATCGCGGTGGCGCCCGCCGGGGAGGGGCGCCCGACCGTCCTGGTCACGATGATGCGGTCAGCCCGGTCGGACGACCCCGGCCGCGCACTCGTCCGCACCCGGACCGGACCTTCGGCGGCCTCGCGGCTGGCACCGCACATCGCGATCGAGGTGTCGTCCGTCGACCTCGACCCGGTGCTCCTCCTCGAGACGGTGCGGTTCTACGCCTCCCACCCCGCGGCGCGCGTGGAGCTCGGGACGCAGGACGCCGTGGCGCGGGTCCGTCAGGGAGACGTCATCGCCTGACGACGGCACCCGCGCCGCCGGGCCGCGCACACCACCGCGCAGCGGCTCCGCGCGGGCGCGTACCATCTTCCGGGCCCCGCGCGACCGCGGCGGCCCTCCCCCACCCCAGGACGGAACGGCGCATGACCGCGCAGACGACCACGCCCGCGCAGCACCCCGACGACGCCCCCGAGCAGCCCGGCGTCGACCCGACCGACTTCGCGACGTTCCTGCGCGTCATGGACCAGGTCGCCGTCCTGCCGCAGGAGCACCCGCAGCACGCCGCCGCGCGCCGCGCGTCCTCGCACCTGTTCAAGGCCGCGAAGAAGCACCGCCGCACCGAGAAGCGCCGGCTGATCAGCGAGGCCGACGCCGCCGTCGTCGCCGCGACCGCCACCGGCAGCCCCGGGCGGATCGACGACGAGACCGCCGGGATCGCCCTGACGTCGTCCGCGACCGGCGCGACCGCCGGGACGCTGCTGCGGCCGCGCCCCTGCTACGTCTGCAAGCGCGACTACACCGTGGTCGACGCGTTCTACCACCAGCTCTGCCCCGAGTGCGCGGCGCTGCACCACGCCAAGCGCGACGCCCGCACCGACCTCACCGGCCGCCGCGCCCTGCTCACCGGCGGGCGCGCGAAGATCGGCATGTACATCGCGCTGCGGCTGCTGCGCGACGGCGCCGACCTGACGATCACCACGCGGTTCCCGCGCGACGCGGTCCGGCGGTTCAGCGCCATGGACGACTCCGCGGACTGGCTGCACCGGCTGCACGTCGTCGGCATCGACCTGCGCGACCCCGCCCAGGTCGTGTCCCTCGCGGACCACGTGGCCGCGCAGGGGCCGCTGGACATCCTCATCAACAACGCCGCGCAGACCGTGCGGCGCCAGCCCGGCGCGTACGCGCGCATCGCCGAGGCGGAGGACGCGCCGCTCGCCGACGGCGGCCTGCGGATGATCACGACCTTCGGGCACACCTCCGACGCGCACCCGCGGGCCCTCACCGGCTCGGTCAGCGCGCTGACCAGCCCGACGCTCGCCATCGAGCGGGTCGCCAGCGCCGCCGCCGACGAGCTCACCGCGCAGTCGCTGACCGCCGAGGCTGCGAGCCTGGAGCGGCTGGTCGCGGGCACGTCCATCGACGCCGGTGGGCTGGTCCCCGACGTCGTCGACACGAACTCGTGGGTCGCGACGGTCGAGCAGGTCGACGCGATGGAGCTGCTGGAGGTGCAGCTCTGCAACCAGACCGCGCCGTTCATCCTGATCAGCCGGCTGCGCCCCGCCATGGCCGCGTCGGCCGCGCGCCGGACGTACGTCGTGAACGTGTCCGCCATGGAGGGCGTGTTCTCCCGCGGGTACAAGGGCCCCGGCCACCCGCACACCAACATGAGCAAGGCCGCGCTCAACATGCTGACCCGCACCAGCGCGACGGAGATGCTGGCCGACGGCATCCTCATGACCGCCGTGGACACGGGGTGGATCACCGACGAGCGCCCGCACACCACCAAGGTCCGACTGGCCGAGGAGGGCTTCCACGCCCCGCTCGACCTGGTCGACGGCGCCGCGCGGGTCTACGACCCGATCGTCCGGGGCGAGGCTGGCGAGGACCTGTACGGCTGCTTCCTGAAGGACTACGTCCGCTCGCAGTGGTGAGCGCGCGCACCACCTCTCCGCAGCACCTCCACGCGCCGACCAGCCGCCGATCTATCGAGTAGCGATAGATTTCTCTCGACGGTCGAGAGATGACGGAGGGGTTCCCATGACCCGCTGGGCAGTCCTGGCGCTGCGCGCCCTGATCGCGGTCCTGCTCGCCGGGCTGCTGCTGGTGCAGGTGGTGATCGTGCCGCTGCTGATGGCCGACCTCGACGGCTCGCCGGAGGCCGCGCACCTGCGCTGGCCGCTCGGCGTCGTCGCCGTGCTGGGGCTCGCGACCGTCGAGGTCGCGCTCGTGTGCGTGTGGCGGCTGCTCGCCCTGGTCCGGCGCGGCACGGTGTTCTCGCCCGCGGCGTTCCGCTGGGTCGACGTCATCGCGGGGTCCGCGGTCGGCGCCTGGCTGCTGACGATCGTGCTCGCGTTCGTCCTCGCCCCCGGCGAGGCGGTCGCCCCGGGTGTGGTGCTGCTGGTCGTGCTCGGCGGGGTCGCCGCCGCCGGGGTCGCTCTCCTCGTCCTGGTGCTGCGTGCGCTGCTCGTGCAGGCGACGGCGCTGCGCGCCGAGCTCGCCGAGGTGGTCTGATGCCGATCGTCGTCGACATCGACGTCCTGCTCGCCCGCCGGAAGATGACCGTCGGCGACCTCGCCGAGCGCGTCGGCATCACCCCCGCCAACCTGGCGGTGCTGAAGAACGGGCGCGCCAAGGCGGTGCGGTTCACGACGCTCGAGGCGCTGTGCGAGGCGCTCGACTGCCAGCCGGGCGACCTGCTGCGCCACGAGCCGGGCTGACGCGACCTACGCGTCCGGGTCGAACCGCGACGGCGCCAGGTCCGCCAGCAGGGTGCGGTGCGCCCAGCGCGCCCACGCCAGGCCGCTCCACGTCCCGCGGCGGACCAGCGCGTTCCACGTCTCCGGGCCGAGCACCAGCGTGACCAGGTCGAGCGCCTGGCCGACGTCGAGGGCGGCGCGCAGCACGCCGTCCCGCGCGGACGCCTCGACCAGCACCCGGTGCACGGCCCGGCGGCGCGCCTCGTCCCGCTCGGCGGCGGCCGCGAGCACCGGCTCCCCGGCGGCACCGACGCGCACGAGGTCGAGGACCGCGCCGGCGCGGCCCATGAGGTCGGCCGACCCGCGCGCGTGCAGGAACAGCCGGCGCACCGGGTCGGGCTCCGCGGCGACGGCACGGACCCACGGCTGCTCGGCCAGGTCGACGCCCCCGTCTCGGCGGTCGGCCCCGTCGACGGCGAGGTCCAGGCAGCCGACGAGCAGGTCCGCCTTGGTCGGGTACGAGTAGTAGACGGTCTGCACCCCGACCCCGGCGGCGCGGGCGACCGCGGTGATCGGCGTGCCCGCGTAGCCCTCCTCGACGAACAGCGTCGTCGCGGCGGCGGCGATGCGCGCCCGGGACGCAGCAGCCCGCAGCGCACGCCCGTCCGCGCGCGCGGGGACGGTGGCGCTGGCGGTCACGAGGCAAACGGTAGCAGCACTACCGAATGCATTCCGTAGTCTCGCTCCGATAACCACCCTCCACGGCACCGCGCACCCGGACTCGACCTCCCGACCCCGGCCCCTCACGCAGCCGGATCGCGCCCTTTCCGTAGCGCTGCTACCAAAACCGCGCTCAGCGAGATGACCGTGCTCGCTTCTCACCGACCCCGCAGACCCAGGCGAGCTCTGTCACCTCGGCGGGCGCTAGGGCAGGTCGGCGACGACCTGGACGCGCGGGGTGAGAACCAGGTGCACCGGGCGTGGCTGAGCGACCACGATCGTGAAGGACGCGGTGGTCTCGGAGACGGTTCCGTCGGCGACGCTGCCGTTGGTCGCGGTCAGGGTGAAGTCGTAGGTCCCGCGCCGGGCCGGGGTCCCGGACAGCACACCGGTCGCGGGGTCCAGGCCCAGCCCGTCGGGCAGGTCCCCGCCGGCGTGGCGGACCGTCGGCGCGGGGTCGCCGGTCACCGTGAACGCGTAGCGGTAGTCCACTCCCACCAGGCCCGCCGGGGGCTCGCCCGACAGCGTCGGCCCGACGACGGGTGCGACGGTGATGGTCGCGGTGGAGGTCGCGACGGTGGCGAAGCAGCTGCTGAACACCGCCCGGACGTCGGTGCTGGTGGTGATCGTGGTCCGCAGCGGGCTGGTGGTCGCCGCGGGGATGTCCGTCCAGTCCTCGGTGCCGACGGGGGCTCGCTGCCACTGCAGGTCCGGGGCGGGGTCGCCGTCGGCCGTCGCGGTCAGCTCGACCTCGCCGCCCCCCGCGGGCAGATCGGCCCCGACGGGGTGGGTGACGACCGTCGGTGGGTCGCCGAAGGTGAAGCCCTCGGGTGTGGTCCGGGTGAAGGTGCGCCCGACCTGGGTGTACGTGACCTCGACGTCGACCGGCCCGCAGCGCGGGGGCGTCGTGACGGTCCACGCCCCCTCGCGCTGGGTGAGGCCCGTGCCCGGCACCCCGCCGAACCGCACCGCCGTCACCGCCACCTCCGTCGACACCAGGACCGGGACCGTGGACGTGACGGTCGTCCCGTTCCCGAGCTGTCCGGCGGTTCCGGCGCCCCAGGCGTAGGTCAGACCGTCCGACCCGAACGCCACCGAGCGGTCACCGCCGGCGAACACGGCGGTGAACGCGACCCCGTCCGGGACGCTGACCACCCTCGGGACGAAGGCCGCGGAGGCGGTCCCGTTCCCGATCTGCCCGTTGACCCCGCTGCCCCAGGCGTAGGTCAGACCGTCCGACCCGAACGCCACCGCGTGGTCGGCGCCGACGGACGCGACCGTGAAGGTGACCCCCTCCGGGACGCTGACCAGCACCGGGACCGACCGGGCGGTGACGGAGAAGTTCCCGAGCTGCCCGCTGGCCGCGTAGCCCCAGGCGTAGGTCAGACCGTCCGACCCCGACGCGACCGAGTGGGCGCTGCCGGCGAACACGGCGGTGAACGTGACCCCGTCCGGGGCACTGACCGGGACCGGGACCGAGGACGAGGCGGTGGTCCCGTTCCCGAGCCGACCGGAGCCCCCGTTGCCCCAGGCGTAGGTCAGACCGTCCGACCCCGTCGCCACCGAGTGGGCATCGCCGACGGAGACGGCGGTGAACGTGACCCCGTCCGGGACGCTGACCGGGACCGGGACCGAGGACGAGGCGGTGGTCCCGTTCCCGAGCCTCCCGTCGCTCCCGTCGCCCCAGGCGTAGGTCAGACCGTCCGACCCCGTCGCCACCGAGTGGGCCAACCCGGCGGAGACGGAGGTGAAGGTGACTCCGTCCGGGACGCTGACCGGGACCGGGACCGAGGACGAGGCGGTGGTCCCGTTCCCGAGCCTCCCGTCGCTCCCGTTGCCCCAGGCGTAGGTCAGACCGTCCGTCCCCAGCGCCAGCGAGTGGTTGAGGCCGACGGAGACGGCGGTGAACGTGACCCCGCCAGGGACACGGACCGGGACTGGGACCAGGGACCGGGTGGTGGTGCCGTTCCCGAGCTGACCGAAGGTGCTGTCACCCCAGGCGTAGGCCAGACCGTCCGACCCCAACGCCACTGCGTGGTTCCTGCCGGCGGCGACGGTCGTGAGCTCGACCGGGGGTGCGGGGACCGCTCCGGAGACGGTCGTGCCCCCGGCCGTCGGCCCGTGATCGGGAGCGGGCGCCGCGACGGCACCGTTCGGCACGACCAGCAGGCCGACGACGAGAAGCGCGATACCCCGGACCCGCACCCTGGACGCAGCACCGACACTCCTGGGCACCTGCCCACCTCCTCCACACAGCAGCCCGACCACCGGCACGGCCCGTGCGTCCCGCCGCGCGAGGACGCGCGTCAGACCCCGGTGTCAGGCCTGGGTCGCCCCCCGGAGCACGCGTCACCATGCAACACTCCGCGGAGACCACCTAGTGCCAACTAGGTAGGTGGACGCGAGCGCCCGCTGGCTCTCGCGGTCGCCGCGGTGCGGTCCTCGGCTTCGGCGGGACGCGCGGTCCGGACGACCGCGGCTGCGACACGTCCACCGGGCTCGTTCCCGCCCAGCACGGCCCGTGCGCAGGTGTTCAGCTCGCGCGCTGGAATCCAGGCCGCTCGGAGCGTCACGACACGGACCTCGGATGCCACGAGGGGGGTGAGGGCAGGAGGGCGTGCGGCGCAGGCGGGGTCAGGCCGCCGCGACCTCGCGGCGCCAGCGGCCGTCCTCGTGGCGGAAGCCGACACGGGCGAGGTAGTCGTCGTTCTCGCGCGCGTCGGCCGCGACCACGAGGGCGTTCAGGCCGGTGGCGACGAGGGCGCCGGAGCGCCGGTAGACGAACTCCCCGGGCGCGAAGTCCCGGAACCGCGGCGTGACGTAGTCGAGCTCGACCTCGCCGACGCCGCCGCCGGTGTGCCGGAGCACGACGACGCCGACGGTCTCGTCGCCGCGCAGCACGAGGAACGCCCAGCGCGTCGCGGGCGGCGCGTCCTCGGCGGCGGCGTCGCGGGCGTCGCGGGCGTAGGACGGGTAGTACCGGGCGATGTCGTCGGCGTGCACCCCGACGACGTGCCGCAGGTAGTGGTCGCCGGCGCCGACGGGGACGACCTGGTAGACGTCGGCGTCGTGCTGCTCGCGGTAGAGCCGCACCAGCCAGTAGACGTCGATGATCGCGATGACGCCGTTCATGACGGCGAACGGCCAGATGCCGACCCACGCGTTGTAGGCGGCGGCGATGGCCGACCCGGCGAGGTTCATCCACCGGAACCGCAGCACGCGCGCCTGCATGAGGGACACGACGACGAGCGCGGACCCGACCCACCCGATGATCTCCAGCACTGGCATGACGGTGACCGTACCGGCTCGTCGCGTCCCGGGTTTCGGTAGCGCGACCACCAGAACCCGCGGCACCCCCGTCCCGGCAGGTATCCGGAGTGACGCTCCGACATGAAAGCCGGAATTCCCTCGCCCCGCGCGAGGTGCGCCGCCCACGATGGGCGCATGACCACCCGAACCGACGCGCACCTCGTCCCGCTGCCCGTGCCCGCGGCCCTCGACGCCCCCGACGCGTGGGTGCTGCACGGCATGGTCGACGCCACGAACGCCTCGGCCCTGGACGCGTGGGGCGACCTGGACCTCGCGCGCGTGCCGACGGAGATCCTCGCGGGCCTGCAGCACCAGGAGTACGACCTGAAGCTGCGGTTCGTCGCGCTCGACGCGCCCCTCGCCGACGGCCCGGCCGACCCCGCGCGCGTGCTCGGGTACGTCGCCGTCAACCTGCCCCGGCAGGACAACACCCACACCGGGTTCGTCCAGCTCGACGTGCGCCCCGAGCACCGCGGGCGCGGCATCGGCTCCGCTCTGCACGACCTGGCGCTCGCCACCGCGCGCGAGCACGGGCGCACCATGCTGACGACGTCGACCGACCACGGGGTCGAGCCGCCGGAGGGCCCCGGGACGCTGGTGCCGAGCACCGGGACCGGGCGCGTCGCGACCGACCACCCGGGCGTCGCGTTCGCGACCCGGCGCGGCTGGGACCTGGAGCAGGTGTCGCGCCGGTCCGTGCTGGACGTCCCGCTGGAGCCGGCGTTCCTCGCCGCGCACGCCGAGGCCGCCGCGCAGGCTGCCGGACCGGACTACCGGGTGATCACCTGGGACGGGCGCTGCCCGGACGCCTGGGTGGACCAGTTCGCCCACCTGAACACCCGGATGAGCACGGACGCCCCCGCCGGGGGCATCGACCTGCGCGAGGACGTGTGGGACGCCGACCGGGTGCGGGCCGCCGAGCAGACGTTCGTCGAGCGGGGCATGGCCTACCGGGTCGCGGCGGCCGTGCACGAGCCCACCGGGACGCTCGCGGCGTTCACCGCGCTGGTGAACCGACCGGACACCGTGGAGTTCGTGCACCAGGACGACACGCTCGTGCTGCGGGAGCACCGCGGGCACCGACTGGGGATGCTGGTGAAGACCGCGAACCTCGCGCGGCTCACGCAGATCCAGCCCGGCACGCGCCGGATCGGCACCTGGAACGCGCAGGAGAACGCCCCGATGCTCGCGATCAACGTGGCGCTGGGGTTCCGACCGGCGGGCGTGGCCGGGGAGTGGCAGCTGCGGCTGGGCTGAGGCTCAGCAGCAGGGGTGTCCGGGGCAGTCCGGCGGGGTCGTCGTCGTTCCCGCGGTCGCTGCCACGGCGCCGATCTGCACCCGGTTCCGCAACCCGGAGCGCCGGAGCAACCGCGTGATCCGGTGGGCGACCGTGTGCTCCGACAGGTAGATGGCGCGTCCGATCTCCCGGTTGGTCATCCCCTGCCCGACGTGGCGCACGATCACCTCATCGACGTCGTCGTGACACACGATCATCCTCTGGCCCCCCGACCTTCCCCTGCGACTGCTCGACGACGGCCTGAAGAATACCTCCGGCGCCCAGCGGCAGCCAGGCCCTGCACGCACGGGGCAAGGCATTGCTCCACGACGGCCGATCCTTGCCGCGACCTTCCGGAATTGTCGACGTCCTCGACCGTCGCACGCGATTCTGGCGCTTCTTCCGGATGAAGGGGCACAGATGCAGGACGGCAGTGAGATCGATGTGCGAGCGGCGCGCGGACGCGTGCTGATCGACCCCCCGGCACGACACCCGCGTGCCGTCGCGGCGTTGGCGACCCTCGTGCTGACCACGGTGGTGGTCGTGACCGGACCCGGTGCCGCGCAGGCCGCACCACCAGCGCCCACCAGCAGATCCGGCTCGTCGTGGCGCATGATGTGCGCCTGGGGCGCGGAGCGGGTCGTCGTGAAGGCGCTCCAGCAGTGCAAGGGCGGGGTGGTGACCGTGACGGAGGTCTTCCCTCAGGGCTACGAGCGAACTCGCGGCACGATCGACATGCGCAGGACGTTGGCCGAGCTCGGGGCCGCGAAGAGCTTCGCGGCATTGTGGAAGCGGTGCGAGGGGAATTTCATCTGCAACCTCGCAGCAGGTAGCGTCGTGACCTACGTCGGCGGCCGATTCAAGGCGCTGTGGAAGGCGGTGCGGGGATGAAAGCCACACGGAAATCCGCCACGCTCGTGGTGGAGAACCACCTCCGAGGAGGAAGCCGTGGCTGACGTCCTCCGGGGGGCCGCTGCCGTGGCGGGACTCGCCGTCATCGCCGTGGTCACGCTGTACGACTTCCGGGAAGACCAGTTCTTCCTGTGGCTCGCCGCCTGCACGCTGGGTGCAGCGCTGGTGATCTGGGGGGTCAAGGGCCTGTTCGCACGCCGACGTCCCGCCCCCCGCGACGACTGACAGAGGGGGCCGCGTCAGACCGTGGACCCCAGGACGGCCACGGCAGCCGGCTCGGCCACCAGCCGCGCCCGCGTCCCGGGGGCGGGCAGCGTCGCCCCGGCGGGCACGGCGGTGACCGGTTCGCCCTCGGGCTCGATCGTCGCGACGACCTCGGGCAGCCCGCGCCGGGTCCGGTGGCCGGTCACGACCGCGTCCCGCGCGGGACCCCCGCCCGTCCCCGCGACGCGCCAGCCCCCGGGCGCCACGGCCGTGCCCGCGTCCGCGCCGGCGAGGAACGTCCGGTAGCCCAGGAACTCCGCGACCTCCCGGTCCGCGGGTCGCCGCCAGAGCGTCCCCGGGTCCGCGACCTGCCGCAGCCGCCCGGCGGACATCACGGCGACCCGGTCCGCGACGGCGAACGCCTCGTCCTGGTCGTGCGTGACCAGCAGCGCCGTCGTCCCGGTGGCCACGAGGACGTGCCGCAGGTCCTCGGCCAGGCGCTCGCGCAAGGACCGGTCGAGGGCGGACAGCGGCTCGTCGAGCAGCAGCAGCCGGGGGCGCGGGGCCAGCGACCGGGCGAGCGCGACCCGCTGCCGCTCCCCGCCGGACAGGGTCGCGACCGGGCGCCGCTCGTAGCCGGGCAGGCCGACGAGGTCCAGCAGCTCGGCGACCCGGTCGCGGCGCGCCGCGCGGTCGAGGTCCCGCAGGCCGTACGCGACGTTGCCGAGCACGTCGCGGTGCGGGAACAGCTGCCCGTCCTGGAACACCAGCCCGAACCCCCGGCGGTGCACGGGCAGCGCCGCGACGTCCTCCCCCGCCCACGTCACCGAGCCCCCGGCAGGCGGCTCCAGGCCCGCCACGGCCCGCAGCAGCGACGACTTCCCGCACCCCGACGGCCCGAGCAGCGCGAGCACCTGCCCGGCGGGGACGTCG
Organism: Cellulomonas triticagri; assembly: GCF_003696205.1. Classification (GTDB taxonomy): domain Bacteria; phylum Actinomycetota; class Actinomycetes; order Actinomycetales; family Cellulomonadaceae; genus Cellulomonas; species Cellulomonas triticagri. Next base: position 21,296 of record NZ_RFFI01000017.1, read on the forward strand.
AGCGTCACCCCGGCCACGGCGGTCACCCCGGGTGCGCCGCGACGACCCGCGGGGTACCGGACGACGAGGTCCGTCACCCCGAGCGCGGGGCGGGTCACCTGCGGTGCCGTCATGTCGTGGGTGCCGTCCTCCGCCGCCCGCCGGGGCGCCCCCAGCGTGGTCCGCTCGTTCACAGCTCTCCTCCCACCGGCCCGCGCAACCGCTCCGCGAGCGCCATCACCCCCGCGGTCAGCAGCGCGAGCACCACGCTCGCCGCGAGGGCCATCCCGTAGTTGTCGGCGCCCGGCTGCCCGATCAGCCGGAAGATCACGACCGGCAGCGTCGGCCGGTCGGGGCGGGACAGGAACGACGTCGCCCCGAACTCCCCCAGCGACACGGCGAACGCGAAGCCGACCGCCAGCCCCACCGACCGGGCGACCAGCGCCCCGTCGACGGTCGCGAGCACCCGGCCGGGTGCGGCACCGAGGGTGCCCGCCGCCTCGCGCAGCCGCGGATCGATGGCGCGCAGCACCGGCAGCACGGTCCGGACGACGAGCGGCACCGCGACGACGGCCTGCACGACCGGCACCAGGGCGCCGCTGCTGCGCAGGTCGGTGCTGATCCCGAACGGGTGCGCGAGGGTCAGCAGCGCACCGAAGCCCACGGTCACCGCGGACACCCCCAGGGGCAGCATGAACACCCCGTCGAGCACCCCCACCGCGCGGCGCGCGACCGGCCGGCGGGGGCGCCGCGACACCACCAGCGCGACCAGGCAGCCGACCACCAGGGCGAGCAGGGTGGCGTCCACGGCGACCCGCAGGGAGTTCGCCAGCGCCTCCCACACCGTCACCGTCAGCGCGTTGCGGCCGCCGGTGGTGCCGAGCGCCCGGTAGTGGTCGAGCCCCCAGCCGTCGCCCGTGCGCAGCGATCCGGTGACCAGCGCCGCCAGCGGCAGGGCCAGCAGCACGAGCACCACGGCGGTCACGGCGGCGGGCAGCGGGTGCGGGCGGCGCACCCCCGGCTCGGCCTCGCCGACCAGGGACAACGCCCGCTCCCGGCGCGACCGCGCGCGCCCCGCGACCGCGAGCGCCGCGACGACCACCACGAGCTGCACCACGGACAGCACCGCGGCGGCCCGCAGGTCGAGGAACTGCGTGGTCTGGATCCAGATCTCCGTCTCGACGGTGCCGAACCGCATCCCGCCGAGCACCAGCACCGTCCCGAACGCCGTGGCGCAGAACAGGAACACCAGCGAGGCCGCCGACGTGATGGCCGGGGTCAGGGCGGGCAGGGTCACGGTCCAGAACGCCCGCGCGGGCGAGGCGCCCAGCGCCCGGGCCGCCTGCTCGGGGCGCGGGTCCAGCCGCTCCCACATCCCGCCGACCGTCCGGACCACGACGGCGTAGTTGAAGAACACCAGGGCCGCGACGATCGCCGTGAACGTCCCGTCGAGGTGCAGGAACCCCAGCGGACCGTTGTCCCGCAGCAGCGCGCGGAAAGCGACGCCGACCACCACGGTCGGCAGCACGAACGGCACCGTCACGAACGCGCGCAGCAGGCCGCGACCGGGGAACCGGCAGCGGTACAGCACGTACGCGCCGGGCACCCCGAGCGCGACCGAGACGACCGTCCCCAGGGCGCCCTGCGCGAGCGTCAGCCCGACGATCCGCCAGGTCCGCGGTCGGGCGAACACCTCCGCGAACCCCGACAGGTCCAGCGCCCCGTCCGCGACGAACCCCCGGCCCACCAGCGTCAGCACCGGCCACGCGAAGAACACCCCGAGGAACACCAGCGGCACCGCGGCCGCCACCGTCCACGCCACCACCCGGGTCGCCGCCCAGCCGCGCTCCGGGCGCGCGACCGTCCCCGGCCGGGCGGTGCCGGTCGGGGACGGTCGGGTCGTCGTGCTCATGGGCGTGCGGTCAGCCGATCACCAGGTCGGTCCAGGAGCGGACCCAGTCGTCGCGGTGCTCGGCGATGTCCACGAGCGGCACCTCGAACGGCTGCTCGGCGAGCGGCGCCCACGCCGCCCAGTCCTCCGGGAGGTCGACGGCGCTGCTCACCGGGTACATGTACATCGACCCGGGGATGTCGGCCTGCACCGCGTCGGACAGCAGCCAGTCCACGACCTGCTGCGCGCCCTCGGGGTTCTGCGCCCCGGCGAGCACGCCCGCGTACTCCACCTGCCGGAAGCAGGTGTCCAGCAGGGCGCCGGTCGTCGGCTCGCCGCCGCCCTCGGGGACCGTCGCGGGCGGGGAGGACGCGTAGGACAGCACGACCGGGCGGGAACCGCCGCCACCGCCGCCGGAGAAGTCCGTGTAGTACGCGTCCGACCAGCCCTCGGCGACCTTCAGGCCGTTCGCCGTGAGGTCCGACCAGTACTGCTCCCAGCCGTCCGCGCCGAACGCCCCGACCGTCGCCAGCAGGAACGCCATGCCCGGGCTGCTCGTCGCCGCGTTCGTCACGACCGTGAGGTCCCGGTAGGCGGGATCGGTCAGGTCCTCGAGCGTCGTCGGCTCCGGGACGCCCTGCTCCGCGAACCACGCGTGGTCCACGTTCAGGCACACGTCCCCGACGTCGACCGCCGTCAGCGAGCCCGACGCGTCCGGCGCGTACTGCGCCGCGTCGGCCGCCGCCGGGGCGGACGACTCGTACGGGGCGAGCACGCCCTCGTCGATCGCCCGGGACGCGAAGGTGTTGTCGATCCCGAACACCACGTCGCCCAGCGGGGCGTCCTTCGTCAGGATCAGCTGGTTGACCAGCGCGCCGCCGTCACCGGGGGCGACCTGGACGACCGTCAGGCCCGACTCCTCCTCGAACTGCGCGAGCAGGTCCTCGCTCACGTGGAACGAGTCGTGGGTGACCAGGGTGACCGTGCCGGACCCCTCGGCCTCGGCGGTGCCGTCCGACCCGGACGAGCCGCCCGTGACGGAGCAGGCGGTGAGGGCGACGACGCCCAGACCCGCCAGGCCGGAGATGACGGGTGCCCGCCGCCGGGACGCCGTACGGGGTGCGCGCGTACGCGCCATGGTGGTTCCTCCTCGATGTGCACCGAGGGGTGCCGCCACCGCACCACCGCCCCCGCCGCACGACCGCGCGGCACAGACGACAGCACGGGGCGACTGAGATTCCCGACTCCCTACGCCGGTGCTAACCGGATCAGGTGCGAGGGTCTGCGGATTCCGTCCGCACTCTCAGCGCCGGTCGGCCCCCGCGCGAGCGGTGACCGGGACGCTCCCCTGTCGTTCGAGGCGAGAGTACACCGGCGGGGTCGTACGACCGGCGCCGGAGGCGCTGACCTGCGTCACGACGGAGCGCCCGGTCTGGCCGCGAGCAACGGCGGCACCCTCGAAGCCGACGCCAGCCACTCCGCCAGGTCGCGGTCGAGCATCGCCGCCAGCAGCAAGCACGACCGGTGGGCATCCTGGGGAGACATCCGCCGCCCTCGCCCGGGAAGCGGCACGCCACCCACGAGCGGTTCGTGGTGCGCCACCCGGTTCCGGAGCGCGTTGACCTCCCGGCACACGCCGTGCACCCAGGCGCGTGTGAAGGCGATCTCGTCCTCGGCGCCGGCGAGATCGCGGCCCGAGGCGCGCTCGCGTTCCGCGCGCGCCTGGAGCCGCCCGCCGGGGAACGCCTGCCGGAACGCCCCGTGCCACAGCGCCTCGTAGTCGACGCGCGTCCGCCGCGGTGGGACGCCGGTGTGCCCGCCCGTGTCGAGCAGGTTCGTCCAGAAGCCGAAGGTGCACTGGGCGACCAGGCGGTCGGGGACGTCGTCTCCCGACGGCGACCGGCGGACCGCCGGCGGGAGCTGGGACCAGGCGGCGGCGAGCTGCGCGCTGCTGCGGTCGTCGAGGCGCACGTCGGGGTCCGCCCACCACCGGTTGCCCCAGGCCGCGGAAGCGGCGTCGTGCATGCCCGTCCGGAGCGCGATCTCCAGGACCGCCACGTCCGCGAAGAAGGCGGCGGACAGGTCCCGGTTCCAGACGTACAGGTCCCACGCCAACGCGCTGTCGTGCTCGGCCCAGCGCTCGAAGGACGCGAACCTGGGCGCCGGCACGCCGCGCCGCAGCCCGTCGTGCCGGCGCGAAGGTGCTTGCTGGTCGACCGCCATCTCGCTACCGTAGGAAGCGAAGTCCCCCAGGTCCCCGCTCTCCGGTCCAGCCGGTCGGCGCTGGGGGTTTTTCTTTGCCCGGAGCGGTGCGGTGTGCGTCGATCTGCCTCAGGATGTCCGTCCGGGCCCGCCGGACCGGCGCCGCAGGCCAGCGCAGATGAGTGGCGGCGCCCACCACCCACCCACGCTGACCTGCGTCCCGGCAGCGCGAGCGGTAGCGTGGACGCAGATCAACCGCAGCGCGACGCAGGAGGTCCCGTGGCCGACGAAGAGACGCAGTCCACCCTCGCCAAGGTGGCGGGCCTGGTCGTGGCCGGCGGGGTCGCCTGGCTGGCGACGAAGGCGGTCGACACGGCGTGGAAGGCCGCCTCCGGGCACAAGCCGCCGAAGCCCGAGGACGACGCCGACGACATCAAGATCGGTGAGGTCGTCGCGGCCGCGGCGATCACCACCGCCGTCGTGACGTTCGCCCGGATCTTCGCGACCCGGGGGACGAAGAAGTTCATGCAGCGGGTCGACCGCAACCGCCGCCTGCCGTCCTGACGGCGCGCGGGCTCAGCCCCGCACCGCGGGCCGGGTGCCCGGCGGGGTGAACGCGCGCGCCGCCGCGACCGCCGGGGCGGCGAGCAGGGCGGGCAGCAGGAACCCGGCACCGAGCCCGGGTCCGTCCGCGAGCAGGCCGACCGCGACCGCCCCGAGCACCGCGCCCGCGTAGTTGAACAGGTTGACCCGCGCCACGACCTCGTCGGTGCGCTCCGGGTCGAGCTCGCCCGCGGCGGAGAACGCCAGCGGGACGAGCGCCCCGACGCCGACCCCGGCGAGCGCGAAGCCGGTCACGGCCGCCCAGGGTCCAGGGACCAGCGCGACGAGCACCAGACCGAGCACGGCGGTGGCGGCGGTGCCCGCGACGAGCGGCGCCCGACCGGTCCGCCCGACCAGGCGGTCCCCCGCCAGCCGGGTGACCAGCACCGCCGCCTGGTACGCGGCGTAGCCGAGCGGGGCGACGGCGGCGGGGGCGAGCAGCACGTCGTGCAGGTACACGGTGCTCCAGGTGCTGACAGCGGAGTCCACGACGAACGCGGCGAGGACGACACCGCCGATGACGACGATGCCCCGCACCGGCAGCGGAGCGCGCGCGGCGAGAGCGGCAGTCGGGGCGGGTGCCGGGGTGGGCGCGGCGAGCGCGACGTCCACCGGGACCAGGCGCGGGCGCCCGAGCAGCAGCGCCCCGGCGAGCACCGCCGCCGCGACCACGAGCGCGGCTGTCGCGCCAGGCACCGCCGCCGCGCCGACCAACGCCGACATCGCGAGCGCCCCGGCGATGGCGGCCGCCGTGTAGCAGGCGAAGAACCCGGACATCACCGGGCGCCCGTAGCGGCGCTGCACCAGCACCCCCTGGATGCCCGCGGCGGCGTCCACCACCCCGAGGCCCAGCCCGTACAGCGCGAACCCGAGGACGAACGGCACCAGCGGGGTCGACGCGGCCACCAGCGGCAGCGCGACGGCCTGCAGCCCCAGTCCGACCAGCAGCGACGTCCGGCTGCCCCGGCGGGTGGCGATGCGCTCGGCGAGGACCGACCCGGCCGCCGCGGTGACGCAGACCAGCAGCACCACCAGCGAGACGGCGGTGTCGTCGATCCCCTGCCGCTCCTTGAACGCGGGCAGCGCCGTGACGACCGTGGCGTACCCGAAGCCCTGCGCGGCGTACGCCGCCCCGACCGCGACCCGCGCCGCCCGCGCGTCCACCGGTCAGCCGCGTCCGGGTCGGGCCTGCACGACCCCGGTCCGCGCGGTGCTGCCGCCGACCGGCTCGGCCAGCGCGGCGAGGGCCCCGGCGGCGAACCGGGCCGTGGTGCGCGCCGCGGCGGTGTCCCGGTCGGCCAGCCAGGTCGTCGTGATGCCGTCGGTCGCCATGACCAGCGCCCGGGCGGCCTCGTCCAGCGGGACCGTCCACCGGCTGCGGGCCGCGAGCGCCGCCGCGGACAGGCTGGCCCGGGCCGACTCCAGGTAGACGTCGTACTGGGCGACGAGCGCCGCGCGCTGCCCGGGGGTCCGCATCGCGTACAGGGCGAGCTCCAGCAGCGCCTGTTCGCGCGCGGGGTCGGCGACCAGCAGGTCGACGTACCGGTCCAGCCCGTCGCGCAGCACCTCGACCAGCGCGGGCGGGCCGTCGACCTCCGGACCGACCGCGACGGGCAGCAGCCCCGCCTCGGCGGTACGGCGCTCCTGCGCGGTGACCTCGGCGATCACGGCCTCCAGCAGGTGCTCCCGGGACGGGAACGCGTAGTGCAGGCTCGCCAGCGACATCCCCGCCTCGGCGACGACGGCCCGGGTCGTCGCCCCGGCGACGCCGTCGCGCGCGATCACCCGCACCGCGGCGTCCACGAGGGCCCGGCGCCGCTCCTCGACGGCCATGCGGGGCACGTCAGTCCCCCGCCAGGCGGGACGCCACGCGCAGGGTCAACCGGGTGGGGGCGAGCCGCGCGGCGCCGGCCGTGACCCGGTTGCGCAGCCCCGTGATCACGGACGGCGGCGGGGTGCGCCGGTCGAGGGTGCGGAACGCGACGTCCACGATCTGCGGCACGGTCATGACCTGCCCGATCCGGAACCGGTCGGTGCCCGCGGCGTCGAAGAACTCGGTCTCCGCGGGCCCCGGGGACAGCGCGAGCACCCGCAGCCGCGACCCCCGGTGCTCGGCCCACAACGCTTCGGTGAGCGACAGCACGTAGGCCTTCGTGGCGGCGTAGACCGCGAACCACGGCCCCGGCTGGTACCCGGCCGTGCTGGCGACGTTCACCAGGATCCCGCGCCGCGACGCCACCAGGTCGGGCAGCAGCAGGCGGCTGAGCAGCGTGAGCGCGGTGACGTTCACCTGGATCTCCGCCGCGACCCGGGCGGGGTCCTCGTCGACGAACGGGCCGTAGGTGCCGAACCCGGCGCTGTTGACGAGCGCGTCGACCAGCAGCCCGTGCGCGGCGACCTCCCGGGCGACCTGCGCGGGACCGTCCGGGTCGGCGAGGTCCGCGACGACGACCGTGCTGGTCGCGGCGTGGCTCGTGGCGAGCTCGTCGGCGAGCGCGTCGAGGCGGTCGCGGCGGCGCGCGACGAGCACCAGGTCGTAGCCGCGCGCGGCGAACCGGCGGGCGAACTCGGTGCCGATGCCGGAGGACGCTCCGGTGACCACGGCGACGGGGCGGGGGTGCGCGGCGATGACGGGTCTCCTCGGGGGCGGTGGGACCTGTGGGTCGGACGACCCAGTGAGCACTCTGACGGCAGAGTGCCACCCCCGCGCCCGGAGCGCCACGCCTCACCCCCACCCGCAACCCCCCGGAAACACCCGCTGCGCCATCCGGGTCATACGCGACCCGGGGAGAGCGGGTGTCAGCGGGACGTCAGCGGGGTGTGAGCGGGGGCGGGGAGAGTCGGTGGCACGCACCACGAGAGGGAGCAGCATGACCACCACCACGAGCGGCACCGGCTGGGCCGTCGAGGCCCAGGGCCTCGTCAAGACGTTCGGCGACAACCGCGCGGTCGACGGCATCGACCTGCGGATCCGCACCGGCGCCGTGTACGGGTTCCTCGGTCCCAACGGGGCCGGGAAGACCACCACCATCCGGATGCTCGCGACGCTGCTGCGCCCCGACGCCGGGACCGCGACCGTGTTCGGTCGCGACGTCGCCCGCGAGGCGCAGGCCGTCCGCCAGCTCATCGGCGTGACCGGGCAGTACGCGTCCGTGGACGAGAGCCTGTCCGCGACCGAGAACCTGGTGCTGTTCGGGCGCCTGCTCGGCCTGTCCCGCCGCGACGCCCGCCGCACCGCGGCCGCGCTGCTGGACGAGTTCGGGCTCGGCGAGGCCGCGGCCCGCCCGCTGAAGAACTTCTCCGGCGGCATGCGGCGCCGCCTCGACCTCGCCGCCTCCCTGATCGCCCGGCCGCCGCTGATCTTCCTGGACGAGCCGACCACCGGTCTCGACCCGCGCACCCGCCTGCAGATGTGGGACACCGTGCGGCGGCTGGTCGACGGCGGGTCCACCGTCCTGCTGACCACGCAGTACCTGGACGAGGCCGACCAGCTCGCCGAGCGCATCGCCGTCATCGACCGCGGGCGCCTCGTCGCCGAGGGCACGGGCGCGGAGCTCAAGGCGTCCGTCGGCACCTCGCGCATCCAGGTGGGGCTCGCGGAGGAGCGCGACGAGGACGAGGCGCGGCGCATCGCCCGCGCGGTGCTCGGCGTGGACGTCGCCCGCACGCCGGACGGGCGGCTCTCCGCGCCCGTCGCGACGGCCGACGCCGCCGGCGACCTGCTGGTCGCGCTGCGCCAGGCGGGCATCCACCTCACCGAGGTCGGGGTGCAGCAGCCGACGCTCGACGAGGTGTTCCTCACCATCACCGGCCACGCCGCCGACGCCGCCCGCACCCCCGAGGAGGTCCTCGCATGACCACCCTGACCACCGACCGTCCCGCACCCCGCGCCGGCGGCGCCCCCGTCGACGGCCCGGCGCTCGCCGCCGCCGTCAGCACGCACGTGCCGCTCGCCACCACCGTCCGGCAGTCGCTCACGATGGGCTGGCGGGGGCTGCTGAAGATCCGCCGCACCCCCGAGCAGCTGGTCGACGTGACCCTGCAGCCGATCATCTTCACGCTGATGTTCACGTACATCTTCGGCGGGGCCATCGCCGGGGACGTCGGCTCCTACCTGCCGTTCTTCATCCCGGGCATCCTGGTGCAGACCGTCATCACCACGTCCGTCGTCACCGGCGTGCAGCTGCGCGAGGACATGGACAAGGGCGTGTTCGACCGGTTCCGGTCGCTGCCGATCGCGCGCATCGCCCCGCTCGCGGGTGCGCTGCTGGCCGACACCGTCCGCTACGCCATCGCCACCACGCTGACCCTCGTCATGGGCCTGATCATGGGCTGGCGCCCGGACGGCGGGTTCGTCGGGGTCGTGTCCGCGGGGCTGCTCGTCATCCTGTGCGCGTGGGCGCTGTCGTGGATCTTCGCGTTCTTCGGCGTCATCGCCCGGTCGGCGAGCTCGGTGCAGGGCATCTCGATGATCGTGCTGTTCCCGCTGACGTTCGCGTCCAACGCGTTCGTCCCGGCCGACACGATGCCGTCGTGGCTGAAGGGCTTCGTGGACGTGAACCCGGTGTCGCACCTGGTCACCGCGGCGCGCGAGCTCACGCTGTCGGGCTCGTGGACGGTGGACGCGCTGTGGGCGCTGCTGGGTGCGGCCGTGGTGGTCGCGGTGTTCGCGCCGCTCACCGTCCGGGCGTACATGCGCAAGGCCTGACGTCCGGGTCCGGCCACCTCAGGTCGTGAGGCGTCGGACGAGGGTGATCGCCCGCGCGACGTCCGCCCCCCGGGGCAGGTCCGCGACCGCGGCCCGGGCCGCCGCGACCGCCCGCTCACCCGAGCGGGCGGTCGCGCGCTCCCAGTGCTGGGCGCGGGACACCGCGGGCAGGTCCTGCCGGGACCCCAGCCGCTCGCCCAGGGCCAGCAGCTCCAGGCCCGCCGGGTCGTCGGGGGCGGTCGCCGCCCACCACGCCCCGACGCCCACCACGAGGGTCCCGAGCACCGGCCGGTCCGTGAACGGCGTCCCGAACGGCGGGTCGCCCGCCGCGGCCTCGGCCAGCGCGCCCGCGAGGTCCGCGAGCAGCGGCTCGTCGGTGCGGTCCGCGAGCGCGTGCGCCGCGAGGCACGTCCCCGCGACGATCAGCAGCCACGGGTCCTGCTCGGGCACCGGACCCAGCCGCGCCACCAGGTCGCGCTCGGCGGCGAGCGCCGCGTCCACCTCGCCGCGGCCGCGCCGGGCCTCCGCCGCGCCGATCCCTCCCAGCAGGGCACCGTCGCGGGCGTCCCGCGCGGACGCCTCGACCCGGCGGAACACCGCCTCGGCCTCGTCCCACCGGCCCGCGGTCAGCAGGGCCAGGCCGCGGGTCTGCTCGATGTTGTCCCCGAACGCGAGGTCCAGCGGCTCGCCTCCCGGCAGCCGCCGCACCTCGACCAGCGCCGCCTCGCCCTCCGCGACCCAGCCCAGCGCCTCGGTCGTCCGCAGCCCCTGGCTGCAGATCCCCGCGAGCGCGGCGGCCGCCATCATGCGCGTCCAGGGGTCCGCGTCGGCCACCGCCAGGCGGTGCGCGTCCGCGGCGAACCGGTACGCGTGGTCGAGGTCGCCGCCGTTCTCCGCGACCGACCAGCTCATGAACAGCGCGAGCCGGCGCGTCGGCACGTCCGTGCTCGCCCGGCCCCGCGCCAGCGCGCCGCCCGCGTCCGCGAGGTCGCCGAAGGACTCGACCAGGTCCGCGAGCAGCCGGGGCACCGGGTCCAGCGGCGGTGCCCCCGCGACGACCCGCCGCAGCAGCAGCCGACCCCGCACCCCCGCCCGCCGGTCGCCGAACAGCAGGTCGGTGCCCGCCATGAGCGCCACCGCCAGCACGACCGCCGCCGGGTCGCCCACCGGGTCGTGCGCCTCCGCGAGCGCCAGCACGCGCGGCGCGACCTCGCCGACCTCGTCGTGCGCGCCCTGCATCATCCACCGCAGCGCGACGACCCCGTACAGGGCGAGCACCGCCCCGGACGCGTCGGGCTCGTGGTCCAGGGCGGAGCGGAGCACCGCCACGAGGTTGTCGTGCTCGGCGGCCGCCGCCGGGTCGAGCATGATGCGCTCCGGGCTGCCGGACCGGTGCACCAGGTCCGTCGCGACCTCGGCCGCCCAGTCGAGCACGGCCGCCCGGACGGCCGCTTCCTCGCCCGCCGCCCGTAGCTCGGAGCGTCCGAACTCCCGCACGGTCTCGAGCATCCGGTACCGGACCGCGCCGGTCCCCGCGTCCTCCTGGACCCGCAGCAGCGACTGCGCCACCAGCGCGTCGAGGTCGTCCAGCACCGCCGTCTCGTCCACGACGCCGTCCGGGGCGTCCAGGGCGCTGACCCGCAGCGCCGCCCCGAGGGGCACCCCGGCGGGCAGCACCGCGACCCGCCGGCACAGCCGCCGCTGCCGCTCCGTGAGCAGGTCCCACGACCAGTCGATGACCGCGCGCAAGGTCCGGTGCCGCTCGGGGACGCCCGCGGACCCGCCGACCAGCAGCGCGAACCGGTCCGTCAGCCTCCGCTCGAGCTCCACGACCGTCAGCGACCGCACCCGGGCCGCGGCGAGCTCGATGGCCAGCGGCAGCCCGTCCAGGCGCGTGCACAGCCGCGCGACGACGTCCTCGGGCAGCGCCGCGTCCGGCCGCACGGCCGTGGCCCGCTCCACGAACAGCCGCACCGCGGGCCCCGGGCCGCCGTCCGGGGCGTGCGTCGCCAGAGGGGCCAGCGGGTGCACGCGCTCCCCCGGCACGGCCAGCGGCGCCCGGCTCGTCACCAGCACCTGCACCCCCGGGGACGCCGCGACGACGTCCGCGACCCACGAGCCCACGCCGTCGAGCACCTGCTCGCAGTTGTCCAGCACCAGCAGCGTCGGGCGGTCCCCGAGGCGGTCCAGCACGCGGTCCCGCAGGGGGCGCAGCCGCGGGTCGGGGACCCCGCGGCGCGGCGTCGGCTCCGGGACCCGCAGCGCCGCGGCGAGCGCGGGCAGCACGTCGGGGTCGTCCCGCACGGACGCGAGCTCCGCGACGACCACCGCGGCGTACCGGTCGGCCGCGCGCCGGGCGACCTCCTGCACCAGCCGGGTCTTGCCGAGGCCGCCGGTGCCGAGGACCGTGACCACCCGCGCGGAGCCGAGCAGGGCGTCGACGGCCGCGAGGTCGGCGTCCCGGCCGATGAGGTCGTCGGGCGCGGCCCGCAGGCCGAGCACGTGCGTGGTGGACGCCTCGGGACCGGCGGGTGGCGCCGCGGCCGGTGCGGCGGCGGGCTCGCCCGACAGCAGGCGCAGGTGGAACGCCGCGACGTCGGGGGCGGGGTCGGTGCCGAGCGTGTCCCGCAGCCGCTCCCGGTACGCCGCGAACGCCGCGACCGCCTCCGTCGTGCGGCCTCCGGCGTGCAGCGCCCGCATCCGCAGCAGGTGCGCGCCGTCGTCCAGCGGGGCGACCGCCAGCAGGTCCTCCGCGGCGTCGACGGCGCGGCCGTCGTCCAGGTCGACCAGGGCGGCGGCCCGGACGCGCAGCAGGTCGCGGCGCAGCGCCTCCGAGCGTGACACCAGCGTCGCCACGAGCGCGTCCGCGGTCACCCCGTCACCGGGCTCGCCCGACCACAGCGTGAGCGCCGCCGCAGCACCGTCGGCGGCTGCGCTCGGGTCGCCGGTCGCGAGCGCCTGCCGCGCCCGGTCCGCGAGCGCCGCCGCGCGGTGCAGGTCGACCGCGTCCGGTGCGACGCCCAGCGCGTACCCCGTCGCGGTCGAGACGACCAGACCGGCGTGGTGCGCCGCCCGCAGCCGGGACACCAGGGTCTGCAGGGCCGCACGGCCCGAGGACGGCGCACCGTCCGGCCAGGTCTCGTCGAGGGCGCGGGCCGCGCTCAGCCCCCGGGGCTCCAGCGCGAGCGCGAGCAGCAGGTTCGCGCCCCGCCCCGCGACGGGCAGCAGCACGTCGTCCGCACCGGCGGCGCGCACCGGACCGAGCACGGCGAGCCGCAGCGGCTCGGACGCGGTCTCAGGCACCGGGCCACTCTAGGACGCGCCCGGGAACCCACCCGCGCAGCCCGCGCAGCCCGCGCAGACGCTGAGTGTCCACTCTTCGCCTGCACGACCGGTCCGGCCCAGAGGCGAGAGGTGGACACTCGGCGCGGCGGCCGCGCGCGGGCGTCAGCGGGACGCGCAGGTGACGCAGGTGGCGGCGGAGGGGAGGGCGCGCAGCCGCTCGACCGGGACGGGACGGTGGCAGCGGGTGCAGGTGCCGTAGGTACCGCGCTCCAGGCGGTCCAGGGCGGCGTCCACCTCGGCGACGCGCTCCCGCACGTCGTGGGCGAGAGCGTCCAGCAGCCGCCGCTCGTACGCGATGGTCGCGTCCTCGGGGTCGTGCTCGTCGTCGGCGACCTGCTCGCGGGACGCGGCGACCACGGCGTCGCGCTCGGCGCCGGTCCCGGCGAGGCGCTCCAGGGCCTCCCGGCGGCGCTCCCGGAGCACCGCCGCGACCTCGTCCAGGTCCAGCGTCTCTGCCACCGACCCAGTATCCGCGCCGCGCTCGCGCACCGCACCCGCGCGCCGGGACCGACGTCAGGCGGGCGGGGCGAGCAGCCGGGACTTCGCCGCCGCGTACTCGTCGTCCGTGAGGGCGCCGGTGGTGTGGAGGTCGCGCAGCCGCTCCAGCGCGTCGACCACGGACGGGTCCGCTCCCGCCCGCTCCGACGCCGCAGGGCGCGACGCCGTGCGCGGCGTCCTCGGCGGCGTGCTCACCAGGTCGTCGTCCGGCAGCGGCAGCAGGCGCCGCACCGCGGCCTCGCGCTCGGTGCGCACGGCCGCCATCAGCGGCTGGGCGGGCACGACGACCCGCAGGCGGGCCGGGTCGTCGGGCCGCTCGGGGTCGTAGTAGGCGACCGGCGCGTGCTTGAACGCGTCCTGCGGGACGACGGTCCGCACGGCGTGCCGGGTGCCGGACGCGTCGGCGAAGTGCACGGTCGCGTGGCAGCGCCGCCCGTCGATGCCCTCGTAGTCCCGCACCCGGGCCCACGCGGGCACCAGCCCGCGCACGCGCGCGGCGGTGGACCGGCCGAGGCTGCGCACGGCACCCACGACCGCGGCGACGGCACCGATCCCGAGGACCGTCCAGACGATCGCGGTAGGGCGACGCAGCGCCTCGTCGGTGTTCAGCCCGTCGCGCACCGCCGCCGACCAGCCGAGCAGCGCGGCGCCGGAGCCGACGACGACCAGCAGCCCGACCGTCGCCTGCCGGGTGACCGGGCTGAGCGCGGCCACCGCACCGAGCAGCACGAGCACGCCGAGGATCGGCGCGGCGCCCGCGAAGTCGTCGGTGGCGCACGTGCCCGCGAAGCACTCCCAGCTCACGAGCGTCTGCTCGTAGGTGCCGTACCGGATCAGCCACGCCCCGGCGGCCGCGACGGCGAGCCCCACGAGCAGCCGCACCAGCATCCGCGAGGGGTCCGTGCGCAGGGAGGGGGGCAGGTCAGGTGCGGTGCTCACGCCCTCATCCTGCCAACCCCCGCCGTCACGGGACGGACACACGGCGGGGTTAGCCTGCCGCCCGTGCCCCAGATCGCCGCCCACGCCCGCACCGTCCCGGCCTCCGGGATCCGCCGGATCACCGAGCTCGCGTGGTCGCTGCCGGACGCGGTGGTGCTGAGCGTCGGGGAGCCGGACCTGCCGACGGCGCCGCACGTGCTGGAGGCGGCGCGCGAGGCGCTGGCCCGCGACGACACCCGGTACACCCCGAACGGCGGCATCGCGCCGCTGCGGGACGCGGTGGCGGCGTGGCTGGACCCGGAGCACGCCCTGCCGGTGCGGCGGGACAACGTGTGGGTCACGGCCGGCGGGGCGCAGGCGCTGCACCTGGGGCTGAGCCTCACCGTCGGCGCGGGCGACGGTGTGCTGGTGCCGGACCCGGGGTACCCGCCGTTCACGATGGCGACGCGGCTGCTGCAGGCCGAGGCGCAGCCGTACGCGCTGCGCGCCGAGGACGGGTTCCTGCCGGACCCGGCAGCCGTGGAGGCGGCGATCACCGACCGCACCCGGGTGCTGCTGCTGAACTCACCGTCCAACCCGCTGGGCACCGTCCTGCCCGCGGACCTGCTGGCCGAGCTCGTGGACGTGGCCCGGCGGCACGACCTGTGGATGCTGTCGGACGAGTGCTACGCGGCGTTCACGTACGACGCCCCGCACATCCCTGCGGCGCGGTTCGACACCGACGGCCGGGTGCTGACGCTGCACACGTTCTCGAAGACGCACGCGATGACGGGGTTCCGGGTCGGGGTGCTCGTCGTCCCGGACACGATGGCGCCGCTCATGCCGACGCTCCAGGAGTCGGTGATCTCCTGCGTGAACACCCCCGCCCAGTACGCCGCGCTGGCGGCGCTGACCGGCCCGCAGGACGCGGTCGACGCCGCGCGCCGCACGTACCGGGAGCACCGGGACCTCGCCGCGGGGCTGCTGGACGAGCGCGGCATCCGCTGGTTGCCCGCGGCGGGCGGCATCTACCTGTGGGCGGACGTCGCGCACCTGACCGACGGGGACGTCGCCGCGTGGGCGGAGGACCTGGCCCGGTCGGCGGGCGTGGCCGTCGCGCCCGGGTCGGCGTTCGGGCCGGGCGGCGAGGGGTGGGTGCGCATCTCGCTGACCGCGAGCGCGGCGGACCTGCGAGCGGGGTTGTCGCGGTTGCCGGCGCGCTGATTCCGCTTGATCACTCGTTTGACGAGTATCATCATGCGTCATATGAGAACCGAGGCCCCCGCGCTGGTGCCGATCTTCCGCTCGACGCTGCAGGCGCAGGTCCTGCTCCGCGTCCTCACCGACGACCGGGGCCTGACCGCGACGGACTTGGCACGCGCCCTCGGCGAGCCGCAGCCGACCGTGTCGCGCGAGGTCCGGCGGCTGCTCGACGCGGGCCTGCTGCGCGGCGAGCAGGTCGGGCGGGCGGTGCTGCTCCGCCCGGACGAGGACAACCCCGCGACGGCGCCGCTGCGGCAGCTCCTGGTCGTCACGGTCGGACCGTCGCACGTGCTGGAGCAGGCGCTGCGCGGCATCCCGGGGGTCGAGCAGGCCTACGTCCACGGGTCGTGGGCCGCCCGGTTCCAGGGCGAGGTGGGGCCCGCCCCGGGGGACGTCGACCTCCTCGTGGTCGGCTCCCCGCAGCGGGGTGCGGTCGACGCGGCCCTGCTCGACGTCGAGCCCGCACTGCACCGTGAGGTGAACACCACGTACCTGTCCGGGGAGCGCTGGCATGACGGGGATGATCCCTTCGTGCGCCACGTCCGTTCTCGCCCGCTCGTCGCCCTCGACCTCTCCGGCGACCCCGCCGACCCCGCACCGTCCTCGTGACCGGCTGGGAGCAGGGGCGCGCGGTGATCGAGCAGATGCTCCGCGCGGGCGACCTCGGACCGGTCCCGGCAGACCCGCACGGCGCCGCCGCGCTCCTCGCGGACGACGACGTGGCGCTCGCCTACGACGCGCTCCACGCGGCCAACCGCAAGGCGCTCACCGCGTTGCTGCTCGCGCAGGGCCTGCGCCCGACGCGCTCGGGCGGGCACGTGGCGGTCCACGACGCCGTCCGCGCACAGCTCCACCCGCCGCTCGGCCCACGGCTCGCGCCGTACCACCGGATCCGTCGCACGCGGAACGACGGAGACTGCCTGGACGACACGGGTGCGGGACCCGAGGACGTGCGTGCTGACCTCCCGCTGTGCGAGGGCATCGTCGACCTGGCGGCCACCGTGCTGCCGCGGCTACCGGTCTTCGCCGCACCAGGGCGCTGACCGCGTCTCACCCCGCCGCGAGCGCCGCCTCGAACGCCGCGCGCACCGGCTCGGAGAACAGCACGAACCGCACGAGGTCGAGCCCGTCGGGGTGCGCCGCGCCCCAGTCGCGCGCCGCGCCCACGGCCTCGGCCGCCACGTCCGCCGCCGACCACCCGTAGACCCCCGCGCCGACGGCGGGCAGCGCGACGGTGCGCGCCCCGGCGGCCGCGGCCTCGTCGAGCGAACGCGTGAACGCCGAGCGCAGCAGCGCGGGGTCGGTCTGCCCCGCGTGCCGGTTCGGGCCCACGGCGTGCACGACCCAGCGAGCGCGCAGCCGACCGGCGGGGGTGACGACGGCGTCGCCCACGGGCAGCCCGTCGGGCAGGGTGCTGGCGCGCAGCGCCCGGCACGCGGCGAGGAGGTCCGGCCCGGCGGCGGCGTGGATGGCCCCGTCGACGCCCCCGCCGCCGAGCAGCGACGAGTTCGCGGCGTTCCCGATGGCGTCGGTGTCCTGCTCGGTGATGTCGCCCGTGACGGCCTCGATGCGCATGCCCCCATCGTCGCGCGGGCGGGGCCGGTCCGTCCTACGGTGCAAGGAGCAACCCGACCCCGGGAGGACACCGTGACCGAGCCGATCCCCACCGAACCCAACCCGAGCGGCCCCGCGGCCGAGCCCGACGTCACGCCGGTGCCGGTCGCCCACGACGGGCACGAGGACGTGCCGGTGCTGGAGTACGACGAGACCGTGCCGCCGCGTCCCGAGGAGGACGTGGCGGACGCCGCCCGCGCCACCCCGGACCCGGCCGGGCACGGCACGCCGGACGAGGCGCGCCTGCACCCCTGACGCTCCCCGGGACCTCACAGGAAACCCGGCACCCAGAACCCGCCTCGCACCGCTGCTGCCTGCGCTAACGTCGTCGGCGGCCGGGAGGCCCGCTCCCCCTGCGCGTCCTCCCGGCCACCTGCACCGCGCGCGGAAGGGCCTCATGCACAGCCGGACCAAGGTCGACCTCGGTCGGCCGGACCTCGAGACGGTCGTCCGGGAGGTCGTCGGCAGCGCGTCCCCGGTGGAGCACGTGCGTGAGCTGACGGACGGCATGTTCAACGCCGCCTACGCGGTCCGCACCGCCGACGGCCGGGAGATGGTCGTCAAGGTCGCGCCGCCGGTCGGCACGCCGGTGCTGTCCTACGAGCACGACCTCATGCGGGCGGAGGCGGACTTCTTCCACCGCGCCTCGGGCGTGATCCCGGTGCCCGCCGTGCTCGGGGTGGACCTCACGCGCACCCGCCTCGACCGGGACGTCCTGGTGCTGGAGCACCTGCGCGGGCGCCCGCTCGCCGCCGCCCGGCGCGGGATGCCCGCCGCCGACCGCGCCGCCGTCGAGCGGGACCTGGGGGCGCTCGTGGCCCGGCTCCGCGCGGTGACGGGCACCCGGTTCGGCTACGACCGCCCCGACGGCGCGCTGTCCGGGGCGACGTGGACCGAGGCGCTGGCGGCGATGGTCGCCGCGCTGCTCGCCGACGCCGATCGGTACGGGGTCCGGCTGCCGGCCCGGGTCGGCGCCCTGCCGGAGCGCGTGCGGGCGGCGGAGCCCG
The DNA here is from genome assembly GCF_003696205.1 of Cellulomonas triticagri. GTDB lineage: Bacteria > Actinomycetota > Actinomycetes > Actinomycetales > Cellulomonadaceae > Cellulomonas > Cellulomonas triticagri. The sequence goes on from NZ_RFFI01000017.1 coordinate 39,324, forward strand.
AGCTGTCCGCGGTGCGGGTGCCGGTGCTCACGCACTTCGACCTGTGGGCGGGCAACGTCTTCGTCGTCCCCGGCGAGCACGGGCACCGGCTGGAGGCCGTGGTCGACGGCGAGCGCGCGTTCTGGGGCGACCCGCTCGCCGAGCTCGCGTCGACCGCGCTGTTCCGGGACCCCGCGCGGGCGACGGACTTCCTGGCCGGGTTCGCCGAGACCGCCGGGAGCCCGCTGGACCTGGGGCCCGGCGCCCAGCTGCGGCTCGCGCTGTACCGGGCGTACCTCTACCTGATCATGACGGTCGAGGGCGCGCCGCGCGGGTACCGGGGCGCCGAGGCGCGGCTGCTCGGCGCCTACGCCCGGCACCGGCTGGCGCGCGAGGTCCGCGTGCTCGACCGCGCCCTGCACTGAGGCCCGTCACCCACCCACCCGCGGCGGCTTCACCCCGGGTGGGTGGGCAGGTCGGGGAGACCCGCACCCAGGACGTTTGGCATGCTGGACGCCGTGCAGATCCGTGAGGTGCTCGAGGACGACTGGCAGATGGTCCGCGACGTGCGCCTGCGCGCACTGCGGGAGGACCCCGACGCGTTCGGCTCGTCGCTGGCGCGGGAGGAGATGTTCGCGGAGAACCACTGGCGCATGCGCCTGCGGTCGGCGACGACGTGGGTGGTGGACGACGGCGGCACGGCGCGCGGGCTGGTCGCGATGATCCAGGAGCCGGGGTCGCCGACCTCGGACCGGCACATCGTGCAGCTCTGGGTCGCGCCGGAGGCCCGGCGGCAGGGCAAGGCGTGGGCGCTGCTCGACGCCGTGTGGTCGGCCGCGAAGTCCCAGGGCGCGGAGACCGTGTCGCTGTGGGTCGCCGACGGCAACCACGCCGCCGGGGACCTGTTCGTGCGTGCGGGGTTCGAGCGGACGACCGAGCGGCACGCCCGCAGCCGCGACGAGTCGCAGACCGAGGAGCGACTGGTCCTGCGGATCGGCTGACGCGCGGCGTCAGGCGGGGTCGGGCGCCGACTCGAGCAGCAGCGTGACGGGCCCGTCGTTGACGAGCTCGACGGCCATGTCCGCGCCGAACACCCCGGTCGCGACCGTGAGGCCGCGCGCCCGCAGGTCGGCGACGACGGCGTCGACCAGCGGCTCGGCGACGGGTCCGGGAGCGGCGGCGTTCCACGTGGGGCGGCGGCCCTTGCGGGCGTCCCCGTAGAGCGTGAACTGGCTGACGACCAGCACCGGCGCCCCGGCCTCGGCCACCGAACGCTCGCCGCGCAGGATGCGCAGCTCGGCGACCTTGCGGGCGACGTGCTCGACCTGCGCGGGCCCGTCCCCCGGAGTGACGCCGACGAGGACGACCAGGCCCTCGCCGTCGAACGCCCCGACGACCTCGCCCGCCACGGTCACGGACGCGCGGGTGGCGCGCTGGACGACCGCCCTCACGCGGGCGACCCGGCGGCGAACGCGGGGACGACGGCACCGACGGGCTCGCCGTGGCCGAGGACGGCGGTGCGGCCGAGCGTGTCCAGCGCCGCGAGGTCCGCGCCGGGCAGGGTCGCCGCGCCCGCGACCCGCAGCGCCTCCGCGAGCACCGCCGGTCGGGGCCGGGCGCTGCCGTCGAGCACCTTGAACGCCACCGCGGAGCCGTCGGGCAGCGCGGCGGCGTAGACGCCGTCGGCACCGTCCTTGGCGACCAGCCCGGGCAGGGCGCGCATGGCGCGGGTGACGTCGCGCCGCTCGCCGCCGACGAGGTCGGGGTGCGTCGTCATCGCCGTCGCGACGCGGGCGAGCGGGCTCCCGGGCTCGGTGGCGGGGGCGACCGCGATCCGCGCGAACGCCCGCGCCAGCCCGGTGAGCGAGGTGGAGAACAGCGGGGCGCCGCAGCCGTCGACCGTGACGTGCCAGGCGGGGACGCCGGTGAGCTCCTCGACGGCGGCGCGGCACGCGACCTGCACCGGGTGCTCGGCGTCGAGGTAGCGCTCCGTGTCCCAGCCCTCCTCGCCGGTGTGGGCGACGCAGGTGACCAGCATCGCGGCGTGCTTGCCGGAGCAGTTCTGCGTCACCGGCTCCGGGCCGTGGCCCTCGGCGCGGCGCGCGGCGGCGGCGTCCGGGTCGAGCGGCAGGTCGGGAGTGTTCTCGAGCGCGGTCTCGCTGAGCCCGGCGGTGAGCAGGGACTCGCGGACCACGCGCACGTGCTCCGGGGTGCCGTCGTGCGACGCGCACGCCAGCGCGAGGTGCGGCGGGTCGAGGTCGAGGCCCGCGCGCAGCATCCCGACGGCCTGCAGCGGCTTCAGCGACGACCGCGCGAGGATCGTGACCTCGGGGTCGCCCAGCGCGAGCCGCACCGAGCCGTCGGGGGCGAGGACGACCAGGTGGCCGAGGTGCACGGACTCGACCACGTCGCCGCGCACGACCCGGGCCAGCGGGACGGCACCCGTCGCGACATCGGACGCCCCGGCGGCGACCGCGCGAGCGGCGGCCAGCAGGTCGTCGGGCACGGCCTCAGGCAGGTCAAGCAGGTCGGGCAGGCCGGGGACCGCGGCGCCCGGCACTGCGGCGTCCGCGCCCGTCAGGCGCTCGGTCAGGTGCGGGCCGCCCGGGCGGGTCCCCGGCACGCTCACCACCCGCCGCGCGACGGGCCGCTCGGACCCCCGCGGCGACGCGTGTGCGGCGCGATGGCCGGGCGCGCGTCCACCAGGTACACGATCGCGGCCACGGCGCTGAGCAGCGCGAGCCAGGTCGGGAACGCCCCCAGGCCGAGGGGCGGCGGCACCGAGAAGAACGCCACGGCGGTGGCGATGCCGAGGATGATCAGCCAGATCTGCTTCGTCTGCTTGCCCGCCGCGACGAACGCGGCCGCGGGCCGGCGCGCGGCGTCGACCAGCGCCCACACCGTCAGCGCGAGGATGACGAGGTTGAACACCAGGAACAGGTAGAACTGCACGCCGCCGAGGATCACGCAGGCGATGCTACGGGGCGACGCGGCCCCGCGGCAGCGCGGCCAGCGTCGACAGCGGGCGGGTCACAGCTCGGGCAGGGTCTCGCGGGCGGTCCGGGCGTCCACGCCGGACGCCTCCAGCAGGTCCACGACCAGCGAGCGGATCAGCAGCACGAGGCTCTGCGCCTGCCAGTCGTCGGGCGTGAGGGTGAACGGGTCGAGCTCCGCCGCGAGCCGCAGCAGCTCCTCCCGGGACCGCAGCGGCTCCGCCCCGGTCGCCAGGGCGGCGGCGAGGGCGTCGGCGGCCAGCGCGGCCCGGTCCACGGCGTCCGCGACGGCCCCGAGGTCGTGCGGCGGCTCCGCCTCCACCGTGGCCAGGGACCGGCGCGCGAGCACTCGGGCGTTGCGCACGGCACGGTCCACCCGGACCGCGGACTGCCCCACCCACGCGAGCTCGGTCCGGTGCCGGCGCGACCCCGGGGAGACCCGGGCGAGGTCGCGCGCCGCGCGGGCGGCGTCCTGCCACTCGTCGAGCGCGGGCTGCGAGGCGCGGCCCCGGATGAGGGCGTCCTCGACGTCCGGCGCGGACCGGGCACGCAGGCCGCGCGCCAGCAGGCGCAGCATCCCGGCGAGCTCCTCGACGGCGGCACGCCCCTGCGCGCGGGGTCGACGGCGCGGGTCGCTGGGGGTCAACGCGGCGACCGCCAGCGCGACCAGGCCGCCGACCAGCGCGTCCGTCCACCGGCCGACCGGACCGCCCGCCGCGCCCACCGCGGGCAGGCCGACGATGACGATGGCCTGCACCCCGGCCTGGGTGGTGAGCATCGGCCCGCGGTCGAGGAACCGGGCGAGGAGCGCGGCCCCGGCGAGCACCAGCGCGACCTGCCACGGCCCGGTGCCGATGCCGTGCACCACCAGGTCGCCCAGGCCGACGCCGATGGCGACGCCCACGGCGAGCTCCGCGACCCGGCGCAGGTCGCGGTCGGCGGTGAAACCGAGAGCGATCCACGCGCTGACCGGCGCGAAGAACGGGGCGGTGTGCCCGAGCAGGTGGTACGAGATGGCGTAGGCACCACCCGCGGCGACGACCGCCTGCAGCACCGGCACGAACGCCGTCCGCACCCGGGACCGGCCCTGCCGAACCCGCGCGGCGAGCTGCACCCGCACGGCGGACGGGCCGCGCGGGGCGGGCTCGCCGGTCACAGCATCGGGTGGCCGCCGAGGCCGCGCGTGAGCGGCCCGTGCGCGGCGGGCCGGTCGACGGACACGCCGTCGCCGGGGACCACGACCTCCTGGCCTGCGGTGATCGCGCCGCCGTCGCAGTCGACGACCACGTCCTGGTCGGTCGGTGCGGAACGCTTCACCACCGCGAGCGCCACGGGGCCGAGCTCGTGGTGGCGGACCACCGTGGTGACCCGGCCGATCTCGCGCCCGGGCTCGCCGGACGTCAGCAGGTCGCCGAGCGCGCGGACGGTCGCCCCGGCCTCGGGGGTGACGTGCCCGGACCCGTCGAGGTGCAGCAGCACGAGGCGGCGCGGCGGCCGACCCATGTTGTGCACCCGCGCGACGGTCTCCTGCCCGCGGTAGCAGCCCTTCTCCAGGTGCACGGCGGTGCGCAGCCAGTCGAGCTCGTGCGGGATCGTCCGGTGGTCGACGTCGCGGCCCGCGCGGGGACGCCACGCCTCGACGCGCACGGCCTCGCTCGCCCACGTGCCCGCGAGCGGCCAGCCCGCGGCCTCGCGCGCCCGCACCGCGTCCACCAGCCCGGCGCGCGGCACGAGCACGAGCCGCCAGGCCCGGTCGGCGCCGGGGTGCTCGGCGTCGGGGAGGCCGTAGCGGGTGCCGCCGGGCAGCGTGCGCGGCCAGGGGTCGCGCCACGTGACCGGCTCGCCCGGCTCCCCCTCGGCGTCGACGGGCTCGCCCAGCGCGGCCCAGTCGTCGGTGACGTCCGCGACCTCGACGCGCAGCATGAACCGCATCCGGTCCAGCCACGCGGCCAGGCCCGGTGCGGTCTCGCTGATCAGCCAGGTCGCCTCGCCGTCGTCCACCACGGCGGCGGCGTGCTCCACGTGCCCCTGCGGGCTGAGCACCAGCGTCTCGGTGGAGGTGCGCGGCGGCAGGTCCGTGAGCTGCTGCGAGGTGATCGAGTGCAGCCACGACAGCCGGTCGGGCCCCGTGACCCGCACGACGCCGAGGTGCGACTGGTCGACGACCGCGCCGCCGCGGGTCAGCGCGCGCTGCTCCGCGGTGGGGTCGCCGTAGTGCCACGCGACGCCCGCGTCGGGGCCGGTCGCGGCGACGGCGCCGTGCCGGTCCAGGAGCGGGCTGCGGTGCCGGGGCGCCTCGGGCGCGGCGTCGGCGGGGACCTCGGCCTCGGTGCTCACGTCAGTCCAGGACGCGGCTGAGGCGCGCCGACCCGTAGGACTGCAGCTCGTGGCCGAACGCCGCGAGGTCGTGCGCCCACATGAGCTCGCCCTGCACCAGGCCGTACAGCCGCTTGCCGGCCGTGACCTCGGCGCCGGTGGCGGTGCGCGCGATGAGGTCGCTCACCAGGTCGATCCGCCCGTTGCCGGTCGCGCCGACGTACACGGCGACGTGGCCGGACGGGTCGGCGATCAGCAGCTCGACGGGGTGCAGGTCCGAGCCCATGCCCTCGGGGCGCTCCGGCGGGATCCGCCAGTAGCCCTGCTCCGTGGACCAGACCGGGCCGTCCTCGTCGGTGGCGGCCGCCGCCGCACCCGGCGACTCCTCGCCCGCCGCGGCGACGTCACCGTCGTCCGTGAGCGCGGAGGCGTCGTCGGGCGCGACGACGAGGCGGATCGTCGACGTGTACGACAGGTACGGCCCGCCGTCGTGGTCGACCACCACGTCCTGGGTGAACGCGGTCTCCTCGATGCCCGGGTACCCCACGACCCCTTCGCCGTGCCAGCGGCCGACCAACCAGGCCAGCGGGTACATCTCGGGCGCGAGGCCCTCGGGCAGCGTGAACGCCATGAACTTCCCTCTTGTCAGCGCTGTCCCTTGAACAGCCGGTAGACCACGAAGAACGCGAACCAGCCGATCGCGATCGACGCAGCGACGAGCAGACCGATGAACACGATCTCGAGTGCGTGCATTGACCGATCCTAACGACGAGGAGGGCCGCTGGCTTCCCGTCCTCGCGGTCGGGTTCGCCGCGGCGCTCTGCCGAGGGGGAACGCGGTCAGGCGCGGGCGGTCCGCAGCCGGGCCCCGAGCAGGTACAGCTCGCAGCCCAGGCACAGGCCGAACGCGGCGTTCAGCACCGCCGCGACCAGCGCGAGCGCCGCCGCGACGGGCACCGCGGCCCCGACGCCGAGCAGCGCCAGCAGCACGCCCGCGCCGGTGATGACCAGGCCGACGCCCTGCGCGAACCGGGGCGGACGCGGGTCCTCCCGCTCCGTCGGCGGCGCGAGACGCGGTGCGACCAGCGACCGGTAGGCGAGTCCCTGCACCGTGCCCTGCGCGCCGCGCACGGCCCCGACGGCGAACAGCGCCGCCACGACCGCCAGCGCCGCCGTCGCCGCGGCACCCGGGAGCAGCAGCACCACGACGAGCAGCACCGCGGTGATCGCGGCCCCGACCCGCGGGCCGCGGGGGTCGATGCCCGGCCCGGCGGGCCCGGCGGGCGCGGTCATCAGCGGCCTCCCGCGACGTGGGCGAGGGCCGTCAGCGCCTGCGTCCGGCTCGTCCCACCGGTCAGCCGGCCCCGCACCGCGCCGTCCGCGTCGAGCAGCAGCACGGTGGGGGTGCGCAGCACGCCGAACCGGCGCACCAGGTCCATGCGCTCCGCGGCGTCGACCTCGACGTGCACGAGGCCCGGACGTTCGGCGACCAGCGCCCCGAGCGCGACGGCCGTCGACCGGCAGGACGCGCACACCTCCGCCGAGAGCTGCACGAACGTCGCCTCGGCGCCCAGCGGCGCCCCGAGGTCACGCGCCGACAGGCTCGCCCCGGCGCGGGCGGCCGCGAACCGGCCCGACCGGGCGCGCCACAGCAGCCCGAGCGCCGTCGCCAGCGCGAGCACGGCGGCGACCAGCAGCAGCCTCGGCTCCATCCGACCTCCACCGTCCCCGCGAGGGCGGGTGGGGCCGGGTCAGCCCACCAGCACGCGCCCCACGACGTAGACGAGGATGCCCGTGACGGCGACCGGCAGCACAGCCACCGCCCACCCCGCGAGACGATGTTCCAGGACCGCCATCCGGTCGAACAGCGCGTCCGCCGCCGCGACCAGCACGCCGACGACCGCCCCGAGCAGCGCGCCCGACAGCACGCCGAGCACCGGCAGCGCCGCACCGGCGACGGCACCGGCGGCCGCACCGGCCCCGACCGTGGCCCCCGCACCGGCCCAGCCGCGCAGCG
>NZ_RFFI01000170.1 GCF_003696205.1 Cellulomonas triticagri
GCGGTCGTCCCGGCCGTCCCCGCGGTGCGCCCCGCCGACCTGCCCGAGCCCGCCGCCGCCGGCGCGCTGCACGGCTCCGTGCTCGCCCCGTCCACCTGGAAGCAGGCCGTCGCGGCGCTGCGCGAGCGGACGGTGCGCCGGTGACCACCGTCCTCGACGAGGCCCCCGCGCCCGTCACACCCGCCCGCCCTGCCCGGCGCTGGCCGCTCGTCCTGCTGGCCGTCCTCGGCCTCGTGGTCGCGCTGGTCGTGCTCGGCTCGTCCGTCGCGCACGCCGCGCCGGTCCCGCCCACCGACCCGGCCGCGCCCGCGGCGCCCGCCGACCCCGCCGACGGCGAGGTCTCCGTGTCCATCAACGGCGTCAACGGCACCCCGTCCAGCTCGATCGTGGTGCTCATCGGCATCACGCTGCTGTCGGTCGCGCCGTCGCTGCTGCTGATGATGACCGGCTTCACCAAGATCTTCGTGGTGCTGTCCCTCACCCGGAACGCGCTCGGCCTCACGACCGTGCCGCCCAACCAGGTGATCGCCGGTCTCGCGCTGTTCCTCAGCCTGTTCGTCATGGCGCCGGTGCTGTCCGACGTGAACGACGTCGCCGTGCAGCCCTACCTGAACGGCGGGATGGACTTCCAGACCGCGCTCGACGCCGGGTCCGCGCCGCTGCGCGAGTACATGCTCGGCCACACCCGCGAGCAGGACCTCGCCCTCATCACCCGGGCCGCCGACCAGCCGAACCCGGAGAGCGCGGCCACCGTGCCGATGCTCACGCTCATCCCCGCGTTCATGCTCTCCGAGCTGCGGTCGGCGTTCATCATCGGGTTCGTCATCTTCATCCCGTTCCTCGTCATCGACCTGGTCGTGTCCTCGGTCCTGATGAGCATGGGCATGATGATGCTGCCGCCCGTCATGGTGTCCCTGCCGTTCAAGCTGCTGCTGTTCGTGCTGGTCGACGGCTGGGGCCTCATCGTCACCGCCCTCGTGGGCGCCGCGTCGGCGGGAGGTGGCTGATGGACACCGCCGCCGTCCTCGACATCGGCCTCGACGCCCTGATCGTCGCCGCGAAGCTCTCCGCCCCGGTGCTGATCACCGCGCTGGTCGTCGGCTTCTCCGTGTCGCTCGTGCAGTCCGTCACCCAGATCCAGGAGGTGACGCTGTCGTTCGTGCCCAAGGCCATCGCGGCCGCGGTCGCCCTGCTGGTCTGCGGGCACTGGATGATCGCCGAGATGGTGAGCTTCACCCAGCAGCTGTTCGACCGCATCCCCGCGCTGCTCGGCGGCTGACCCGCGATGGACCTGACCCTGTCCCTGGCCGCGGTCCAGACCACGATGCTCGCCGGCGTCCGGTTCGCCGCCTTCTTCGTGGTCGCGCCGCCGTTCGCCCACCGCGGCATCCCCGGCGCGGTGAAGGCGATGCTCTCGGTCGGGCTCGCGCTCGCCGTGCTGCCGCGGCTGGAGGGGTCGATGGAGGCCACCGCGTCCACCGGGGCGTTCCTCGGCGCGCTCGTGCTGGAGGCCGTCGTCGGCGCCGCCCTGGGCTTCCTGGTCTCCCTGCTGTTCGCGGCGGTGCAGTCCGCCGGCGGGCTCATCGACCTGTTCGGCGGCTTCCAGCTCGCCCAGGCGTTCGACCCGCAGAACCAGACGTCCGGCGCGCAGTTCGGCCGGCTCTACAACTGGACCTGCCTGGTGCTGCTGTTCGTCAGCGGCGGCTACCAGCTGATGATCGCGGGACTCGCGCGCTCCTTCGACGCCGCCCCGGTCGGCTCCGGCCTGGACCTCGCCGCCATGGCGCAGTCCGTCACCACCGGGCTGACCGACATGTTCCTCGCCGCCCTGCAGATCGGCGGGCCGCTGCTGATCGTGCTGTTCCTCACCGACGTGGGCCTCGGCCTGCTGACCCGGGTCTCGCCCGCGCTGAACGCCTTCGCGATGGGCTTCCCGCTGAAGATCTTGATGACCGTCACGTTCGCGGGCTTCGCGTACCTCGCGCTGCCCGGCGTCGTCGGCGACCTCGCCGAGCGCGCCGTGACGTCGATGCTGCGCGTCGTGGGGGCGGGCTCGTGAGCGGGGCCGGGGCCGGGGGCGAGAAGACCGAGAAGGCCACAGCCCAGCGGATGAAGCAGGTCTACCGCGACGGGAAGCTCTCCCGCTCGCAGGACCTCACCGCCTGGATCGGGCTCGCCGCCGCCGCTGTGATGCTGCCCAGCACCCTGCACCGGGGCTCCGACGCGGCGCACGACCAGATCGCCGCCGTGCGGGAGGCCATCGCGCACCCCGACGCGGGCACCGTCACGAACCTGCTCGGCGACGGGCTGTGGTCCGTGGTCGGCACCATCGGCCCGATGCTCGCCGTGGTCGCGGTCGTCGTCATCGCCACCGCCGCCGCCCAGGGCGGCGTGCACCCCAAGCGGATGAAGCCGCAGGTGCAGCAGTTCAACCCCGTCAACGGCCTCAAGCGGCTGTTCGGACCCCAGACCCTGTGGGAGGGCGCGAAGACGCTGCTGAAGACCGCCGTCGTCGGCGTCGTGCTCTACCTCGCGGTGCAGGCCCTCGTGCCGCAGCTCATGGGCACCGGCCGCATCCCGCTGGAGCACATGCTCGGCGTCGCGGGGGCCGGCATCCGGCAGCTGATCGTCTGGGGCGTCGCCGCGGGCGTGCTCATGGCGGCCATCGACATGATGGTCGTCATCCGGCGCAACCGGAAGCAGACCCGCATGTCCCGCCAGGAGATCAAGGAGGAGCACAAGCGCTCCGAGGGCGATCCCCTGGTCAAGGGCCAGATCCGCTCCAAGCAGATGGCGATGAGCCGCAACCGCATGATGGCGGCCGTCGCCGACGCCGACGTGGTGGTCGTCAACCCGACCCACGTCGCCGTCGCCCTGAAGTACGTCGCCGGCAGCGGCGCCCCGCGCCTGACCGCCAAGGGGGCGGGCGCCGTCGCGGCGAAGATCCGCGAGCAGGCCGCCGAGCACCGCGTCCCGATGGTCGAGGACATCCCGCTGGCGCGCGCCCTGCACGCCGCGTGCGCCGTCGACCAGGAGATCCCCGCCTACCTGTTCAGCGCCGTCGCCCGCGTGCTGGCCTTCGTCATGCAGCTGCGCCGCCGCGGCGCCGCGCTCGGCAAGCACACCCTCCCGGGCGGCTCCGTCGCCCCGGAGGACGTCCCCACCACCGTCGCCGGCGCCCGTCGCCGGATCCGCGCGGAGAAGTCGGAGAAGACCGCATGAGCGGCCACCCGCTGCCGATCCTGAGGACGACGACCTCGCCCCGACCCGCCACCCCGACCCCCGAGGACCTGCGATGAAGAACCGGCAGATCTCCCAGCTCGCCGTCCCGGTCGGCGTCGTCGGCATCGTCCTGCTGCTCGTGGTGCCGCTGCCCGCGGCGCTGCTCGACGTGCTGATCGCCGTGAACATCACGGCGTCGCTGGTCATCCTGCTCACCAGCATGTACGTGCAGAAGCCGCTGGACTTCAGCGTCTTCCCGTCGCTGATCCTGGTGTTCACGCTGTTCCGGCTGGGGCTGAACGTCGCCTCCACCCGGCTGGTGCTGCGCGACGGGTTCGCCGGGGAGGTCATCGACGCGTTCGGCCACTTCGTCGTCGGCGGGTCCCTCGTGATCGGCCTGGTGATCTTCCTGATCCTGGTCGTCATCCAGTTCGTCGTCATCACCAACGGTGCGGGCCGCGTCGCCGAGGTCGGCGCCCGCTTCACCCTCGACGCGATGCCCGGCAAGCAGATGGCCATCGACGCCGACCTGAACTCCGGCCTCATCGACGAGGACACCGCCCGCAAGCGGCGCGCCGAGATCACCGCCGAGGCCGACTTCTACGGCGCCATGGACGGTGGCTCCAAGTTCGTCAAGGGCGACGCCATCGCGGGCATCATCATCACGATCATCAACCTGGTCGGCGGGTTCGTCATCGGGATCGCCCAGATGGGCCTGACGTTCCAGGAGTCGCTGGAGAAGTTCTCGCTGCTGACCATCGGCGACGGCCTCGTCACGCAGATCCCCGCCCTGCTGCTGTCGGTGTCCACCGGCATCGTCGTCACCCGGGCCACGGCCGAGGGCGACATGGGCACGGTCGCGTCCAAGCAGCTGTCGCAGTCCCGCAACGCCCTGCTGATCGCGGGCTGCGGCGCGCTGGCCCTGGCGCTGCTGCCCGGGATGCCGAAGCTGCCGTTCGTCCTCGTCGGTGCCGCCCTGCTGATCGTGGCCCAGCGGGTCAAGGCGACGGAGGCCCGCGAGGCCCGCGAGGCCGAGCGCGTCGCCGCCACCAACGCCGCGACCGGCGCCACCCCCACGTCGAACGACACCCCCGAGGCGCTGATCGAGCAGATGCGCGTGCACACGCTCGAGATCCTGCTCGCCCCCGACCTGGTCGACATGGTCGGCAACGGCCCCGAGCAGGACCTGCTGCACCGCGTGCGCGGCCTGCGCCGCAAGATCGCCATGGAGCTCGGCATCGTCGTGCCGCCCGTGCGCACCCGCGACTCCGTCGACCTGCCCCGCTCCACCTACGTCGTGCGGATCTCCGGCGTCGAGGCGGGGCGCGGCGAGGTGCCGTCGGGCCGCGTGCTCGCGCTGGGCGACGACCTCGGCGCCCTGCCCGGCCAGTCCGTCGTCGAGCCCGTGTTCGGGCTGCCCGGCAAGTGGGTCGCCGCCGAGCTGCGGCACGCCGCCGAGATGGCCGGCGCCACCGTCGTGGACCGCGTCTCCGTGCTCATCACCCACCTCGGGTCGATCATCACCACCAACGCGCCGCGGCTGCTCGGCCGCGAGGACGTGCGGGTGCTCACCGAGGGCGTCAAGCAGGTCAACCCGTCCGTGGTCGAGGAGCTCGTGCCGGGCCTGCTGTCGCTGGGCGAGGTGCAGCGCGTGCTGCAGGGGCTGCTCGCCGAGGAGGTGCCCATCCGGGACCTGTCGCGGATCTACGAGGCGCTGACCCTGCGCGCCAAGTCCGGCACCGACCCCGAGAGCCTGGTCGAGGCCGCCCGCGGCGCGCTCGGCCCGGCGCTGTCCGCGCAGTACGTGCAGGACGGGGTGCTGCGCGTGCTCACCCTGGAGCCGGTGTTCGAGCAGCAGCTCGTCGAGGCCCTGCGCCCGACGGACGCCGGCACGCAGATCGTCACCGACCCCACCCGCCTGGAGGCCATGCTGGAGCGGCTGCGCGTCGCCGTCGCCGAGGCCGAGGCCACCGGCCGGTCCGTCGTCCTGGTGTGCGCGCCCGCCCTGCGGCCCGCGCTGCGCAAGGTCGTCATCCTGGCGCTGGAGCGCCTGCCCGTGCTCTCCTACGCGGAGGTGACGGGCGGCGGCGCCCGGATCGAGACCGTCGGGGTGGTGAGCGGTGCCCACGCGATTGCTGCTTGAGGGGGCCGACCTGGCCGAGCTCATGGTGCACGTCCGCGCCGAGTTCGGACCCACCGCGCGGATCGTGCGCGCCGAGCGCGTGCGGACCGGCGGGGTCGCGGGCTTCTTCGCGCGCGAGCGCTACGAGCTGACCATCGACGTGCCCGACGGGCCCGCGCCCGCGGCGGCGCCCTCGCTGCTGCGGCGGCGGGGCATCACGGTGTCCGGCGCCTCCACGACGCCCGGCGGACCGGCCCCCGCGGGCATCGACGCGCTGCTCGCCGCCGCCGACGCG
>NZ_RFFI01000171.1 GCF_003696205.1 Cellulomonas triticagri
CGGGTGCGGCGGTGCGCGGCCTCGCGGCGGTGCAGGGCCTGCTGGTCACGGTCCCGGCGGGCGTCCTCGGCGCGCTGGTGGGCTGGGCGGTGGTGCCCGGACCGACGCGGGCCGCCGACCTCGTGCTCCCCGTCCTCGCGGTGCTGGCGCCGGCGCTGCTGCTCGCGCTCGCCGCGGGTCGCACCGCCGAGGGCCGGCGGGACCTCGGCGGACCCGCCGGGCGGTGGCGCTGGGTCGTGGAGGTGCTGGTCGTCCTCGCCGCCGGGGTCGCCGTGGCCGTGGCCCGGGACCGCGGCCTCGCGGGCGCGACCGGGGGTGGCGACCCGCTGGTGACGGCGTTGCCGGTCGTGCTCGGCCTGGCGGCCGCCGTCGTCGTGCTCCGGGTCTACCCGTGGCCGGTGCGGGCGCTGCTCGCGGTCGTGCGCCGCCGTCCCGGCGCGGGGGTGTTCCTCGGTGCCGCCCAGGCGGCCCGTCGCCCCGCCGCCGGGATCGTCCCCGTGGTCGCGCTGGTGCTCGGGGTCGCGACGGTCGCGCTGTCGGCGGTCACGCTGTCGTCCGTCACGGCGGGCACGGAGCGCGGCGCCGTCCGGGGCGCGGGTGCGGACGTGCGGGTCGACCTCACCGTGTCCGTGCCCTCCGGCGGTGGGCTGACGGCGGACCAGGTCGCGGCGGCCGGGGCGGTCGACGGCGTCGAGGCGGTCGCGGCGGTGGGCGACGCGGGGCGGCGCACGCTCCAGGTCGGCCGGACCACCGACACCGTCCCCGTGCGGGTCGTGGACGCGGCGGCGCTCGCGGCGGTGCAGGCCGACCTGCCGGGCGTCGACCCGCTCCCGGACGCGCTCGCGGCCCCGGGCGGGGCGCTCGCCGCGGTGGTCGCCTCCGGCGCCGACCGCGACACGGCCGGGGATGTCGCCCTGGTCGTGGGGATGACCCGGGTGGGGGTCCCGCTCCACGTCGTGGGTGCCGTCGCCGAGGTGCCCGGTGTCGCCGCCGGCCAGACCTGGGTGCTCGTCGACCGGGCGGCGTGGACGGCCGCCACCGGGGAGGAGCCGACGGTCGACCGGCTGCTCGTCCGCACCGCCCCGGGCGCGGACCCGGACGTCGTCGCGGACGCCGTCGCCGAGGCCGTGGACGACACGCTCGCGGTCCGCACCGTCGCGTCCGAGCGGGCGGAGGTGGAGCGCTCCGTGCTGGTGCGCGGCACGCGCACGGCTCTGCTGGTCGTGACGGGCCTGAGCGCGCTGCTCTGCGGCGGTGTGCTGGCGCTGCTGCTGCTCACCGGCGCCCCGGCGCGCGGCCGGACGACGGCGCTGCTGCGGGTGCTCGGCGCCCCGGCGTCGGTGCGCCGGACGCTGGTCGCCGCGGAGGTCGCGGGGCCGCTGGTCGTGTCGCTGGTCGGCGGGCTGCTCGTCGGCGCGGTGCTGCCCGCGCTGGTGCTCGGCGTGGCCGACCTGCGGCTGTTCACGGGGTCCACCGAGCGGGTGGACCCGGTGCTGGACGCGGGGACCGCCGCCGCCCTCGGGGGCGTGGGTCTGCTGGTGTGCGCGGTCGCGCTCGTCGTCGCGGTGGTCGCCGCGCGCCGGGTCGCGGCCGCCCAGGTGCTGCGGGAGGGAGCATGACGGTGACCGAGCCGGACATCCTGTGCGAGGACGTGGTGCGCATCTTCACCACGGAGGGCGTGGAGGTGCAGGCCCTGCAGGGCCTCAACCTGCGCGTCGAGAAGGGCGACCTGGTCGCGCTGGTCGGGGCGTCGGGCTCCGGCAAGTCGACGCTGCTGACGATCCTGTCCGGGCTGGACCGCCCCACGGCAGGCACCGCCCGGGTCGCGGGGGCGGACCTCACGGCGCTGTCGTCGCGGGCGCGTCGCGCGTACCGCCGGGACGTCGTCGGGTTCGTCTGGCAGCAGACCGCCCGCAACCTGCTGCCCTACCTCACGGCGGCGGAGAACGTGGCCCTGCCGCTGCTCGTCGCGCGCCGGGGCCGACCCGCGGCGCGCCTCTCGCGGGCAGAAGAACTGCTCGACGTCATGGGCGTCGCGCACTGCCGCGACCGGAGGCCCGCCCAGATGTCCGGCGGTGAGCAGCAGCGGGTCGCCATCGCGACCGCCGTCGCCGCCGAGCCCCGGGTGCTGCTCGCCGACGAGCCGACCGGCGAGCTCGACGAGGCGACGTCGTCCGACGTGCTGGACGCGATGCGGGACGTCAACGAGTCCCTGGGCGTGACCACGCTGATCGTCACGCACGACCCTCTGGTGTCCGAGCACGTGCGCCGTACGGTCGCGATCCGGGACGGCCGCACGGCCACCGAGACCCTGCGCCGGACCGGCGTGGACGAGCACGGGCGCGAGGTGCTGCACGCCGAGGAGTTCGCGGTGATCGACCGGGTCGGTCGCCTGCAGCTGCCGCGGGACGTCGTGGAGCGCCTCGACCTGCGTGACCGGGTGCGCCTGGGGCTGGAGCCCGACCACGTGCGGGTCTGGCCGCACGGCGGGACCCGGCCCGACGGCCCGCCCGACGCGCCGCCCCGCGGGCGGCACGCGACCCCGTCCCCCGAGGAGGACCGCCCGTGACCGCCGGACCCGTCCCCGCGCTGCGCGGCACCGCGCTGACCCGTACCTACGGCTCCGGGGACACCGCCGTGCACGCCCTGCGCGGCGTGGACCTGCACGTGGCCCCGGGCGAGCTGCTGGTGCTGCGCGGCCGGTCCGGCTCCGGGAAGTCGACGCTGCTGCACCTGCTCGGCGGCATCGAGCGGCCGACGTCCGGGCAGGTGCACCTGGGCGACGTCGAGCTCACCGCCCTGTCGGAGGACGCGCTGCTGGCGGTCCGCCGGGAGCGGATCGCGTTCGTCTTCCAGTCGTTCGGGCTGGTGCCCGTGCTGTCGGCGGCGGAGAACGTCGAGGTGCCCCTGCGGCTGCTGCGGGTCGACCCCCGGGAGCGGGACGACCGGGTCGCGGCGGCGCTCGCGGCCGTCGGGCTGGCGCGGCACGCGGGCCAACGCCCCGGCGAGCTGTCCGGCGGCCAGCAGCAGCGGGTGGCCATCGCCCGGGCCCTGGTGGCGCGGCCGCAGGTGCTGCTCGCCGACGAGCCGACCGGGCAGCTCGACAGCGAGAACGCCACGGCGATGCTCGACCTGCTGCAGGCGCTGGTGCACGAGAGCGGGGTGGCGGCGGTCGTCACGACCCACGACCCGCTCATCGCGGAACGCGCGGACCGGGTGCTGGAGATCCGCTCCGGCGAGGTGCTGGGCTGAGCGGTCGAGCGGTCAGCCGCGCAGCCGGGCGAGGACGGCGAGGGCGTCCTCGAGCGCCCCGGGGTCCCGGATCCCGGTGACGGCGTTGTAGTACATCCCGTCGCCCATGAGCTGCACGGCGTGCGCGAGCGCGGGGTCCTGCAGCTCGGCGAGCAGGGCGTCGTACCAGCGCACCCGCAGCTCGTCGAGGACGGCGGTGGCGTCGTCCCCGGACTCCTCGGCGAGGCGGACGGCGGCGATCAGCGCGCGGTCGAGCGGCCCGCCCGAGGCCGTGGACTCGCGCAGGTAGTACTCGGCGGCGCCCTCGGGCGCGGCGGCCATCGCGGCGACGTCGGCGGCGCCGAGCTCGGCCAGCCGCTCGCGCTGCCCCTGGGCCAGCGCGGCCTTGCTGGGGAAGTGGTAGAGCAGCCCGCCCTTGGACACCTCGGCCGCCGCGGCGACCGCGTCGAGCGTCGCGGCGCGGACGCCGTGCGCGATGAGCAGGCCCTCGAAGGCGTCGAGCAGCCGGTCTCGGGTCGCGGACATGGGAATGACCGTACCGGTCTCGTCAGTTAACCGTCCAGACGGTACAGTTACGCCGATCCCCGACGACGAACGCGAGGTAGAACCGTGTCCACCCCCGCCACCACCCCGGTGGTCCCCACGCCGACGGCGACGACCCTGCTGCACCGCGGCCGCCCGGTGCGTCCCTGGGCCGTCCTGGTCGTGCTCATGCTGCCCGTGCTGCTCATCTCGGTGGACAACACCGTCCTGAGCTTCGCGCTGCCGTCGATCACCGCGCAGCTCGGCGCCACCGGCTCGCAGCTGCTGTGGATCGTGGACGCCTACCCGCTCGTGCTCGCGGGACTGCTCGTCCCGATGGGCGCCCTCGGCGACCGCGTCGGGCGCAAGCGCCTGCTGCTGATCGGGGCCACCGGGTTCGCCCTGGTGTCGCTGGTCGCGGCGTGGTCGCCCACGCCCGCGGCCCTCATCGCGGCCCGCGCCGGGCTCGGCCTGTTCGGGGCGACGCTCATGCCGTCGACCCTGTCGATCATCCGCAACGTCTTCCTCGACCGCGCCCAGCGCCGCCTCGCCATCGCGATCTGGGCGTCCGGGTTCGCGGGCGGCGCCGCGCTCGGCCCCATCGTCGGCGGCGCCCTGCTCACGCACTTCTGGTGGGGCTCGGTCTTCCTCATCAACGTGCCCGTCCTGCTGGTGCTGCTGCCGCTCGCCGTCGCGCTCATCCCGGAGTCGAAGGACCCCGCCCCGGGCCCGGTCGACCCGCTGAGCAGCGCCCTCGCCCTCGCGACCATGCTGCCGCTGGTCTACGCGATCATCGCCGTCGGCGAGCACGGCCTCACCGCCCTGACCGGCGGCTGCGTCCTGGTCGGCCTGGTGGCGGGCTGGGCGTTCGTCCGCCGCCAGCGCCGCCTCGCGACGCCGATGCTGGACGTCCGGCTGTTCACCAACCCGGTGTTCTCGGGCGCCGTGTCCGCCAACCTGCTGTCCGTGCTCGGCTTCTCCGGGCTGCTGGTCATCGTGTCGCAGTTCCTGCAGCTCGCCGCGGGTCTCAGCCCGATGGACGCGGGCCTCGTGCTGCTGCCCGGCCTCGTCGGCTCGGTCGCCGCCGGCCTGCTCGCGGTGCGCCTGGTCCGGTACGTGAGGCCCGGCATCCTCATCGGGTCGAGCTTCCTGCTCGCCGCCGTCGGCTACGGCGTGCTCACCCTGGTCGGCGACGTGCCCACCCCGGTGACCGTCGCGGTCACGTTCGTCATCATGGGCGTCGGCGTCGGCCTGGCGGAGACCCTGACCAACGACCAGATCACCACCGCCGTCCCGCCGGAGAAGGCCGGTGCGGCGTCTGCGATCTCCGAGACCGCGTACGAGCTCGGCACCACCCTGGGCGTCGCGATCCTCGGCTCCGTGCTGAACGCGGCGTACCGGTCGCGCGTCGTGCTGCCCGACGGCCTGACCGCCGACCAGGCGCACGCCGCGGGGGAGACCCTCGGCGGCGCGACCCGCATCGCGGGTGACCTGAGCACCGTGGACTCCGGTGCGCTGCTGGAGTCCGCGCGCCTGGCGTTCGACGCGGGCACGCAGCAGGCCGCCGCCGTCGGCGCGGTCGTCGCGATCGGCGCGGCGGTGGTCTCGTTCATCACCCTCCGCCGCGCGACCGCCCTCTGACCCCCCACCCGCCACGCCCCACACCGCGCACCCCCCGGGGTCCCCGCGTCGAGTGGTCAGCAGGTGCGGGTCTGAGGGCTGGCGGTTTCAGGCGGCGGTTGCAACGAGTAGGTCGTTGAGTCGTTGTGCGGGATTCTGCCAGTCCAGGGTCTCGCGGGGTCGGCCGTTGAGCTGGCGGGCGACGGCGTCGAGGTCGTCCTGGGTCCA
>NZ_RFFI01000172.1 GCF_003696205.1 Cellulomonas triticagri
CGGGCGCGCAGCAGCGCCGTCGCGTCCTCGGGCGCCAGGCCGGTCTGCGCGACGACCATGCCGACGGCGCGGTGCACCCGGCGGTCGAGCAGGTCCAGCCCGCCGGCGCCGACGACGACGGGCGCGAGCGCGTCGGCGAGCACCTGCCCGTCCTGCACGGTCTCGCCCGGACCGGAGGGCCGCCCGCGCCCCTCGTCCTGCGGTCCGCCGAGCGGCAGCCCGTGCACGGTGAGCACCGCCACCGCCGAGCCGCCCGAGCGCACCGGCCACGACCGCACGGCCACCGCGCCGTCGGCGACCTCGCCCGCGAGGACCGCGAACACCGGCAGGTCCTCGGCGGCGTCGTCCGGGTCGCCGAGCACCGTGCCGACGGACCGGCCGGAGCGGAACGCGCGCAGCCCGGGCCCGTCGCCGACGAGCTCCTCGATCTCGTCCAGGCGCGCCGCGACGTCGTCGGTGGCGAACGCCGCGAACCGGCTCGGCCCGGCCGGCGCGCAGGTCAGCACGGCGCCACCCGCACCGAGCAGGCCGACGGTGCCCCGGCACAGGCGCTCGGTGACGGGGGCGGCCGGGGCGGCCGCGACGACGCGCGCCAGCGCGCGCAGCAGGAGGGTGCGGTCGGTCACGGCGTCAGTGTGAGTCGGGTCACCACGCCCCGCACGTCGAACCGGACGGACCCGCTGCTCCGGGCGGGTGACGGGGCTGTCGGTGGGCGGCGGCAGACTGGGGCGCGTGGACGACCTCACCGACCCGAAGACGACCCTGCACCACTACCTGCGCGAGCAGCGGGCCGGGCTGCTCGCCAAGCTCGACGGGCTGTCCGAGTACGACGCGCGGCGCCCGCTGACGGCGTCGGGCACCAACCTCGCTGGCTTGGTGAAGCACGTCGCGAGCGTGCAGCTCGACTACCTCGGCGAGGTCTTCGACCGGCCGCACGGGCGGGTGCTGCCGTGGTTCGCCGAGGGGGCCGAGCCCGAGGCCGACCTGTGGCTCACCCCCGAGGAGACGCTGGCGTCGGTCCGTGACCTGCACGCGTTCTCCGCCGCGCACGCCGACGCGACGATCGCTGCGCTGCCGCTCGACGCCCCCGGCCGGGTGCCGTGGTGGCGCGCCGGACACGACCACGTCACGCTGCACCGCGTCCTCGTGCACCTCGTCGCCGAGACGGCACGCCACGCGGGCCACGCCGACATCCTGCGGGAGTCCCTGGACGGGGCGATGGGCAACGGACCCGCGGACCCGAACGTCCCCGACCGGGACACCGACGGCTGGTCCGCGCACCGGGCCCGGGTCGAGGCCGCCGCCCGCGCGGCGGGTGCGGCCGACGGGAGCGCGCCGAGCGCCTGACGGGGCCGCACCGTGCCAGGAGGTGCCCGGCCGTGCCGTGCCGAGCCGTGCCGTACCGGGCGGCGCGGCGTCGGGTGGTCAGCCCGTCGCGAGGACGATGCGGTCCCGACCCTCGGCCTTCGCGCGGTACAGCGCCGCGTCGGCGCGGGCCAGCAGCGCCGCCACCGGCTCCTCCGGCAGCCGCGTCGCCACGCCGATGCTCACCGTCAGCCGGGCGCCGGGCATCAGGTCGTCCCAGGCCAGGGCCGCCACCTGCGCGCGGAGCCGGTCGCAGACGTCCGCGGTCGGCGGGCCGCTCAGGCCGTCCAGCAGCACCGCGAACTCCTCGCCGCCGTACCGCGCCGCGAGGTCGCCGCGGCGCAGCGCCCGCTGCAGCACGTCGGCGACCCGGACCAGCACGGCGTCACCGACCTGGTGCGACCAGGTGTCGTTGACCTTCTTGAAGTGGTCGACGTCGACCAGCGCCACCGTGAACGCCCCGCGCTCGGCCGACCAGCGGTCGAGCTCGGTGTCCAGGGTGCGCCGGTTCGCGAGCCCCGTGAGGCCGTCGTGCGCGGCCTCGTGGGCCAGCAGGGCGTTGCGCTCCTCCAGCGCCTCGGAGCGACGCCGCTCGGCCTCCGCCTGGCGCTCGGCCTGCTCGACCTCCATCTTCGCGCCCAGCAGCGCGGCCCGGCGCTCGGCCTGGGCGTCGCCCATCCGCACGGTGAGGGCGTGCAGCTCGCGCAGCGCGGCGAGCGCCGCCGGGGCGTCGCCCAGCGCCTCGTGGCCGTCCGAGAGCACGCGCAGCAGCTCCATGCGCTCCGCCGGGCGGCTCAGCGCGTCGCACAGCGTCATCCCCGACCGGGCCTCCGTGACCGCCCCGGCGACGTCGCCCGACTCCAGCAGCAGGTCCGCGCGCACTCGGTGCAGCGTCAGGAGCTGCTGCGTGGACGGGAACCGCCGCAGCATGTCCTGCGCGGCGTCCAGCACGGCGTTCGCCGACGCGGTGTCGCCCGCGAGCCGGTGCGCGATGGCCGTCGTCAGCCGCGCGTCCACGGCCGTCCGGCTCAGCCCGGCGGCGTCGGCCTCGTCCACGGCCTCCAGGGCCAGGACCAGCGCCCGGCGGGCCGACGCCCGCGCACCGCGCGGGTTGTCCACCGCGAGCCGCCGGCTGGCCTCCACGAACGTCCGCGCCAGGTTCGCCAGCGCGATCGACGCCCGGTCCGGGTCGCCCGCCGCGAGCCACAGCCGGCGCGCCTGGGTCAGCACGCCCGCGGCCTGCGGGGCGAAGTGCGGCAGCGACGTGTACACCGACCCGAGGATCGTCAGGACGTCCGCGGTGCCCTCGGTGTCGTCGGCCTCGCGCCGCAGGTCCGCCGCCCGACTCAGCAGGTCCACGGCGTCCTCGAGCTGCCCGAGGTCGTGGTGCACGAGGCCCTGGCGGGCCAGCGCCCGCGACTCCCACACCAGCGCCCCGCGCTCGTGCGCCAGGTGCTCGGCCCGCACCGCGTGGGCGAGCGCCCGGCTGTCCTCGCCGAGCGCGTGGTGCGCGACGGCCGCGTGGTACCGCAGCCGCATCTCCGCGCCCCCGGCCCGCTGGGCCTTCGCGAGCGGGAGCAGGTCCTCGGCGCGCCGCACGCACGCGGTCGCGTCGGAGTCCGCCAGGAGGGCGAGCTGGTCGACGGCCGCGTCCCAGTCGGTGGGCGGCACCGCCTCCGCCGCCTCGGTCAGTGTCGCCGTCATGTCCCTCGTCCCGCCCGCGTCGTTCGTCGGGTCTCCTGTTCCATCGGGCCGCCCACCAGCGGCGATGAGTGGGGGTCGCGTGGTTCACCCGGTCCGACGACGGGTTCACCCCGGGTGTGGGACCGTGTGCGCGTGAGTCCCGCAGATCCCCGCTCCCTGTTCCCGGGCAAGCAGTTCATCAGCACCGCGCTGGAGGCCCTGGAGACCAAGACCGCCATGTCCGGCGGCCTCGCCCGCCGGTACCTGCAGCGCGCTGCGATGGCCGGCGTGCTCATCGGGCTGCTCTACTGCGGCTACTACGGCGTGCTCGCCGCGTTCGACGCCGTCGACCTCGGCACGTCCACGCTGCGGCCCGTGGGCCGGCTGGTCGGGGCGTTCGTGTTCGGGTGGGCGCTGGTCTTCATCTACTACTCGCGGTCCGAGCTGCTGACCTCGAACATGATGATCGTCTCCATCGGCGCCTACCACCGGCGCACGTCCTGGCCGCGCGCGCTGCGGATGCTCGGCCTGTGCTACCTCGGCAACCTGGTCGGCGGCCTGTTCGTCGCGGTGCTGCTGCGGTTCTCGACCCTGGTGGACGGCGCCCCGGAGGCCGAGATGCTCGACTCCGTCGCCCACAAGCTCGCCTACGTGACCGACGGGCCGGCCGGGTGGGTGGATCTGCTGCTGCGCGCCGTGCTGTGCAACTTCCTCATCAACATCGCGATGCTGCTGGTCTACAACGGCCTCATCAAGGACGACGTCACCAAGTCGCTCGTCATGATCACCGCGGTGTTCCTGTTCGCCTTCCTGGGGCTCGAGCACTCGGTCGCGAACACGGTGCTGTTCTCCGTGGTCGGCCTGCGGGAGGGCATCGACCTCGCGGCGGCGGCGGGCAACGTCGGGCTCGCGCTGCTCGGCAACTTCATCGGCGGCGGGCTGCTCATCGGGCTGTACTACGCGTACGTGAACGACGACACCCAGTGGCTGCGCCAGCAGGGGGCCGCCGGCGGGGACGCCGCTCAGCGGTAGTCCGGACCGCCCGGCAGCCCGAACAGCTCCTCCAGGGTCGTCACCCCGCGCGCCCGCATCTCCGCCACCAGGTCCGTGCCGACGTAGCGCAGGTGCCAGCCCTCCGGCGCGTACCCCGTCACCGCCTGGTTCGCCGCCGTGTAGCGGACGAGGAACCCGAACTCCCCCGCGCGTGCCGCCACCCAGCGGCCCTCGGCCGTCTGCTCGAAGCACGCCTCGAAGTCGCACGCCGGGGCGCTGCTGCTGCCCACGTCCACCGCCAGCCCCGTCTGGTGCTCGCTGTGCCCCGGCCGCGCCGAGACCTCGTCCGCGCGCGGCTCGCCGAGGCGGCCCGTCCAGTCGGCGTGCACCTGCTCCTGGTACGCCGCGGACCGGAACCCGCTGCGCAGCTCCAGACCGACGCCCTCCGCGGCGGCCGCGGCGAGCATCCGGGACAGCGGGTCCGCGAGCGCCGCGCGCACCTCGTAGCCGCCGACGACCACCAGGTCCGTCGGGGCGTAGTCCCCGGGCACCAGCGGCAGCGCCTTGTTCACCACCACCCACGGGCTCGCCGGGTCGCCCGTCGGGTACCGCTCCAGCAGCGGCAGGGGCGTCGGCGGGTCGAGCGGCGTCGCGCGCGGCAGGTCCGGCAGGTCGAGCAGGTCCACGCCGTCGGGTGCGGCCGCGCGGTCCTCCGCGGGTGCGGCCTCGGTCGGGACGACCAGGGGCGGGTCCACGCGCGGGGCGGCGGCGCGGGGGTCGCCCTGGTCGGCGGACCGCGGCGCGTCGGCCTGGTCGGGCGCGGGGGTGCCGTCCGCGCGGTGCAGCAGCAGCCCTACCGTCAGACCACCCACCGCGAGGACCGACAGCACCTGCGCGCCCGTGCGGCGGGCCCGCTGCCGGGCCATGCCCGTGGCGTGCGCTCCCCCGCGTCGGCGCACCGGAGGCCGAGGCGGTCGCGACGACGACGGCGGGACGGGACGGCGGGGCACGCGGACTCCTCGCGGGGGACGACGGGTCGGTGCCAGTCTCCGCCGAAAGCGGGCGCGGCGAAAGCCCTGCGTGGCGAGCGGCACCGCGCGACGGTGCGCGGGCCGCGGTGCCGCGGGTTGAGTGCTGAGCCGAGGCGGCGGGTAGGTGGTCAGCGGCGCGCGGCGAGGGGGACGCGCAGCTCGTCGGCGAGCGCCGAGAGCGCGGCGTCCCGGCGCCGGGCGTGCAGCGCGAGCCCGCCCCCGGCCGTGCGTCGCACGGATCCCGCCGCGAGCAGCTCGTCGAGGGCCGCTCCGGCGTCGTGCGCCGTGAGCCAGCGCTCCGCGTGGGCCGGGTCCATCGGGCCGCCGATCAGCGCGGCCAGCAGCCGGGCCTTGGTCAGGGGGTCGGCCGCGCCGGTCAGCACGGCGGACCGGGAGGGCGGGGTCGCCCCCGAGGTCGGGGCGGGCGTCGGCGCGGACGGCGTCGGCAGGGCGGTCGGGGCGGTGCGGTCCGTCACGGCGGGCTCCTGGGCTCGGGGC
>NZ_RFFI01000173.1 GCF_003696205.1 Cellulomonas triticagri
CGACCGGACGCGCGCCCTCGGCGTGCACGCCGTGCGTGCCCCGCGTGCCGTGACCCGAGCCCGACGGCGCCGGGTCCAGGACGCCGTCCAGGAGCCCCAGCCGCTTGGCGCCGGCGACGGCGGCAGCCGCGCCGACGGCGACCCAGAGCAGGCGGCTCATCGCCGGCGCCCGGCCCGCAGCCCGGTCAGCGCGCGCCGCACGCCGTACGAGAACGCCGCGACCTTGATCATCGGCCCGCCGACGGTCGCCGCGAACAGCGAGGTCAGCGCGGACGCGTTCTGCGTGATCTGGGCGGCGGACGTCGTGATGGCGTCGACCCGCTCCAGCTGGGTGTTGGTGGACGAGACAGTCGTCGCGGCCTCGTCCAGGATCGGCACGGTGTGCTCGGTGAGCTCCCGCACCGACGTGGTGGTCTCGTCCAGCACCCGCCCGAGCTTGACCAGCGGCACGGCGAGCGCGCCGACCAGCAGCACGAAGGCGATGGCGGCGATGAGGCCCGCGATGTCTCCCAGCATGGCCTGCCCTTCTGCTCGTGGAGGCGGCGTGCGACGCCACCTCGGGGAACCCTACCCGGCGGTGCGTGCGCAGCGGGCGTCGGGGTCGCGGACCCCGCAACGCCGCGACGCCCCGGCACGGGCCCGTGAGGGCGGTGCAGGGGCGTCGCGGTCGTGCTGGGCGCGGGTGCGCTCAGCGGGCGTAGTACTCCACGACCAGCTGGACCTCGCAGGTGATGGGGACCTCGGCGCGCTTCGGGCGACGCACCAGGACGGCCGACAGCTTCTCGAGCTGGACGTCCAGGTAGCCCGGGAGGGCCGGGAGCACGTCGCGGTGGGCGCCGGCGGCGGCCACCTGGAACGGCACGGTGGTCTGCGACTTGGGCTTGACCTGGAGGGTCTGGCCCTCCTTCACGCGGAAGGACGGGCGGTCCACGATCTTGCCGTCGACCAGGATGTGGCGGTGCACGACGACCTGGCGGGCCTGCAGGATGGTGCGGGCGAAGCCGGCGCGGAGCACGAGGGCGTCCAGGCGGGTCTCGAGGTCCTCGACGAGGGCCTCACCGGTCAGGCCCGGGGCCTTGCGGGCGTCCTCGTAGGCGCGGGCGAGCTGCTTCTCGCGCAGCGCGTACTGGGCGCGCAGACGCTGCTTCTCGCGCAGACGCACGGCGTAGTCGGACTCGGTCCGACGACGCGCACGGCCGTGCTCGCCCGGGGGGTAGGGGCGCTTCTCGAAGTGCTTGACGGCCTTGGGCGTCAGCGCGAGGCCGAGGGCGCGGGAGAGGCGCACCTGGCGACGCGCACGGGTCACGTTGCTCATGGATCTTCCTGTCGTTCGTACGGCACACCCGGTCCCGGTGACTCCGGGGCGGGCGTGGGGCCGACCTTCGTGCGTCCTGGGAGGGACGCGGGCTAGGACCCCAGGGGTGGTCGTCCGGCGGTGCCGTCGGCGCGTGGCCGGGCGGCGTCCACCACGGGACGACCGGGTAACACTACCCGTTCGGGGTGCGTCAGACCTAACCGGGCTCCGGCGCCTGGTCGAGCACGGACCGGATGCGTCCCAGCCGCTCGCCGACCTGCCGCTCGTACCCGTTCTCGGTGGGCGCGTAGTAGCGCGTGCCCACGAGGTCGTCCGGCAGGTACTGCTGGGCCGCGACGCCGTGCGGGTGGTCGTGCGCGTACAGGTACCCGGCGCCGTGGCCCAGCGCCTTCGCCCCGGCGTAGTGCGCGTCCCGCAGGTGCGCGGGCACCGGCCCGAGCCGCCCGGCCCGCACGTCGGCGAGCGCGGCGTTGATCCCGTTGTAGGCCGCGTTGGACTTGGGGGCGGTCGCGAGGTGCACCACGGCCTCGGCGAGGATGATCCGGGCCTCCGGCATGCCGATGAGCGCGACGGCCTGCGCCGCGGCGACGGCGGTCTGCAACGCGCTGGGGTCGGCCATGCCGACGTCCTCGGACGCGGAGATGACGATGCGCCGCGCGATGAACCGCGGGTCCTCCCCCGCCGCGATCATCCGCGCCAGGTAGTGCAGCGAGGCGTCGACGTCGGACCCGCGCACCGACTTGATGAACGCGCTGATGACGTCGTAGTGCTGGTCGCCGTCACGGTCGTACCGCACGGCGGCGACGTCGATGGCGCGCTCGGTGGTCGCGAGGTCGACCTCGGCGGGCTCGTCCGGGTCCGGCGGCTCGGCGTCCGGGTCGGCCAGGCGCGCCGCCCGGTCCTCCAGGGCGGCGCCCGCGGCGGCCTCCAGGATGGTCAGCGCCTTGCGCGCGTCCCCGCCAGCGAGCCGCAGCAGGTGCTCCTCGGCCTCCTCGGTCAGGCGCACGGCCCCGCCCAGCCCGCGGTCGTCCGCGACGGCGCGGCGGACCAGCGCCCGCACGTCCTCGGTGCCGAGCGGCTGGAGCGTCAGCAGCAGCGACCGGGACAGCAGCGGGGAGTTCACCGAGAAGCTCGGGTTCTCCGTCGTCGCGGCCACCAGCGTCACCCAGCGGTTCTCGACGCTGGGCAGCAGCGCGTCCTGCTGGGCCTTGGTGAACCGGTGCACCTCGTCGATGAACAGCACCGTCTCCGTGCCGTCCGCCGTGAGCCGCCGCCGGGCGTCCTCGACGACCTGCCGGACGTCCTTGACGCCCGCCGTCACGGCGGACAGCTCCACGAACCGGCGGCCCGACGCCGTCGCCACCAGGTACGCCAGGGTCGTCTTCCCGGTGCCGGGCGGCCCCCACAGCACCACCGAGGACGGGGCCGCGCGCCGGGTGGTATCCCCTGGCGACCCGCCCTCGACCAGCCGCCGCAGCGGCGACCCCGGCACCAGCAGGTGCCCCTGCCCCGCCACCTCGTCCAGCGTGCGCGGTCGCATGCGCACGGCCAGCGGCGCGCCCGCCGTCGGCGCGGGGGTGCCCTGCGCCGTGGAGGACACCGCGTCGAACAGATCCATGCCGCGAGCCTACGGCCGACCACCCACGGTGGTGCGCGAGGGGTGCTCGGCCTGCGATGCTGACCTGCGTGTTCGACAGCCTCGGCCGCACGGTCGCCCGCCACCCCCGCCTGACGGTCCTCGTCTGGGCGCTCGTCGCGGCAGCGTGCCTGCTCCTGGCCCTGGTCGGCGTCGGCGGGCAGAACCTCTTCGACCGGCTGTCCACCGGCGAGCCCTCGGTGCCCGGCTCGGACAGCGCGCGGGCCAGCGAGCTGCTGGCCGAGACCGACACGTCGGGAGCGTCCCTCAGCCTCGTGCTGCAGGGCGTGGACCCCACGACCGAGGGCGTGGCCGAGGCCCTCGCCCCGGCGCGCGAGGACGTCGCCGCGGTCGACGGCGTGCTGACCGTCATCGACCCGTTCGTCCTGCCCGACGGCCCCGCCAACCCCGCCGCCGCGCCGCTGCTGGCGCAGGACGGCGACGGGTTCCTGCTGGTCGCCGAGCTCGACCCGGAGCTGTCCGCCGACGCCGAGGCGGACGCCCTGCGCGAGGTGCAGCGGCACCTGGAGGCCGTCCCGGCCGCGCTGCAGGACGTCGCGCCCGAGGCCACCGGCCTCGTCGGCGGCACCTCGCTCATCGTGTCCGCGATCACGGACCAGGTGAAGCAGGACCTGACCACCGGCGAGGCCATCGCCCTGCCGATCGCGCTGCTCATCATGGTGCTGGTGTTCGGCGGGTTCCTCGCGGCGTCGCTGCCCATGGTCGGCGCACTGGCGTCCATCGCGGGCGGGCTGGGGTCGCTGGTGGCCCTGTCGTACCTCATGGACGACCTGGAGTCGTCCGTCGTCAACGTCGTCACCGTGCTCGGGCTCGGCCTGTCGATCGACTACGGCCTGCTCATCGTGTCCCGGTTCCGCGAGGAGCTCGGCCGCACCCTCGGCGAGGACGAGGGCGCCTCCAGCCGCCGGCGGCGCGGGGACGGTGCGGTGGTCGCGGCGCTCACCACCACGATGCGCACCGCCGGGCGGACCGTCGCGTTCTCGGCGGTGACCGTCGCCATCTCGATCGCCGGGCTGCTGGTGTTCCGGCAGGAGATCCTGCGGGCCTTCGGCGCCGGGTCCGTCGCGGTGATCGTGTTCGCGGTCGCCACCGCGCTCACCCTCGTCCCCGCGCTGCTCGTGCTCAGCGGGCGCCGCCTCGCCCGCCCCAGCCTGCTCTCCCGGGTCCCCGGCGTGCGCGCCCTGCTCGCCCGCACCGCCGACGTGCAGTCGGAGGAGGGGGCGTTCTCCCGCCTCGCCGCGCGCGTGCAGCGCCGCCCCTGGTGGGTCATGGGCGGGTCGCTCGCCGTGCTGCTGGTCCTCGCCACGCCGCTGCTGCACCTGGAGCTGCGCAACTCCACGACCGAGCTGCTGCCGCTGTCCAGCCCGCAGCGCGAGTACGTGGCCGTGCTCGCCGAGCAGTACCCGACCTCCTCCGCCCCGGCGATCCAGGTGGTCGCGCAGACCTCCGCCGCCGAGGCCACCACCGCCGTGCCCGAGATCGAGGCGATCGACGGCGTCACGGCCGTCACCGGCCCCGCCACCCGCGACTCGGTCGTCGTGCTCGGCGTCCGGGTCGACGGCGACCCCGGCGGCGCGGCCGCGCAGGACGTCGTGCACGCGCTGCGCGACCTCGACCTGCCGTTCGACGCCTACGTCGGCGGGCAGGCCGCCAACCAGATCGACTTCACCGACGCCCTGCTCGACCGGGCGCCCTGGGCGCTCGGCATCGTGGCGGTCGCGACGCTGGTGCTGCTGTTCCTCATGACCGGTTCCGTGCTGGTGCCGATCAAGGCGCTGCTCACCAACGTGGTGTCGCTGTCCGCCTCGCTCGGCGTGCTGGTGTGGGTGTTCCAGGACGGGAACCTGTCCGGGCTGCTCGGCTTCGAGCCCACCGGCGGCATCGAGACGTACGTCGTCGCGCTGGTGATCGCGTTCGCGTTCGGGCTCGCGATGGACTACGAGGTGTTCCTGCTGTCCCGCATCAAGGAGCTGCACGACGCGGGCGCCCCCAACGACGTCGCCGTCCGCCTCGGCCTGCAGCGCTCCGGACGGGTCATCACGTCGGCGGCGGCGATCATCATCGCGGTGTTCGCGGGCTTCGTCGCGGGCGAGCTGCTGGTGATCAAGGAGGTCGGGTTCTCGCTGGCCGTCGCCGTGCTGATCGACGCGACCCTGGTGCGGCTGCTGCTGGTCCCGGCCACGATGACCGTCCTGCAGGAGGCCAACTGGTGGGCCCCGGCGTGGCTCAAGCGGGTGCACGCCCGCCTCGCGCTCACCCACTGACAGGCCGCGACGCCAACGGCAGCCGCGTCAGCGGCGCCGGAACGTCGTCAGCCGGTGCCCGGTCCGGAACCCCAAGCGGTGGTAGAGCCGCCGGGCGCCGTCGTTGTCGTCCCACATGCCGAGGGACACCCAGTCCCGCCCGCCCGCGAGCAGCGCCCGCACGGCCCCGGCCGTGAGCGCCGCCCCGAACCCGCGCCCGCGGCCACCCGGGCGCACGCCCAGGCCGTGCAGGTGCGCCGACCCCG
>NZ_RFFI01000174.1 GCF_003696205.1 Cellulomonas triticagri
GAGCGGGTGCGACCGCCCTCGCGGGAGCCGCCCTCGCGACGCTCGCCACGCCCGCCGTCGCGGCCGCCGCGCGAGCCGCCGTCGCGACCACCGCGACCGCCGTCGCGGGAGCCGCCCTCGCGGCCGGAGGAGTGGCGCTTGCCGGTCTCGCCCAGGTCCTCGAGCACCTCGGCGTCCAGGCCCTCGCGGGTGCGCTTGGCGCGGGGCAGGCGGCCGGTGGTGCCCGCGGGGATGCCGAGGTCGGTGAACAGGTGCGGCGACGAGGAGTAGGTCTCCTGCGGCTCGGGGAACCCGAGCTCGAGGGCCTTGTCGATCAGCGACCAGCGCGGCACGTCGTCCCAGTCGACGAACGTGACGGCGGTGCCCTTGTGCCCCGCGCGGCCCGTGCGGCCGGTGCGGTGCAGGTAGGTCTTCTCGTCCTCGGGGCACTGGTAGTTGACGACGTGCGTCACGTCGTCGACGTCGATGCCGCGCGCGGCGACGTCGGTGGCGACGAGGACGTCGACCTTGCCGTTGCGGAACGCGCGCAGCGCCTGCTCGCGGGCGCCCTGGCCGAGGTCGCCGTGCAGCGCGCCGGCGGCGAACCCGCGGTCGACGAGCTCGTCGGCGACCTTCGCGGCGGTGCGCTTGGTGCGGGCGAACACGATGGTCAGGCCGCGGCCCTCGGCCTGCAGCAGGCGGGCCAGCACCTCGACCTTGTCGAGCGCGTGCGCGCGGTAGACGACCTGCTTGATGTTCTTGACGGTGTGGCCCTCGTCGTCCGCCTGGTTCGCGCGGATGTGCGTGGGCTGCGTCATGTAGCGGCGGGCCATCGCGACGACGGCGCCGGGCATCGTCGCGGAGAACAGCATGGTGTGCCGCGACGCGGGGGTGCGGGCGAGCAGCTTCTCGACGTCGGGCAGGAATCCGAGGTCCAGCATCTCGTCGGCCTCGTCCAGCACGACGCAGCGGATGCGCGACAGGTCGAGGTGGCCCTGGTTCATCAGGTCGATCATGCGGCCGGGGGTGCCGACGACGACCTCGACGCCGCGCTGCAGCATCTCGATCTGCGGCTCGTACGCGCGGCCGCCGTACAGCAGCGCGACGCGCACGGAGCGGCGCTTCGACGCGGTCTCCAGGTCGCCCGCGACCTGCACCGCGAGCTCGCGGGTCGGGACGATGACGATGGCCTGCGGCTTGCCGGGCGCGGGCAGGGCGTCGAAGCCCTCCTCGCCGGGCGCGACGACGCGGTGCAGCAGCGGGACGCCGAAGCCGAGGGTCTTGCCGGTACCGGTCTTGGCCTGGCCGATGATGTCGTGGCCGGACAGCGCGACCGGCAGGGTCATCGCCTGGATGGGGAACGGGGTGGTGATCCCGGCGTCGGCCAGGGCCTGGACGATCTCGGGGCGGACGTCGAAGTCCGCGAAGGTCACGTCCGCGGCCTGCACGGAGGCGGCGGTCGGGGTGTCGATGGTCTCCACCGCGACGTCCTCGGGGGCGAGGCCGGCGTCGGCGGTCGTGGGGTCGGTCGAGGTCACGGACTGCTCTTCACTCGTGAAGGTGGCGTGCCGCGCGTCGCGCCGCGAGGGACCGACGGGCATCGCCACAGGTGGTCCGGCAGCCGATCGTGCAGGTCAGTCGAGCGGGTCGGCCCGCCCTCGGGGCGTCGCGCCGCGCTCGGAGCACCGAGGTCGAGACGACCGGGCAACCGATGTACACGATCATGCTACGCGCAGGCCCCCGGAAACCCCGGGAGCCTGCGCGCGGGGTCAGGGCGCGAGGACCGGCGCGGCCGGTGCGGTCGACGCGGGCGCGCCCTCGGCGACCGGCTGCACGGCCCGCACCGCGGCGGCGAGGCGGCGCTGCTGGGTGACCGCGAGCAGCAGCGCGACCACCGTCGCGCCGACGGTGACGCCGAACGCCGCGGTGTGGCCGGAGGCGTCCGCGAGCCGCCCGGCGAGCGAGGAGCCCAGGGCGTAGCCGATGCCGGTGGCCGAGGCCAGGGCGGTCATCGCGGCGCCGGTGCGGCCGGGGGGCACGACCCGCTCGCCGAGGGTGAAGACGCCGATCATGTACGGCGCGATGGCGAAGCCGAGCACGGCCACGGTCGCGGTGAGGGCGGGCAGCGTGCCGACGAGCAGCAGCGGCCAGGACAGCGCGACCATCGCGGCGGCCGCGGCGAGGACGCGGCGCTCCTGCCGGAACCGTGCGGGGAGGAACGCCGTGCCGATGCCCGCGACGGCGCTGCCGACGCCGAGCACCGCGTGGATCAGCCCGGCGAGCCCCGCCTGGCCGGTGAGGGTCGCGAGAGCGGTGGTGCCGGTCTGGATGGAGCCGAACAGCGTGCCCACGGCGGTCTGCGCGAGCAGGAGCACCACGAACGCGCCGGTCACGAGGCGCCCGGTCGGCCGGGCGTGCGGGCCGGTGCCGGTGCGGCGCGCGGTGGGGTGCAGGGCGAACGCGGTGCCGAACACGGCGAGCAGCGCGGCACCGGACAGCAGGGCGCCGGCGGGGGACAGGGCGACCGCGACGACGCCGACGAGCGCGGGGCCGAGCGCGAACGACGCCTCGTCGACGGCGCCCTCGTACGAGAACGCGGCGTCGACGAGCCGGCGCTGGTCGGGTCCGGTCCCGGCGGTGATCGGGCGCCACCGCACGCGGGCGAGCGGGCCGACCTGCGGCAGGGCGAGCCCGGTGACGGCGGCGGCGGTGACGACCAGCGCGGGCGCGGCCCGGCCCTCGGCGAGCAGGGTGAGCGCGGTCAGCGACACGGCCCCGGCGAGCGACTGCACGAGGACGACGGGGCGCTGGCCGAACCGGTCGGCGAGCGACCCGGCGACGGGCGCGCCGACCGCGTTGGCGACGGCGAGCGCGCCCGCGGCGAGGCCGCCGAGCGCGTAGCGACCGGTGGTGACGGAGACGAGGAGCAGGGTGCCGAGCTGGGCCATCGCCATGGGCAGGCGGCCCAGGAACGCGACGACGACGTAGGCGGGGCCGGCCAGCCGGAACAGGCGGGCGTAGGCGGTGAGGGCAGACACGGGTGCGTCCTTCCGGGTACGCGGAACGGGCGACGCGCCTCCCCGCCTCCAGGTCGCGTCCCGACACCCTCAGCGCCGCCATCATACGGCGCGGGGCTACCCTGGTCGGATGACCGGATCCGCTCAGGACACCCAGCCGCACCCCGACGCCCCGGCGTCGTCGGTCGCGGCCGACACCGTCGAGCTGCTCGGGCTCGTCGCCCACCTGCAGCACGTCGCGTTCAACCGGCTCGCCGAGGACGCCCGCGTCGCCCCGACCACGGGTCAGCAGCTCGAGCTCAGCCGCCTGGCCGCCGCCGCGGTGGACCGCCGCGACCGGGTGCTCGCCCGCGTCGTCGAGCTCGGCGGCGACGCCGAGGAGTGCCTGGGCGCGTACGCGCGCCTGCTGGAGGACTTCGACTCCCGCACGCAGCCGAGCACCTGGTGGGAGCGGCTGCTGCGCACCTACGTCGCCGAGGGCGTGTCCGACGACTTCTGCCGCATCGCGGCGGCGAGCGTGGACGAGCGCTCGCGCGAGCTGCTGCTCGAGGTGCTGGACGACGCCGCGCACGCGGACCTCGCGGTCGGCGAGCTCGAGGCCGCCGGCGCCCAGGACGAGGTGCTGGTGTCCCGGCTCGCGCTGTGGGGTCGGCGCCTGGTCGGCGAGGCGCTCGGCGTCGTGCAGCAGGCCATCGCCGCGCACCCCGGCCTCGGCCGGCTCGCCGTCCGGCGCGAGCACGCCGCCGCTCCCGCCGACGTCCCCGCGCCCGTGGACACGCCGACCTCCGCCGAGGACGGCGACACCGGCAAGATCTTCGGCGAGCTCACCGCGGAGCACACCCGCCGGATGTCCCGCCTGGGCCTCACGGCCTGAGCAGCGAGAGCGGTCTGAGCGGCACAGCCCGCCCGCAGCACGACGAGACCCCCGCACCGGACGGTGCGGGGGTCTCGGTCGACCTGGGGACCTCGCGGTCCCGGGCTGGCGGCCTCAGATGGCGCCGAAGCCCACCCGGCCCTTCGACTCGCTGCCGATCTCGACGTACCCGATGGTCGCCGACGGCACGATGACGCGCCGGCCGCGGGTGTCCACGAGCTCGAGGACCGGCTTGCCGGTCAGGGCCGCGGTGACGGCGGCGGTGACCTCGTCGGCGCTCTGGTCCGACTCGATCACCAGCTCGCGCGGCAGGTTCTGCACACCGATCGTGATGTCCACGCTTCGTCGTCTCCTCGCTCGTCGTCCGGCGTCGTGCCCGGCCATCCTAGGCCGGGGTCGGCGCCCCGGCGGCGTCGGCGGGGCCGCGTTCGCCCTGGGCCGACAGCGTGTCGTCCTCGTCCTCGGTCGCGGGGACGAAGTCGGCGACGCCGCCCCACGCGAGCCGGGCCACCAGCGCGGCCGTCTCGCGGGCGGTGCCGGTGGGGGTGCCGTCCTCGGCGCGCAGGCGCCGGGTCGCGGCGGACTGCGCCATGGCGGCGAGCGACGGGGCGAGCAGGGCCGCGACGTCGGCGGGCACCCCGGCGACGTCGTGCAGCACCGCCCCGAGGCGCCGGGTGACCGCCTCGGTGGCGCGCTCGACGCGGGCGCGCACCTCCAGGTCGTGCCGCACGTCGGACTCGAACAGCAGCGCCGACGACTCGCCCGCCCCGTCCACGAAGTCCAGGTAGGCGCGCACGACCCCGGTGATGATCGCGCGGGCGTCGTGCGGGCGGACCTCGCCCGGCGGGTGCATCGCGACGGCGGCGTCCACGGCGGACAGCAGCTCGTCGCCGCGGGCGTCCACGACCGTCAGGTACAGGTCGAGCTTGGACGGGAAGTGCCGGTACAGGACGGGCTTGCTGACCTCGGCGCGGTCCGCGATGTCGTCCATGGACACGTGGTGGAAGCCCTGGGAGGTGAACAGCTCCTGCGCGATGCCGAGGACCTGGGCGCGGCGCAGCGCGCGGGGCATGCGCGCCGGGCGTCCCTGACCGGTCGGGGGCTGGTCCATCGGGCGATGATAGACGCCGCCCGTGCGGCGCCCGGACAGCGTCCGGACGGGTCCGGGATGTGGGTGGCGTGTGATGGGATCGGTGCCGTGAACCCGACCACCGCAGCGCCCGTCGCGGACCCCGCGGCGCCCGCGCGCGGCGGTGCCGGAGGGCGGGACGGCCTGGCCCTGCGGCTGGTGCGGCCGGTGCTCGCGGACGTGCCGCCGCCGGTGCGGCTCGGCGCGGACCAGGCGGCGGTCGTGCACCGGCTGCGCACCGGGTCGGACCGGGCGCTGCTCGTCACCGGCGCGGCGGGCTCGGGCAAGACGCTGCTCGCGGTCGAGGCCGTCGCGGCGCTGCTGGGGGCCGACGACGACGCCCTGCTGCCCGCCCCGGGCACCCCGTCGCCGGACGAGGTGCTCGTGCTGGCGTCGGGGCGGCGTGCGGCCGCGGAGCTCCGCG
>NZ_RFFI01000175.1 GCF_003696205.1 Cellulomonas triticagri
AACGGGGTGGCTCTTCGTGAATGGGTGTCCGGCGGCGTCCTACTCTCCCACACCCTGGCGAGTGCAGTACCATCGGCGCTGAGGGGCTTAGCTTCCGGGTTCGGAATGGGACCGGGCGTTTCCCCCTCGCTATGACCGCCGTAACTCTGTCGAACTTGTCAAACACGGGCCGCACGACCGCGCTGGGGCGGGTGCGGGGTGTTCGCGGTTCGGGAACCGCACAGTGGACGCGTAGCAAAAAGTATGGGTGGTGAAGTTGTCGGCTTATTAGTACCGGTCAGCTGCGAGGGTCTTGAGTCCCCTCTTCCACATCCGGCCTATCTACCCGGTGGTCTAGCCGGGAGCCTCTCGGGACAAGTCCCGTGGAAACCTCATCTTGAAGCAGGCTTCCCGCTTAGATGCTTTCAGCGGTTATCCCTTCCGAACGTAGCCAACCAGCCGTGCTCCTGGCGGAACAACTGGCACACCAGAGGTTCGTCCGTCCCGGTCCTCTCGTACTAGGGACAGCCCTTCTCAAGTTTCCTGCGCGCGCAGCGGATAGGGACCGAACTGTCTCACGACGTTCTAAACCCAGCTCGCGTACCGCTTTAATGGGCGAACAGCCCAACCCTTGGGACCTACTCCAGCCCCAGGATGCGACGAGCCGACATCGAGGTGCCAAACCATGCCGTCGATATGGACTCTTGGGCAAGATCAGCCTGTTATCCCCGGGGTACCTTTTATCCGTTGAGCGACGGCGCTTCCACAAGCCACCGCCGGATCACTAGTTCCGACTTTCGTCCCTGCTCGACCTGTCAGTCTCACAGTCAAGCTCCCTTGTGCACTTGCACTCGCCACCTGATTGCCAACCAGGCTGAGGGAACCTTTGAGCGCCTCCGTTACATTTTAGGAGGCAACCGCCCCAGTTAAACTACCCACCAGGCACTGTCCCTGATCCGGATCACGGACCGAGGTTAGATGTCCAGAGCGACCAGAGTGGTATTTCAACGTTGACTCCACCGACACTGGCGTGCCGGCTTCACAGTCTCCCACCTATCCTACACAAGCCGCACCGAACACCAATACCAAGCTATAGTAAAGGTCCCGGGGTCTTTCCGTCCTGCTGCGCGTAACGAGCATCTTTACTCGTAGTGCAATTTCGCCGAGTTCGCGGTTGAGACAGCGGAGAAGTCGTTACGCCATTCGTGCAGGTCGGAACTTACCCGACAAGGAATTTCGCTACCTTAGGATGGTTATAGTTACCACCGCCGTTTACTGGGGCTTAAATTCTGAGCTTCGCCTTGCGGCTGACCCGTCCTCTTAACCTTCCAGCACCGGGCAGGCGTCAGTCCGTATACATCGTCTTGCGACTTCGCACGGACCTGTGTTTTTAGTAAACAGTCGCTTCTCCCTGGTCTCTGCGGCCCTCCACGCTTCCCGGGCAAGCCGGTACACGCTTCAGGCCCCCCTTCTCCCGAAGTTACGGGGGCATTTTGCCGAGTTCCTTAACCACGATTCTCTCGATCGCCTTGGTATTCTCTACCTGACCACCTGAGTCGGTTTGGGGTACGGGCGGCTAGAACCTCGCGTCGAAGCTTTTCTCGGCAGCATAGGATCACCCAATCATCCAGCATACGCTGTCACCATCGGTTCTCAGGCTATATGAGTGGCGGATTTGCCTACCACTCGCCCTACGGCCTTGGACGTGGACTACCATCGCCACGCTGGGCTACCTTCCTGCGTCACTCCTGTTAATACGCTTACCTACTACCGGATCGGGTCACGCGCTCCCCGAAGCGGTGACTCCCGAAGGAGTCGGTGCTACGGCTCGGGCGTTTAGCATCACCGGGCTCGGTATGGGCGGTTCTTCGCCGGTACGGGAATATCAACCCGTTGTCCATCGACTACGCCTGTCGGCCTCGCCTTAGGTCCCGACTTACCCAGGGCGGATTAGCCTGGCCCTGGAACCCTTGGTCATTCGGCGGACGGGTTTCTCACCCGTCATTCGCTACTCATGCCTGCATTCTCACTCGTGTAGCGTCCACCACTGGGTTACCCCGCAGCTTCACCCGCCACACGACGCTCCCCTACCCATCCACACGCCTGAACCACGAAGGCTTAGCGCAATGTGTGAATGCCACAGCTTCGGCGGTATACTTGAGCCCCGCTACATTGTCGGCGCGGAATCACTTGACCAGTGAGCTATTACGCACTCTTTCAAGGGTGGCTGCTTCTAAGCCAACCTCCTGGTTGTCTGTGCAACTCCACATCCTTTCCCACTTAGCATACGCTTAGGGGCCTTAGCTGGTGGTCTGGGCTGTTTCCCTCTCGACTACGGAGCTTATCCCCCGCAGTCTCACTCCCGCGCTCTCACTTACCGGCATTCGGAGTTTGGCTAACGTCAGTAACCTTGTGGGGCCCATCGGCTATCCAGTAGCTCTACCTCCGGCAAGAAACACGCGAGGCTGCACCTAAATGCATTTCGGGGAGAACCAGCTATCACGAAGTTTGATTGGCCTTTCACCCCTAACCACAGGTCATCCCCCCGGTTTTCAACCCAGGTGGGTTCGGTCCTCCACGCGGTCTTACCCGCGCTTCAACCTGCCCATGGCTAGATCACTTCGCTTCGGGTCTAGAGCACGCGACTCATACGCCCTATTCGGACTCGCTTTCGCTACGGCTTCCCCACACGGGTTAACCTCGCCACGTACCACTAACTCGCAGGCTCATTCTTCAAAAGGCACGCCGTCACCCCTGCTAGGGAGGCTCCGACGGATTGTAGGCACACGGTTTCAGGTACTATTTCACTCCCCTCCCGGGGTACTTTTCACCTTTCCCTCACGGTACTTGTCCGCTATCGGTCACTAGGTAGTATTTAGGCTTAGCAAGTGGTCTTGCCAGATTCACACGGGATTTCTCGGGCCCCGTGCTACTTGGGATCCCCTTCGGGAGGCCACGTGATTTCGTCTACGGGGGTACCACCCTCTGTGCCGGGCCTTTCAATGCCCTTCGACTATCACGAGGCTTTCTGACTCCCTGCTGGTTCGGCAGAACCAGCTGAAAGGTCCCACAACCCCGCACACGCAACGCCTGCCGGCTTGACACGCATACGGTTTGGCCTGATCCGCTTTCGCTCGCCACTACTCACGGAATATCTCTTCCTGCCGGTACTGAGATGTTTCACTTCCCGGCGTTCCCTCCACACACCCTATATATTCAGGTGCGGGTCACACGACATGACTCGTGCGGGGTTTCCCCATTCGGACATCCTCGGATCACGGTTCGTTTGCCAACTCCCCGAGGCTTATCGCAGGCTACCACGTCCTTCTTCGGCTCCTAGTGCCAAGGCATCCACCCTGTGCCCTTAAAAACTTGACCACAAAATCATACTTTAAAGATGCTCGCGTCCACTGTGCAGTTCTCAAACAACGAACGATCCCCGGAAGTCTTGTCCACTCGCCTACCAGCACCGAAGTACCAGCGGTTCGAGGAACCATCCGGGCCCGTACGAAGCAACCTCCCTCGCGGGCTGTTCCCTCAGGACCCAACAGCGTGCCTAGGCCACCAGCTGGTACCGGTCGACTGTGCGAGGTTCCATCCCCACCCGAAGGCAAGGAGTACTGACGCGACGCCGACCACCAGCAGGCGGCCGTAGTTGATGTTCCACCCATGAGCACCACCCCCAGCGCGAACGGCTGAGGCCTGGTCTCTGCACACCACCAGCGCCACTACAGCAAGCTGGCCAGTGTCAGAAGCTCCTTAGAAAGGAGGTGATCCAGCCGCACCTTCCGGTACGGCTACCTTGTTACGACTTAGTCCCAATCGCCAGTCCCACCTTCGACGGCTCCCCCTGCGAACAGTTGGGCCACCGGCTTCGGGTGTTACCGACTTTCGTGACTTGACGGGCGGTGTGTACAAGGCCCGGGAACGTATTCACCGCAGCGTTGCTGATCTGCGATTACTAGCGACTCCGACTTCATGGGGTCGAGTTGCAGACCCCAATCCGAACTGAGACCGGCTTTTTGGGATTCGCTCCACCTCGCGGTATCGCAGCCCTTTGTACCGGCCATTGTAGCATGCGTGAAGCCCAAGACATAAGGGGCATGATGATTTGACGTCATCCCCACCTTCCTCCGAGTTGACCCCGGCAGTCTCCTATGAGTCCCCACCATCACGTGCTGGCAACATAGGACGAGGGTTGCGCTCGTTGCGGGACTTAACCCAACATCTCACGACACGAGCTGACGACAACCATGCACCACCTGTACACCGACCTTGCGGGGCAACCATCTCTGGAAGTTTCCGGTGTATGTCAAGCCTTGGTAAGGTTCTTCGCGTTGCATCGAATTAATCCGCATGCTCCGCCGCTTGTGCGGGCCCCCGTCAATTTCTTTGAGTTTTAGCCTTGCGGCCGTACTCCCCAGGCGGGGCACTTAATGCGTTTGCTGCGGCACGGAACTCGTGGAATGAGCCCCACACCTAGTGCCCAACGTTTACGGCATGGACTACCAGGGTATCTAATCCTGTTCGCTCCCCATGCTTTCGCTCCTCAGCGTCAGTTGCGGCCCAGAGACCTGCCTTCGCCATCGGTGTTCCTCCTGATATCTGCGCATTCCACCGCTACACCAGGAATTCCAGTCTCCCCTACCGCACTCTAGTCTGCCCGTACCCACTGCAAGCCCGAGGTTGAGCCTCGAGTTTTCACAGCAGACGCGACAAACCGCCTACGAGCTCTTTACGCCCAATAATTCCGGACAACGCTTGCGCCCTACGTATTACCGCGGCTGCTGGCACGTAGTTAGCCGGCGCTTCTTCTGCAGGTACCGTCACTTGCGCTTCTTCCCTGCTGAAAGAGGTTTACAACCCGAAGGCCTTCATCCCTCACGCGGCGTCGCTGCATCAGGCTTGCGCCCATTGTGCAATATTCCCCACTGCTGCCTCCCGTAGGAGTCTGGGCCGTGTCTCAGTCCCAGTGTGGCCGGTCGCCCTCTCAGGCCGGCTACCCGTCGTCGCCTTGGTAGGCCGTTACCCCACCAACAAGCTGATAGGCCGCGAGTCCATCCCTGACCGATAAATCTTTCCAGACACTTCGCATGCACGAGCGTCTCGTATCCGGTATTAGACCTCGTTTCCAAGGCTTATCCCAGAGTCAGGGGCAGGTTACTCACGTGTTACTCACCCGTTCGCCACTGATCCACCCAGCAAGCTGGGCTTCACCGTTCGACTTGCATGTGTTAAGCACGCCGCCAGCGTTCGTCCTGAGCCAGAATCAAACTCTCCGTAGATGTCTCCATGGCCTCCACCACCCGAAGGCAGTGGCAAACCGACACACGAAACGGCCACCCCCACGCTGACGAAGGAGCAACCAGTTGAATTCGGCTGTTAACGAGCCGG
>NZ_RFFI01000176.1 GCF_003696205.1 Cellulomonas triticagri
GCGCAGCGCGGGGTCGCCGCCGCCGCGCCGCACGTGCATGAGGGTG
Source organism: Cellulomonas triticagri (assembly GCF_003696205.1). Taxonomy (GTDB): domain Bacteria; phylum Actinomycetota; class Actinomycetes; order Actinomycetales; family Cellulomonadaceae; genus Cellulomonas; species Cellulomonas triticagri. The sequence continues at coordinate 47 of NZ_RFFI01000176.1, forward strand.
AGGCGCAGGTCGAGCGGCCCGTCGGGCCGGTACGCGGCGCTCAGCGGCGGGTGGTCGGCGTGCGCGGGGTCACCGGCGGGCGCGGGGTCGCCGACGTGCGCGGCGTCGAGCACGTCGGGCGGGGGCAGCGGCACCCGACCAGGATGCCCCACGCCGCCGACACGCCCCGGGGCACGTCCCGACGAGCCGCCGTCGAGCGGCTCAGCCCGCCCGCAGCGCCCCGGTCTGCGCCAGCCACGAGGCGACCGCCCGCAGGTACACCGCACGGGGGCCGTCGGCGGACAGCGTGAGGTCGTGGATCCCCCCGGGCACGGTCACGAGCGTGACGTCGTCGCCGAGCCCGGTGGCCCGGGCCCAGATCTGCCCGACGTCGAGCACCGTGTCCTGCGCGTCCAGCAGCGGGTTCTCCCGCGAGTTCGGCCCGGACTCCGCCGCGGTGCACACCAGCACGGGTGCCGGGATGCGCAGCCCGCGCGCGAGCCGGGCCTGCCCGCGGCGGACGGCGCGCATCCACCCGGCGCGCACGGGGAACCCCTCCGCGGGCTTGAGCCGCCGGTCGTAGTCCCAGCGCCCGCCGTTCGCGACGTGCAGGTGCCACGAGTACGCGGACGGTCCGTCGGCGAGCACCCGCATCGGGTCGACGGGCCCGAGGTTGTCGAGCACCCAGGTCGACACGACGCGGTGGAACCAGCGGGCGTCGAGGTCGAACCACGGGCTGTTCAGCACCAGCGCGTCCACGGCCGTGCGCCCGCCCGGGCTGTCGGCCCACAGCGCGGCCGTCAGCCCGCCGGTGGAGTGCGCGTGCACCACGAGGCGGTCGTGCCCGAGGTCGTCGCGCAGCAGCCGCGCGGCCAGCCCGAGGTCGACGCGGTACTCCGCGAGGTCGTCGACGTAGTGCGGCACCTGCCCGTCGCGCCAGGACCGCCCGCAGCGGCGCAGGTCGACGGCGTAGAACGTCAGGCCGATCTCCTCGAACGCGGCGGCGAGGTGGGTCTGGAAGAAGTAGTCGTTGAACCCGTGCACGTGCAGCACGGCGGGCCCGCCGACCGGTGCGCCCGTGCGGGGGGTGCGGCGCACGACGGTCGCGACCAGGTCGGGGTCGGTGGCCGACAGCGCGAGCGTGGTGCGCTCCCAGCCGTCCCCGAGGTCGTCGGGCTCCCAGCGCGTGGTGCTCACGCGGCGTCCGCGGTGCGGCGTGCGGCGGTGAGGGACAGGGGGAGGAGGGCGGCGAGCCCGATCGCGATGACCAGCACGATCCCCAGGATGCCCCACCGCTGCGACCCGGCGACGGCGACGAACGTGGAGAACGCGAACGGCGCGAGGAAGCTCGCGGCCCGGCCGGTGGTGGCGTAGAGCCCGAAGATCTGGCTCTCGCGCCCCGGCGGGGTCATCCGGGTGAGCAGCGACCGGCTGGCGGACTGCGCCGGGCCGACGAACACGCACAGCAGCAGCCCGCACACCCAGAACGCGTTGGTCCCGGCGCCGGCCAGGGCGAACGTCGCGACGCCCGCGACGACCAGCCCGACCAGGGACGTGACGATCAGGGCGCGGGGCCCGACGCGGTCGTCCAGCAGCCCGGCGAGCACGGTGGCGATCCCGGCGACGACGTTCGCGGCGATGGCGAACACCACGACCTCGCTCGCGGAGAACCCGAACGTCCCGGACGCGATCACGGCGCCGAAGGTGAACACCCCCGCGAGCCCGTCCCGGTACACGGCGCTGGCCAGCAGGAACAGCACGGTGCTGCGGGAGTGCCGCCACAGGTCGCGGACGTCGGCGACGAGCCGCCGGTACGCCTCGACCACGCCGACGCGCGCGGGTCGGCGCCCGGAGGCGGCGACCGGCTCGTCGGGGACGGCGAGCAGCACCGGGATAGCGAACACCCCGAACCAGAGCGCCGACAGCAGCACCGCGACCCGGATGTTCCAGCCGTCCTCGCCGGTCACGCCGAACCAGCCGACCTCCGGGTTGATGAACCCGACGAACAGCACCAGCAGCAGCACGATCCCGCCGACGTACCCGGCGCCCCAGCCGATGCCGCTGACCCGCCCCAGCGTCGCGGGCGTGGCGACCCGCGGGAGCAGCGCGTTGTAGTGCACGGACGCGAGCTCGAAGGTGATGTTCGCGACCGCGAGCAGCGCGATGCCGAGCACCAGGTTCGTCGTCAGCGCGTCCGGGTCGGGGCGGACCAGCACCATCGCCGCGCACACCGCGACCGTGACCGCCGTCTGCACCGCGAGGCTGCGCCGTCGCCGCCCGGACCCGTCGGCGCGGGTGCCGGTCATCGGCGCGAGCACCGCGATCAGCACCCCCGCCCCCGTCAGCCCCCAGCCGAGCCACGTCGAGTGCTCGGCGAGCGCGGCGTCCAGCGCGTCCCCGCCCTCGGCGACCACCGCCGGGTCGACGAACGACTCGCTGGTGATCCACCGGGTGAACACGAAGGTGGTGATGACCGCGTTGAACGCGGCCGACCCCCAGTCCCACAGCGCCCACGCGGTGACGGGCCAGCGGCCGGTGGGGCGCCCGACGGGGTCGGGCGCGGGGGCGGCGGGCGTCGGGGCGGCGTCGGCGTGCACGGACCAGGCATACCGCCGACGGGCGTCCGGCGCGTGTCGACCCGCTGAACGGCAGGTGCCGCGGCGGCCGCGTCACCCGGGTGGGTGCGGACCGCGGTCACCACCCAGGGCGCCGTCCGGTCGGGTGGGGGGCGGCTAGGGTCGGGCGCTATGACGCGCGCCGACCTCCACCAGGCCGACGGACTCACCGCCGAGCAGGTCCGGGACCGCGTCGCGCGCGGCGAGTCGAACCGGGTGGACGAGGCCACCAGCCGCAGCTGGGCCGAGATCGTGCGCAGCAACGTGCTGACGCGCGTGAACGCCATCTACCTGGTGCTGTTCCTCGTCGTGCTCAGCACCGGCCACCTGCTCGACGGGCTGTTCGGGCTGCTCATCGTCGTGAACAGCACCGTCGGCATGGTGCAGGAGGTGCGGGCCAAGAGGACCCTCGACCGGCTCGCCCTGCTCAACCGCGCGCAGGTCACGGTCGTGCGCGCCGAAGGGGTCGCGGTCCTCGATCCGGCCGACCTGGTGCGCGACGACGTGGTGCGGCTCGCCTCCGGGGACCAGGTGCCGGTGGACGGCGTGCTGCTCACCACCGCCGGCCTGGAGGTGGACGAGTCGCTGCTCACCGGGGAGTCCGAGCCCGTGCTCCCCGCGCCCGGCGGGCGGCTGCTGTCCGGCAGCGTCGTGGTCGCCGGGTCGGGGACCATCCGCGCGACGGGCGTCGGTCCCGAGGCGTACGCCGCCCGGCTGGCGCGCGAGGCGTCGGCGTTTCGCCGCCCGTCCTCCGAGCTGCGCGCGGGCATCGACCAGATCCTGCGGTACGTCACCTGGGCGCTCGTCCCGGTCGCGGCGCTGACCATCGTCAACCAGCTGTGGCGCGCCGACCAGGGCACGTCGGACGCCCTGCGCGGGATGGTCGCGGCGCTGGTGCCGATGGTTCCCGAGGGCCTGGTCCTCATGACCAGCGTCGCGATGGCGGTCGGCGTGATCCGGCTGGGTCGTCGCCGCTGCCTGGTGCAGGACCTCCCGGCGATGGAGGCGCTCGCCCGGGTCGACGTCGTCTGCTTCGACAAGACCGGCACCCTCACCGAGGACGGCATGCGGGTGCGCGACGTCGACGTGCTCGACCCCGCGCTGCCGGCGGGCGCCGTCGAGGACGCCCTCGCCACCCTCGGCGCCGCGGAGGAGCGCCCGAACGCCAGCCTCCGGGCCGTGCTCGAGCACGTCGGGGACCGCGCGCCGCTGCCGACCACGCACGTGGTGCCGTTCTCCTCGGCGCGCCGGTGGGCCGCCGTGCGCACCGGCGACGGCGCGACGTGGGTGCTCGGCGCCCCCGAGGCGCTGCTCGGCGACCACCCGGCGCGCGACCGCGTCGCCCACGAGTCCGCCGGCGGCGCCCGGGTGCTCGCGCTCGCCCGCGCCACCGCCGCGTCCACGGTGTCCGCTGCGTCCACGGTGCCCGCTGCGCCCACGGCGGAGCGGCTGCCGGACGACCTGGTGCCGACGGCGCTGCTCGTCCTCGACCAGCGGGTGCGCCCCGAGGCGCGGGGCACCCTCGAGTACTTCGCCCGGCAGCACGTCGACGTCAAGGTGGTCTCCGGGGACGCCCCGGTCGCGGTCGCGGCGGTCGCCGCCCAGGTCGGCCTGCCCGGCGCCTCGGTCGCCGTCGACGCCCGCGACCTGCCCGACGACCCCGACGCGCTCGCCGACGCCGCCGAGGGCGCCGGGGTGCTCGGCCGCGTCGGTCCCGAGCAGAAGCGCGCCCTGGTCCGCGGCCTCACCGCCCGCGGCCGCACCGTCGCGATGACGGGGGACGGCGTCAACGACGTCCTCGCGCTCAAGGAGGCGGACGTCGGCGTCGCCATGGGCAACGGCAGCCCCGCAGCCCGGGCCGTGGCCCGGATCGTCCTGCTGGACAGCAGCTTCGCGACCCTGCCGTACGTCGTCGCCGAGGGCCGCCGGGTCATCGCGAACATCGAGCGCGTCGCCACGCTCTTCCTGTCCAAGACCGTCTACTCGGTGCTGCTCGCCCTCGCCGTCGCGCTCAGCGGCGTCCCGTTCCCGCTGCTGCCCCGGCACGTCACCGTCATCGCCTGGTTCACGATCGGCATCCCCGCGACCGTCCTCGCCCTCGCGCCGAACCGCGAGCCCGCGCGCACCGGGTTCGTCCGCCGGGTGCTCACCTCCGCCGTGCCCGGGGGGCTCGGGGTCGCCGTCGCCGCCTACGGCGCGTTCGTCGTCGCGCGCTCCGTGGTCGGCCCGGACCAGGTGCTCACCTCGACGGCGGCGTTCCTGGCGCTGGTCGTCGTCGCGTTCGACGTGCTGATCGGCGTCGCCCGGCCGCTGCGGCCCTGGAAGGTCGCGCTCGTCGCGACGATGGTCGCGGGGATGGCGCTCGCGGTGCTGACCCCGCTCGGGCAGCGGCTGCTGGTGCTCGACCCGACGGACACCCGGGTGCTCGCCGTCGCCGCCGGTGCGGCGCTCGCGGGGCTCGTGGTCCGCCGCGTGGCGGCGCTGGTGCTGCGCCGGGCGGTCCCGGGGCCGTAGCCCCGGCGTCCGGGTGGGCGGCGCGGGGCGCGGCTCAGC
>NZ_RFFI01000177.1 GCF_003696205.1 Cellulomonas triticagri
GCTCGACCCGCGCATCGCCGCGACCGACCGCGCCGCCGCCGGCCGGTCGGCCGCCGGTGCCGCGCGGTCGGCGGCGGGGACGCTGCCGTTCGTCGGTCGGCTCGCGCGGCTGCTGCGGGCCCTGGACCCCGACGTCGTGCACAGCACGTCGCTCAAGGCCGACCTCATCGGCCTGCCCGCCGCGGCGCTCGCCTGCCGCCCCCTGGTCTGGCACGTGCACGACCGCATCGCCGACGACTACCTGCCCGGCCCCGTCGCGCGGGTGCTGCGCGTGCTCGCCCGGCGCGGACCCCGGCACGTCGTCGTGAACTCCCGCGCGACCGCCGCCACCCTGCTGCCCCTGCCGCGCGGCTGGACCCTCGCGTACCCGGGCCTCGCGCCCGAGCAGGTCGCCGTCGACCCCGCCGCGCGGGCCGTGCCCGCCGAGCCGGTCATCGGCCTGGTCGGCCGGATCAGCCCCACCAAGGGGCAGGTCGAGTTCGTCGAGGCCGCCGCGCTGCTCGCCGAGCGGTACCCGACCGCCACGTTCCGGATCATCGGGGAGGCGCTGTTCGCGGAGCAGGCGTACGCCGACCGGGTGCGGGCGCTGGTCGCCGAGCGCGGCCTGTCGGACCGGGTCGAGCTCACCGGCTTCGCCGCCGACCCGGCCGCCGCGATGGACGCCCTCAGCGTGCTCGTGCACGCGTCCCCGACGCCGGAGCCGTTCGGGCAGGTCGTCGCCGAGGGCATGGCGCGGGGAGTGCCCGTCGTCGCGACGTCCGGCGGCGGCGCGGACGAGATCGCCGTCGCCGAGGACGGCACCGCCCGCTGCCTGCTGGTCCCGCCGCGCGACGTCCCGGCCCTGGCCGCCGCCGTCGCGGAGGTCCTCGACCACCCGGAGGCCGCGGCGGAGCGTGCGGCGCGCGCGTGGAAGGACGTCCAGCAGGACTACGCCATCGCGGCGACCGCCGACCGCCTCACGCAGGTCTGGCGCACCACAGCCCGCTCCCGCTGACGCCCGCCCCCGCTGACGCCCGCCCCCGCTGACGCGAGCGGGTCCCCGCGCGCCCGCACCCGCGCCGCCGCATGCCGACTGTCCACTTCTCGCCTGCGCCCCCTCCCGTCCCCACAGGCGAGGACTGCACACTCGGCGCGCACCCGCGGGTGCGGGTGCGGGGCGTGCGAGGTGCGGAGTGCGCGGGCGCGCTCGCGCCCCGCGGGGGTCAGCGGGGGGTGGTGCGGACGCGGGTGAGGACCTGCTGCATCTCCTGGACGCGGTCCGACCAGCGGGGGACCTCCGCGGGGGCCTCGCCCGGGCCCGGGGGGACGCGGCGGTCCAGCACGCGCAGCACCGCGTCGGCGAGCTGCGGCGCGGACGCCGTGGTGACGCGCTCGGCGGGCTGGTCGCGGAACCCGGCGACCGGCGTCGAGACGACCGGTCGGCCGACGGCCAGGTATTCGTAGAGCTTGATCGGGTCCAGCGAGTCCGTGAAGTCGTCGACGACGTGCGGGACGACGAGCGCACCGGCGTGCTGCAGGTAGCCGGGCACGAGCGCGGCGGGCCGGGCGCCGAGCACGACGGCGCCGGCGGCCTCCAGCCGGGTGAGGTCCATCGCGTCGAGCAGCGGCGGGCCGACGAGCACGAGGCGGGCACCCGCGGCGCGCAGCCGGGTCGCGACCTGCACGCACGCCTCGACGTCGAGCCGGTCGGGGTGCAGCGTGCCGACGTAGACGGCGTAGTCCTCGTCCGGCAGGTCCGCGGGACGGGCGGCCGGGGTGCGGTAGGCGTCCACGTCGACGGCGTTGGTCAGCAGCGTGACCGGCCGGTCGGTGCCCTTGGTGCGCGCGAGCGCGGGGGAGCACACGACGACCTCGGCGCACCGCTCCACGAGGACCTGCTCGGCGGCGCGGACGCGCTCGTGCTCGGCGGGCTCGCGCACGGCGCGCAGCCAGTCGTCGGTGATGTCGTAGAGCGCGCGCCAGCCGGTGCGGCGCAGCACGGCGGCGCCGTCGGGGTCGTTGACCCAGAGCACCGGGTCGACCATGCCGAGCCGCCGGGCGACGCGGGCGATCGTGCGGGCGCGTCGGTCGTCGCCGCCGGGGGCGAGCCGTCGGGGCAGCCACTTGGTGGGTCGGTACGCCCACGCGCGGTCCTGCGGCGCGCCGTCGTCGGGCCCGAGCCGGCGCAGCCGCCGCCCGAGCCGGACGGGAGCGCCGCGCCGCAGGTCGTGCAGGTGGTCGACGGGCGGTTCCACGAACAGCACGCGCAGGTCGGGGTCGTCGGCGAGCAGCCCGGCCACCAGGTGCTGGTTGCGGCGCCACACCTCGTCCCAGGGCTCGAGGGACAGCACGACGAGGTCGCGTCGGGTGCCGTCGCCGGGTGCGCGCGACGAGCCCGGGGTCCGGGTGCCGGGCGTGGCCGGGGCGCTCACGCGCGCACCCCCGCGAGGTCGTCGGGGTCGGTGCCGAGCACCGGGTCCGCGGACCCGGGCGTGGGGGCGGCGGTGCCGGCCGGTCGAGGGTCGCCGCCGAGCGGGGACCCGAGCACGGCGGCGTAGACCGCCGCGATGCCGTCGGCGTGCGCCTCCGGCGCGAACCGGTGCTGGTGCAGGGCCCGGAGCTCCTCGCCGTACGCGGCACGCCGCTCGGGGTCGCGGGCGAGGGCGGCGAGCGCGGCTCCGGCGGCCTCGATGTCGTCGGGGTCGACCAGCACGGCGCCGTCGGCGGTGCCCACGGTCTCGGAGTGCCCGCCGCCGCGCCCGGCGACGACGGGGGTGCCGTGGGCCATGGCCTCGACGACGGACAGCCCGTAGGGCTCGTCGCCGCGCGGGGCGAAGAAGATCCCGGCGGTGGCGAGCAGGTCGTCCACGTCGGTGCGGGTGCCGAGGAACCGGGTGGCCCCGGCGACGCCGAGGTCCGTGGCCAGCGCCTCCAGCCGGGGGCGCAGCGCGCCGTCGCCCGCGAGGTGCAGCTCCCAGCCGGTGCCCGCGAGCCCGGAGGCGGCCCACATGCGCAGGGCGACGTCGGTGCGCTTCTCGGCCTCCAGGCGGTTGACCATGAGCACGACGGGGCGCCGGGTGGCGCGCGGTCCGGTGGCGGCGGGCACGCCCGGGTGCACGACGGTGGTGGGGCCCTCGACGCGGTCGGCGACGAACTGGCTGATCGCGACCTGCGCGGCGAGCCGGGGCGTGACGAACCGGCCGACGGCGCGGCCGACGCCCGACGAGCCGCGGGTGGCGGCGAAGTGCCGGGTGGCGACGACGGGTGCGCGCCGGGTCAGCACGGCGGCGAGCTCGGCGGTGGTCATGTGGGCGTGCACCAGGCGGGTGCAGGCCCGCCGCAGGGCGGCGACGGCGTGCCGGAGGGTGGGCGCGGGCGCCCAGTCGACGCCGGTGCCCGCGAGCTCGGTGGGCATGCGGTCCGCGGCCCCGCCGAGGACGAGGACCCGCAGACCACGGGCGTCCTGGGTGCGGGCGAGGGTGGTCACGTAGCGCTCGACGCCCGCGAAGGCGTCGGTGCACACCACGTGCACGACGTCGTGCGTCACGCGTGCTCCTTGTGGCCGATCGGCAGGGGGAGGCGCCGGCGGCGCGGTCGGTCGGGCTGGGCGTGCCGGGCCCGGCGTCCGGCCGCGCTGTCGGCGGGTCCGGGCTCGCGCACGGGTCCGGCGGGTGCCGCGACGGTGCGCGGCAGCCCGTCGTCGCCGGCGCCGGACCGGGCGGCGTAGGCGTGGGCGCCGAGGCAGATGCCCGCGATGACGAACGGGATGGACACCTGCGCGGCGACCCAGAACAGGTCGAACTGCCCCTGGACGAACCGCATCAGCACCATCACGAACGCGAGCGTCCCGTAGCGGGGGTCGACCCGCCACAGCACGACGAGGATCACCAGGAACATCAGCAGGAACCCGACGAGGCCGACGAGGCCGCCGGAGGACAGCATCTCGAACTCGGCGTTGGGCGGCTGGAAGCTCTCCGTGAACCGGTCGGTGTACCACCAGCGCAGGCCCGCGCCGAACCACGGGTACTGCTGCCAGATCTCGACGGACTGCGCGAACCAGGTGAGCCGCTGGTAGGCGGAGTTGTACTGGTCGCCGGACTCGAGCTGGTCCTGCACGAGCGTCCCGACGACGACCGCGGCGCCCGCGATGGCGACGAGCACGACCTTGGAGCGGTGCCGGTGCGGGTCGGGGCGCAGGGCCACGATGGCGACCGCGACGGCGAGGCCGATGAGGGCCTGCCGGGACTGGGCGACGAGGATGCCGGCGAGGAACAACCCGAACAGCCCGAGGCAGACCAGGTCGTTCCACCGCAGCCAGCGGGGCCGGGTGTAGACGATGATCGCGGCGAAGGCGAGCACGCAGCCGATGTAGTTCTTGTGCATCATCAGCGGCTCGTTGAGGTACACCGGGCCGGTGTTGCCGCTGGCGAGGTTGACCACGAACTGCGCGAGCGCGAACAGCGCGACGACGACGGCCCCGGCGACGAACAGCCCGAGCGCGAGGCGGGCCTTCCCGGCGGCGCCGATGGCCCAGCCGACGAGCAGCGCCCCGCCGACCAGCAGCCAGGAGTGGAACCACTCCACGACGTTGGCGACGTACGGGTTCGCGATGACGGTGAACAGCACCGTGGCCTGGTAGAACGCGGACGCCCACAGCACGTGGCGCATCGGGCGGGACAGCGGGCGCCGGCAGAACAGCAGCGCGGGCCAGAACCCGACGAACAGCACGAAGTCGGAGAGCGACAGCGCGCCGCCGACGCGGTTGACGAGCAGCAGCAGCGGCATGCCGAGGATCGGCAGGGCCAGCGGCTCGCGCAGCGTCAGGCCGACGACGAGGACGACGAGGCCGACGCCGACCGTGAGGTACGGCTCGACGGAGGTCAGCAGCGCCAGGACGACGCCGAGGGCGACGAGCCCGCCCGCGAGCAGCACCCGCCGGGTGGGCGTGGCGCGGGGCACGCGCTCCAGGACGCCGGGCGCCAGCCCGAGGCGGTGCGGCCGCACGCCGGGGGCGAGGTCGTCCCCGGGCGTCGTGGGGGGTGCGGGGGTGGTGGTGGTCATGCCGCGGCCTCCCGCTCGCTGGGACGGTGGGCGGGGTCCTGCGGGTCGCGGGGCGTGCGCGGGTCGCCGAGGGCGGCCTCGGCGCGCAGCGGGCCGCGCAGGTAGAGCCGGGTGCGCAGGCG
>NZ_RFFI01000178.1 GCF_003696205.1 Cellulomonas triticagri
CGGGGGCACGGGAAGCGACGGCGTCGGGACGCCCGCGAACGGCTGCGGCTCGGTGGCGGTGCGCGCGGCGGGCGGCTCCTCGTCGGGCGCGAGCCCGGGCACGTGCATCGCGGCGTCGGCCGCCTCGTCGGCCGAGACCTCGGGCACCCAGCGCGGGGCGTCGGCGGGCACGGGCTCGGCGGCGGGCAGCCAGGACCGGTCCCGGCGCACCTCGACCGCGACGTCCTCGAACGGCACGGTGATCGGTGCCTGCGGCTTGTGCACGACGACGTCCACGGCCTGCACCAGCGGGTACGCCAGCACGGTCGCGGCGATCCGCTCGGCGACGGTCTCGATGAGGTCGGCGGGCTCGCCCCCGAGGACGGTGACGACCTGCTCGGCGAGCACGCCGTAGTGCAGCGTGTGCGCGAGGTCGTCGGTGGCCGCCGCCCGCCGGGTGTCGAGGTGCACGACGACGTCGGCGACGAAGGTCTGCCCCTCGCGCCGCTCGTGCTCGAACACCCCGTGGTACCCGGTCGCCGAGATGCCGGTCAGCCGGACCCGGTCCAGGCGCCGGCCGTGCCCGCCGGTCGCGTCCTCGTCGCTCATCGCTGGTCCTCCCCGGACGGCTCCGCGGCCGTCCACCGGGCCGCCACGCGCACCGCGTCGGCCGTCGCTCGCACCTCGTGCACCCGCACGCACCACGCCCCGGACGCCGCCGCCAGCGCGGAGACCGCGGCGGTCGCCGCGTCGCGCTGCTCCGGCGGCACGGGGGTGCCGTCCGGCCCGGCCAGCAGGTGCCCGAGGAACCGCTTGCGCGACGCCCCCACCAGCACCGGGAACCCGTCCGCCACGAGCTCGGGCAGCCGCGCCAGCAGCGGCCAGTTGGCCGCGCCCGGCTTCGCGAACCCGAGGCCCGGGTCCAGCACGACCTGGTGGTCGGCCACACCCACCGCCCGCAGCTCGGCGACGCGCTGCGCGAGCTCGCGCCGCACGTCGGTGACGACGTCGTCGTAGTCGGCGAGGTCGTCCATGACGTCGGCGTGCCCGCGCCAGTGCATCGCGACGTACACAACCCCGGTGCGGGCGACGACCTCGCGGATCTCCGGCTCGGCCAGGCCGCCGGACACGTCGTTGACGACGGTCGCGCCCGCCGCGACGGCGGCCGCCGCGACTTCGGCGCGCGTGGTGTCCACGCTGACGACGGCCCCGCGCTCCGTGAGCGCGCGGATCACCGGGAGCACCCGGTCGAGCTCCTCGGCGACGGGCACGCGCGGCGCGCCCGGCCGGGTGGACTCCCCGCCGACGTCCAGCAGGTCCGCGCCGTCGTCGAGCAGGGCCAGGCCGTGCGCGACGGCGGCCTCCGGGGTGAACCAGCGCCCCCCGTCGGAGAACGAGTCCGGGGTGACGTTGACGACGCCCATGACCAGGCTCCGGCCTGCGCGACCGGCGTCGGTCAGCGCGGGGGGCAGCGGCGAGGGGTGACGCACGACGACCAGCCTAGGCGGTCCGGCGCACCGCACGGTGCGCGCACCCGACCACGTGGGTGCCGGTCAGCGGCCCAGGACGAGGCTCATCGCCTCGGCCCGGGTCGCGGGGTCGCGCATCTGCCCGCGCACGGCCGAGGTGACCGTGCGGGAGCCCGGCTTCCGGACGCCGCGCATCGACATGCACAGGTGCTCGCACTCCACCACGACGAGCACGCCGCGCGGCTCCAGCACCCGGTCCAGGGCGTCGGCGATCTCGCCGGTCATCCGCTCCTGCACCTGCGGGCGCCGCGCGTACACGTCGACCAGCCGGGCGAGCTTGCTCAGCCCCGTCACGCGCCCCTCGGGGCCCGGGATGTACCCGATGTGCGCGACGCCGTGGAACGGCACCAGGTGGTGCTCGCAGGTGGAGTACACCTCGATGTCCTTGACCAGCACCATCTCCTGGTGGCCGATGTCGAACGTCGCGCTCAGCACCTCGGCCGGGTCCTGCCGCAGGCCCGCGAACACCTCCTGGTAGGCGCGCGCGACGCGCGCCGGGGTGTCCCGCAGGCCGTCGCGGTCGGGGTCCTCCCCGACCGCGACCAGCAGCTCGCGGACCGCCGCCTCCGCGCGCGCGGCGTCGTACGGCGGAACCGTCCGCGGGTCGCGGCGCTCCGGCAGGTCGAGCCCGTCGCCCACGGGCACGTCCGGCACCGTCACACGTCCGGCGTCTGGTTCGGCGGCACCTCGACCACACCCACGGCGGGGTGCTCGTCCTTGGCGGCGGCGGCCTCGTCCTGGGGCACGACGGTCCCGTCCTGCTCCGCGACCTCCGCCGGGGTCAGCACCGGCGGGCGGTTCGACACCGCGCGCTGCTCGCTGGACAGCCACACCTCGCGCGGCGGGCGCTTGGTGATCGGCCGGAAGATGACCTCGAGCTCGGCCTGGTTCAGCGTCTCCTTCTCGAGGAGCTCCAGCACCAGCGCGTCGAGGACGTCGCGGTACTCGACCAGGATCTCCCACGCCTCGGTGTGCGCGGCGTCCATGAGCTTGCGCACCTCGACGTCGACCGTGCCCGCGACGGACTCGGAGTAGTCGCGGCCGTGGCCGACCTCGCGGCCGACGAACGGCTCGCTGCCGTCCGAGCCGAGCTTCACGGCGCCGACGAGCTCGCTCATGCCGTACTGCGTGACCATCTTGCGGGCCGTGGCGCTGGCCTTCTCGATGTCGTTGCTCGCACCCGTCGTCGGGTCGTGGAAGACGAGCTCCTCGGCGACGCGGCCGCCCATGGCGTACGCGAGCTGGTCCAGCAGCTCGTTGCGCGTCGTGGAGTACTTGTCCTCCGTCGGCATGACCATCGTGTACCCGAGGGCCCGGCCGCGCGGCAGGATCGTCACCTTCGTGACGGGGTCGGTGTAGCGCAGCGCCGCCGCGACCAGGGCGTGCCCGCCCTCGTGGTACGCGGTGATCTTCTGCTCCTTGACCTTCATCACCCGGGTCCGCTTCTGCGGGCCCGCGATGACGCGGTCGATGGCCTCGTCCAGCGCGCGGTTGTCCACGATCTGCGCGTTGGAGCGCGCGGTGAGCAGCGCGGCCTCGTTCAGCACGTTCGCCAGGTCCGCGCCCGTGAAGCCCGGGGTCCGGCGCGCGACGGCCGCGAGGTCGACGTCGGTGGCCATCGGCTTGCCCTGCGCGTGCACCTGGAGGATCCGCTCCCGGCCCTTGAGGTCGGGCGCCTCGACGGAGACCTGCCGGTCGAACCGGCCGGGGCGCAGCAGCGCGGGGTCGAGGATGTCGGGGCGGTTGGTCGCCGCGATGAGGATGACGTTCGTCTTGACGTCGAAGCCGTCCATCTCGACCAGCATCTGGTTGAGGGTCTGCTCGCGCTCGTCGTGGCCGCCGCCCATGCCCGCACCGCGGTGCCGGCCGACGGCGTCGATCTCGTCGATGAAGATGATCGCCGGGGAGTTCTCCTTGGCCTGCGTGAACAGGTCGCGCACGCGGCTCGCGCCGACGCCCACGAACATCTCCACGAAGTCCGAGCCGGAGATCGAGTAGAACGGCACGCCGGCCTCGCCCGCGACGGCGCGCGCCAGCAGGGTCTTGCCCGTCCCGGGCGGGCCGTACAGCAGCACGCCCTTCGGGATCTTCGCGCCGACCGCCTGGAACTTCCCGGGCTCGGAGAGGAACTCCTTGATCTCGTGCAGCTCCTCGACGGCCTCGTCCACGCCCGCGACGTCGGCGAACGTGACCTGCGGCGTCTCCTTCGACACCAGCTTGGCCTTCGACTTGCCGAACTGCATGACCCGGGAGCCGCCGCCCTGCATCGACGACATGAGGAACCAGAACAGGCCCAGGATGATGACGAACGGCAGGATCAGCGTGAGCAGGCTGCCCCACCACGACTGCTGCGGGACGTCGGAGGTGTAGCCCCCGGCCGGGTCGGCCTCGGCGATGGACTCGACCACCTCGGGACCCTGCGGGGCGACGTAGAAGAACTGGACGTCCTTGCCCAGGTTCTCGTCGTCCTTGGTGAAGTCCTCGGTCAGCGTGAGGTCGACGCGCTGCGCGCCCTCGGTGACGCGGGCCTGGTCGACCTTGCCGTCCCGGAGGAGCTCGAGGCCGTCGGAGGTGTCGATCCGCTGCACGCCGGAGGACATGAAGGCGCTGGCGGCGATCCACAGGATCACGACGGCGACGACGATCCACAGCACGGGTCCGCGGGTGAGGCGCTTGAGTGTCATGGGCAGACGGGGGCGTGCCCCCTCGTCCCTCCGGTCGCAGGGGTGGAGGCTCCGAAGTTACACGCTGGACCTGGGGTGGTCGGGCCGTGTTCGCCCAGGGCGGGACGCACCCGCCGGGCCGGGTGGCGCGCGTGCGTGCCGCCGCGCGCCACCCCCGCGGGGTCAGGAGCCGTAGACGTGCGGGGCCAGGGTCCCCACGAACGGCAGGTTGCGGTACTTCTCGGCGTAGTCGAGGCCGTAGCCCACGACGAACTCGTTGGGGATGTCGAAGCCGACGTACGCGACCTCGACCTCGACCTTCGCGGCGTCCGGCTTGCGGAGCATCGTCGCGATCTGCACCGAGGCCGGGCCGCGGCTGCGCAGGTTCGCGAGCAGCCAGGACAGCGTCAGGCCGGAGTCGATGATGTCCTCGACGATCAGGACGTGCTTGCCGGTCAGGTCGGCGTCGAGGTCCTTGAGGATCCGCACGACGCCGGAGGACTTCGTGCCCGACCCGTAGGAGGACACCGCCATCCAGTCCATCGCCAGCGGGGTGCTGATCCGGCGCGCCAGGTCCGCCATCACCATGACGGCGCCCTTCAGCACACCCACCAGGAGGATCTCCCGGCCCGCGTAGTCGGCGTCGATCTGCGCCGCGATCTCGTCCAGCCGGTTCCCGAGCTGCTCCTCGGTCAGGAGCACGCGCTCCAGGTCCTGGCCCATGTCGTCCGCGTTCACCGGTGCCCGTCTCCTC
The DNA here is from genome assembly GCF_003696205.1 of Cellulomonas triticagri. GTDB lineage: Bacteria > Actinomycetota > Actinomycetes > Actinomycetales > Cellulomonadaceae > Cellulomonas > Cellulomonas triticagri. The sequence goes on from NZ_RFFI01000178.1 coordinate 4,926, forward strand.
GTGGTCTCGCACCCGGGCCGGCGTCGTCCGCCGTGCCCTCCCGCGCGACGACGTCCCGCCCGGTCGACGGGGGCTCGGCGCGCAGCGCAAGCCTGCCACACGTGCGGCGCACCGCCACGCGCCCGGGCAGGTGCACGGGGCCCTGCCCGCGCCACCCGGTGACGAGCGCCGCGACGGCCCGGACGTGGGTCTGCGCGACCGCCCCCGCCGGGG
>NZ_RFFI01000179.1 GCF_003696205.1 Cellulomonas triticagri
CCGGTCGCGCTGCGCCGCGACGGCCACCTGCTCGGGCGGCGGCGGCGCGGGCGTGCGGTCGAGGTACGCGGTGGCGGCGGGCGCGGCTCCGACGCGCCGCTCCAGCACGTGCGCCACCACCACGATCCGCTCCGGCCCGTCGCCGCGCACCCGCACCTCGTCGCCGACCTTCACGGTGGTCGCCGGCTTCGCGCGGTCCCCGTTGACCCGCACGTGCCCGGCGCGGCACGCCGCGGCAGCCAGTGCCCGGGTCTTGGTGAGCCGGACCGCCCACACCCACTTGTCCACCCGGGTCGACGCCGGCCCGGCGGGCAGCACCGGTCGGGCCGGGGCCGCCGGGACCGCGGGGGCCGCCGGGGCGTCGGGGGTGGGCTCGTCGGTCACGGGACGCTCAGGCGCTCGCGGCCGTCGTGGCCGTGGTCCGGATCTCGCCCGGGTCGACCTCGCCGGGCTGGTCGCCGCGGGCCGCCGCGCGCTCCGCGAGGCGCAGCAGCGCGGCGTTCAGCGGCGCGGGCACGCCGTGCAGGCGCCCGAGCAGCACGATCTCCCCGTTCAGGTACGCCGCCTCGATGGAGCCGGCCCCGCGGACCAGGCTCTGCCAGGACGAGCCGCCGCGCCGCGTCACGCCGGGCAGGTCGACCAGCGTGAAGTCGCCGCGCTCGCGCCGCTCCACCTCCGGGTCGGTCGGCGTGATCCCCGCGGCGGCCAGCACCGCACGGGCCTCGGCGACGGTGTCGGCCAGCAGCGCGCGGGCGTCGTCCGAGCGGATCGGCCCGCACAGCGCCTCGACGGCGTTGCCGAGGTTGCTCAGCAGCTTCGCGTACTTCCACGCGAGGACGTCCTCGACCACCGGCGCGCGGAACCCCGCCGCCGCCAGGTCCGCGCCGACCTCGGCGAGGTCCGCGTCCGGCGCCCCGGCCGGGACCGACCCGAGCGTGAGGATCCCGGGCACGGGGCTCCCGGCGGCCGACACCCGGCCCGGCTCCAGGAACGTCGCGGGCAGCCACACGCACATCCCGGCGACCCGGGCGAACCGGCGCAGCGCCGTGCGCTCGTTGTCCACGCCGTTCTGCGCGCACACCAGCAGCAGGTCCTCGCCCGCGGTGCGCCCGCCCGCGACGGGGCGACCGGCCCACGCCTCGGTGGTCGCCGCGGTGTCCTGCCCCTTGACGGCGAGGACGAGCACGTCGCCGGGGCGCAGGTCGACGTCCTCGGGGCCCGCCGCGGTCGACGCGTGCACGACCCGCGCGCCCGCCTCCGTCGTCAGGTGCAGCCCGTCGGAGCGCAGCGCCTCCAGGTGCGCGCCGCGCGCGACGAGCACCACCTCCCGGCCCGCCTCCGCGAGCAGCCCGCCGATGGTCCCGCCGACCGCGCCGGCGCCGATGATCACGTATCGCACGCAGGTCACGGTGCCACACCTCACGAGCGCGCGGCACCACGGGACGCCGGGGCGGGGCGGGCGCGGGTCGTACGGTGGTCCCATGACCTCCTCCCTCGTCGCCATCACCGGCGGCTACGTCGTCCCCGTCAGCACCGACCCGATCGAGGGCGGCACCGTCCTCATCCGCGACGGGCGCATCGAGGCCGTCGGCACCGCCGCCGAGGTCACCGTCCCCGCGGGCGCCACCGTCGTCGACGCCACCGGCCGCTGGGTGCTGCCCGGCTTCGTGGAGGCGCACGGCCACGTGGGCATCCACGAAGAGGGCGAGGGCGTCGCGGGCAACGACACCAACGAGATGACCGGCCCCAACATGGCGGCCGTCCGGGCGGTCGACGCCATCAACATCGACGACGAGGGCTTCCGGGACGCGCTGATCGGCGGCATCACGTCGGTCGTCGTCAAGCCCGGCTCCGGCAACCCGATCGGCGGCCGGTCCGTCGCGATCAAGTCGTGGGGCGGGCGCACCATCGACGAGCAGATCATCTCGGAGCAGGTATCCGTGAAGTCCGCGCTCGGCGAGAACCCCAAGCGCGTCTACGCCGAGAAGAAGCAGACGCCGTCCACCCGGCTCGGCACCGCGCTGATCATCCGGCAGGCGTTCACCGACGCCCAGCACTACCGGGCCGCGCGCGACGCCGCCGCCGCGAAGGGCGAGCCCTTTAAGACCGACCTCGGGCTGGAGACCCTGGCCCAGGTGCTCGACGGCGAGCTGTACTGGGACCAGCACACCCACCGGCACGACGACATCGCCACCGCGATCCGCCTGGCCGACGAGTTCGGGTACAAGCTCGTCATCAACCACGGCACCGAGGGGCACAAGCTCGCCGACGTCCTCGCCGAGCGCGACATCCCGGTGATCTTCGGCCCGATGTTCACCTCCCGGTCCAAGGTCGAGCTCCGCGACCGCGCCATCGCCAACCTCGCCGCGCTCGCCGCCGCGGGCGTCCGGGTCGCGATCACCACCGACCACCCGGTCGTGCCGATCAACTTCCTCGTGCACCAGGCCACGCTCGCGGTCAAGGACGGCCTGCCGCGCCAGACCGCCCTGGAGGCGCTGACCGTCAACCCGGCGGCGTTCCTCGGCCTGGACGCCCGGGTCGGTGCCCTGGAGCCCGGCCGCGACGGCGACGTCGTCATCTGGTCCGGTGACCCGCTGGACGTGCACGCCCGCGCCGAGCACGTCCTCATCGAGGGCCGCACCGTCTTCACCTGGGACACCGCCACGTCCACGGCCCACGTCGTCGAGCGCGCAGACCGCTTCACGCGCTGACCCCGCCGGCGGCCGGTGGTCGCCGCGCGAGGTCGGGGGAACGGCACGAGGTCGGCACATCCGTCGCGCCGACCTCGTCGTGGACCCCCGACCTCGCCGTGGGCTCGGGGCCCCACAGGCGGGTTCATGGGCGGCGTTCAGGAAGCGCTCAGCGGACGGTCGGGTGCGGGGCGTTGGCTGCTCGCAGTCGACGCCACCGTGGCGTCCCCGCCAGGAGGTGTCCCGATGGACCAGCAGCGCGAGCAGGACGAGCAGGACCCGCAGAGCCGGCAGGGCCACCGGGACCAGCCGGGCCAGTACGGCGACCACGGCCAGCCCGGCGACCACGGCCAGCCCGGCCGGTCCGGCCAGCAGGGTCAGCCCGGCCGGTGGAGCGAGCCGGACCAGCACAGCCAGCAGGACCCGGCGGGGCCGGCGGTCCAGTCGTCTGGTTCCCCGGCGCCGCAGCAGCCGGTCGTGGACCCGGCGTTCGCCGCGGCGTACCCGCAGCACCCGGGGTTCGGTCCGGCGCCGGCGTTCGCGGTGCCGGCGCCCACCCCGCGCAGCACCCGCCGCCGTCGCACGGCGGTCGCGCTGCTCGCGTCGGGCGCGCTGGCAGCCGGTCTCGTGCTGGGTGGCTCGGCGGTCGCGCTCGGGTGGCCGGAAGGGTCGGGCGCCGGGCTGACGTCGTCGCCGGAGGCCGGGAGCAGCACGTCCGAGGGATCGACCTCGGGGACGGCACCCGGCGGGACGCTCCCGGGCGGCGGGGGCCTGGGCTCGGGCTCGGGTGTCCCGGGTGGCTCGACCACGCTCCCGGGCACCGGCGCGGACTCCTCGACCGGCACGCTCGACACCACGACGGCCACCGCCGACCAGAGCGCGGGCGTCGTGCTCGTCAGCACGGTGCTGGGCTACCAGTCCGCGGAGGCGGCGGGCAGCGGTGTCGTGCTCACTTCGGACGGCATCGTGCTGACCAACAACCACGTCGTCGAGGGCGCCACCGAGATCACCGTGACCACCCCGTCCGGCGAGTCGTACACCGCCGAGGTGGTCGGGACCGACGCGTCGGCGGACGTCGCCGTGCTCCAGCTCCAGGACGCGTCGGGGCTGACGACCGCCACGCTGGACGACGACGGCGACCCGGCGGTGGGCGACGCGGTGACGGCGGTCGGCAACGCGGAGGGCGGCGGCGTGCTCATGGCCGCGAGCGGCACCGTGACCGCCCTGGACGAGTCGATCACCACGCAGGCCGAGGGCGTGTCGCAGGGCGAGAGCCTGTCGGGTCTGATCGAGGTGGACGCGGACGTGGTGTCCGGGGACTCGGGCGGTGCGCTGCTGGACGACGAGGGCGAGGTCGTCGGGATCACGACGGCGGCGTCCTCGGGGTCGGCGGACATCACCGGGTACGCGATCCCCGTCGGGGACGCCCTCGACGTGGCGACGCAGATCCTGTCCGGGCAGGACAGCGACTCGATCGTGCTGGGCTACCCGGCGTTCCTGGGCGTGCAGCTCGCGACGACCCCGGGCCGCGGCGCGGCCGGCACGACGGCGGGCGCGACGGTCGCGGGCGTCGTCGACGGCACCCCCGCCGCGGGCGCCGGCCTGGTCGCGGGTGACACGATCACGGCCGTCGACGGCGTGGCGGTCGCCGACGGCGACGCCCTGAGCGCCGCGCTCGCGGAGCACGATCCCGGCGACGAGGTCACCCTGACCTGGACGACCACCTCCGGCACCACGGCGCAGGCCGCGGTCACCCTCGTGGAGGGTCCCGCCGCCTGACGGCCACCCACGGCATGTCGCCCCGCGACCCGGCGTCCGCCCACCCCACCACCCGGGGTGGCACGCCGGGGTCGTGGGGCGAGTGCCGTCCAGGCCCTACGCTGACCCACCATGGCCGTCACCATGCAAGACGTCGCAGCGGCCGCCGGCGTGTCCGTGAAGACCGTGTCCCGGGTGGTCAACGACCAGCCGCACATCAGCCCGGACAAGCGGGAGCGGGTGCTGGCGGTCATCGCGGACCTCGGGTACCAGCTGAACCCGGCGGCGCGCACCCTGCGCACGGGCCGGTCCGGCGTGATCGGGCTGGGGCTGCCGGACCTGCGGGAGCCGTACTACGCCGAGCTCGCCCACGCGGTGCTGGAGCAGGCGGGGCGCCGGGGCCTGACCGTGCTGGTGGACCCGACGGGCGGGGATCGGGAGCGCGAGCTCGCCCTGCTGGGCGGCCGGGGCGGTGGCCTGGACGGCGTGCTGCTGTACGCGCTGGGCGTGGGGGCGGACGACGCGGCGGGGGCAGCCCTGCCCGCGGTGCTGCTGGGGGAGCGGGTCGGCGCGTCGGCGCCGGTCGACGTGGACCCGGCGGTCGCGGCGGCGGTGGCGCACCTGGTGGAGATCGGGCGGCGGCGCGTGGCGGTGCTGGGCGCGGACCCGCGGCCGGGCTC
>NZ_RFFI01000018.1 GCF_003696205.1 Cellulomonas triticagri
CGCGACGGGCGCGGTGCCGTCCCGGGCTCGGGCGACCGTCCCGGGCCGACCGGCGTCGCGCCGTCGGCGTCGGGCCGACGGCCACGGCCGCCGGGCGAGAAGCTCGGCGGTGCCGGGCGCCGGCCGGAGTCCTCGGGGCGCGCCACGATCAGCAGACCGCGGTGATGTCGCCGGCGGAGAAGGCCTCCTTGCCCGCCTCGCGGGTCTGGGCCGGCGTCGGCGCCTGCGTCGTGCCGTCGCCGGGCGCAGCAGTGCCGGGGTCGGTGCCGGGGTCGGTCCCCGTGGTCCCGCCGGCGTCGGGCGTGCCCGCGGTGTCGCCGCCGGCCGACGCCGGGTCCTGGCTGGTGCCCTCGAGCATCGGCCGGTCCGCGGCGACGTTGGCCCAGATGGTGTCGGCCTCGGAGGTCCACTCCACCCGGTTCCGGTCGCTCGCGGCGGCCGCGAACGGGATCGTCATGAACGAGACGTTACCGAGCGAGACGCTCCGCAGGCTGTAGGCGAGCCCGGCCATGTCGGTGATCGAGCTGAACCCGCTGTCGATGGACAGCGACTCCGTCGCCGAGTCGAGGAACCGGATCAGCTGAGTCACGTCGGTGAGCATGTTCTTGCCGAGCAGCTCCTCGACCATCGCGGCGAGCAGCTGCTGCTGGCGACCGAGCCGGTTGGTGTCGGAACCGTCGCCCACGCCGACGCCGGTACGGGCACGAGCGAAACCGAGCGCCTGCGTGCCGTTGAGCGTCTGCTGCCCGGCCGACAGCGTCAGCGCCGCCTTGGGCGAGTCGATGTCGTTGGGGATGCACATGGAGACGCCGCCGATGGCGTCGACCATCTTGGTGAAACCGGCGAAGTCCACGACGACGAAGTGGTGGATCGGGACGCCGGTGTTCTCCATGACGGTGTTCACGGTGCACGCGGCGGCCGAGGCGATGTCGCCGCCGCGGTCGGCTCCGAGCGCGAACGCCGAGTTGAACATCGCCCGGGACTGCGGCGACGTCGTGGAGCCGTCCGACATGGTGCACGACGGGATGCGGACCAGGGAGTCGCGGGGGATCGAGATCAGCTCGACGCGACTGCGGTCGGCGGAGATGTGGGCCACGATCGTCGTGTCGGACCGCATGCCGTCGACGTGGCCGCCGATGGCCTCGTTCTCGCCGTCGCGCTCGTCGGACCCCATGAGCAGGATGTTCACGGCCTGGCCGGCGTTCGGGTCGTTCGGGTCGGCGGGGCCGGTCGCGGACGCGGCGGGCTCCGGCAGGTCGCGGATCAGGTCGCTGGCGTCGATCGAGCTGATGTTGCTGTTGAGCTGGACGTACAGCGCGGCCGCACCCGAGGCGCCGAAGCAGAGCACCGTGACCACGGTCAGCGCCACGCCCCGGAGCACCGCGTGGCTGCGCCGGGGTCGGCCGTGGCGGACGGCGCGCGGGCGTGCAGGAGCGGCGTGGCGGGAGGTCACGAGGACCGAGCATAGGAGCCGTGGCTCTGCAGGTGAGGGAACCTGGGGGGTGAGGCGGTGGAGGAATCGTGCAGGCCGCCTCGTTAGGGTGGGTGCCATGACTGTCCTCGTCACCGGCGGAGCCGGGTACATCGGGGCGCACGTCGTCCGTCTGCTCGTCGAGGACGGCCGGGACGTGGTCGTGGTCGACGACCTGTCGGCGGGGACGGCGGAGCGCGTCGGCGGTGCGGAGCTCGTGCGGCTGGACGTGGCGGCGGCGGGTGCGGCCGAGGTGCTCGGCAACGTGGTGCGGCGTCGCGGGGTGAGCGAGGTCGTGCACTTCGCGGCCCGCAAGCGGGTGGACGAGTCCGTGGCGGACCCGCTGCGCTACTACCGGGAGAACCTCGACGGCCTGGCGGCGGTCCTCGACGCGGCCGTCGCGCACGGTGTGCGCTCCGTGGTGTTCTCCTCCTCGGCCGCCGTGTACGGCGACGTCGCCAGCGGTCTGGTCCGCGAGGACGCCGCGACCTCCCCGGTGAACCCCTACGGCCGGACCAAGCTGGTGGGGGAGTGGATGCTGCGGGACGTCGCCGCGACCGGTGCGCTGCGGGGCACCGCGCTGCGGTACTTCAACGTGGCGGGCGCGGGGTGGCCGGACCTGGGTGACCCCGCGGTCGCGAATCTCGTGACGCTGGTGCTGGACGCGCTGCGTCGCGGCGAGCGACCGGTGGTGCTCGGCACCGACTACCCCACCTCCGACGGATCGGGCGTCCGGGACTACGTGCACGTCCTCGACCTGGCCCGCGCCCACGTCGCGGCGCTCGACGCGATGGCCGGGGACGGGGAGCCGTACCGCTGCTACAACGTCGGTACCGGCGTCGGGACCTCGGTGCTGCAGGTGATCCACGGGCTGGCCGAGGTGACCGGGATCCCGGTGGACCCGGTGCTCGCCGGGCGCCGGGCCGGCGACCCCGCCGAGGTCGTCGCCGATCCGGCGGCGATCGGTCGCGAGCTCGGCTGGCACGCTCGCGAGCCGCTGTCCGCGGTGCTCGCCAGCGCCTGGTCGGCCTGGCAGCACGCGCAGGCGACCGCGTCGCGCTGACCCGGCCGGTACGACGGAGCCCGCCGCCCCTGCGGGGGTGCGGCGGGCTCCGTCGTCAGGCGTGCCGGATCAGCGGCCGAGCTGGGCGTACTTCGCCTCGGTCGCGTCCTTCTGCGGCCGCCACCAGGCCTCGTTGGCCCGGTACCACTCGATCGTCGCGGCGAGGCCGTCGCGGAACGTCGTGTACCGCGGCGTCCAGCCGAGCTCGGTGCGGAGCTTGGTGGCGTCGATCGCGTAGCGCAGGTCGTGGCCCGGGCGGTCGCTCACGAGGTCGTACGCGTCGGCCGGCTGGCCGGTGAGCTCGAGGATGAGCTCGACGACCGTCTTATTGTTCTCCTCGCCGTCGGCACCGATCAGGTAGGTCTCGCCGAGGCGGCCCTTCGTGATGATGTCCCACACGGCCGAGTTGTGGTCCTCGACGTGGATCCAGTCGCGCACGTTCTCGCCCGTGCCGTAGAGCTTGGGGCGGATGCCGTCGACCACGTTGGTGATCTGGCGCGGGATGAACTTCTCCACGTGCTGGTAGGGCCCGTAGTTGTTGGAGCAGTTCGAGATCGTCGCGCGCACGCCGAACGACCGCGCCCACGCGCGCACCAGCAGGTCCGAGGACGCCTTGGTGGACGAGTACGGGCTCGACGGGTTGTACGGGGTGTCGGCCGTGAACTTGGCCGGGTCGTCCAGCTCGAGGTCGCCGTACACCTCGTCGGTGGAGATGTGGTGGTAGCGCACGTCGTACCGGCGCACGGCCTCGAGCAGCGTGTACGTCCCGATCACGTTCGTGTGCACGAACGGCCACGGGTCGTGCAGCGAGTTGTCGTTGTGGGACTCGGCGGCGAAGTGCACGACGACGTCGCTGTTCTTGACCAGGTCGTCGACGACGTCGTGGTCGGTGATGCTGCCCTTGGCGAACGTCACCTGGTCCCACACGGGCGCGAGGCTCTTCTCGTCGCCGGCGTAGGTCAGGGCGTCGAGGACGGTGACCTGGACCTCGGGGTGCTCGCGCACGACCTGGTGGACGAAGTTGGAGCCGATGAACCCGGCTCCGCCGGTGACGAGCATGCGCACGAGAGGACCTCCGATGTGGGTTGAGCCGTCCCACCCTACCGAGGTCGAGGGCGGGCGGAGAACCGGGGCACTTTGGACATCCGCGACCGCGGAGGTGACGTTTCGGCCTCAGTTCGGCGGGACACGCGGGGCACGTCCTTGACGGGAGTCAACCTGTGTCTGACCCTGCGGATGTCCGTCGCCCGTCCACCCCAGGGACCTCACATGCCATCGCGCCTCGCGCTCAGCCTGCTCGTCGCCGTCGCCACCGCGCTGCCCGCAGGTCTCGTCGCGCCGACCGCGACGGCCGCCGACCAGCTCGCAGGCCGCAGCACCGCTGCCGCCCCGCCGGTCGGTGTCACCGAGGAGTCGCTCGAGGCCTCGCTCGGCGCGGAGGCGACGGAGGCACCGGACGACCCGGCGGTCGAGACCACCGTCGACGAGACCGACGTCGTGGTCGCGCCGCTGGCGGAGGCCGCGTCCCCCGCCGCGCGGGCGCAGGAGCGGACGACGCAGGGCGACGCCGTGCTGCCGGGTTCGTCGCAGGAGCTCGACCCGGTGGACGCGGCGGACGGACCGGTCGTCGCCGACGTCGTGGACGACGGCGAGCCCGCGCGCGTCGTCACGCCCCCGGTGCAGACCGGCGGGGCCCAGACGGTCGGGGTGACCTGGCCGGCCGGCGCGCAGGCGGCGGACCTGGAGCCGCAGGTGCGCTCGCTCACCGAGGACGGCTGGACCGGATGGGTGGACCTGGAGGCCTCCGACCTCGCCGCCGACGCGGGGACCACGGACGCCGAGCACGAGCTGCGGGGCGGGACCGACTCCCTGTGGATCGGGGACGCCGAGGCGGTCCAGGTGTCGTTCGCCGCCACCGCCGACGGCGGGCCGCAGGGGATGAGCCTGGCGATGGTCACCTCGCCGGAGGAGGAGCCGGCCGTGCAGGGCGCGTCCTCGTCGGGTGGGCTCGTGATCCGCGACGCCGCGTTCGTCCCGGCCGCCGTCGCCGCGCCGCGGGTGTACTCCCGTGCCGAGTGGGGCGCGCGCGCCCAGTCCTGCGCCCCCGACGTGGCGCGCACGCTGCTCGCCGCCGTGGTGCACCACACCGCGGGCAGCAACTCGTACTCGACGGTCGCGCAGGCCATGCAGCAGATCCGGAACGACCAGGCGTACCACATCACCGGACGCGGCTGGTGCGACATCGGGTACAACTTCTTGGTCGACAAGTGGGGCAACGTGTACGAGGGTCGGGCGAACTCCGGCACGCAGCCGGTCATCGGCGTGCACGCGGGCGGCTTCAACACCGCCACGGTCGGCGTGTCCATGCTCGGCGACTACAGCGGCGTCACGCCGTCCGCGGGCACTCAGGAGTCCGTCGCCCGCGTGATCGCCTGGCGGCTCTCGCAGTACCACCGGGACCCCACGAGCACGGTCGGGTACACCACGCTCGGCGGCGAGAACTCCCGCTACCCCGGGGGGACCACCCTCGCGCTCCCGGTCGTCGTCGGTCACCGCGACACCGCGTACACCGCCTGCCCCGGCAACGCCGGGTACGCCGTGCTCGGCGCGATCAAGAACCGGGCTCGCGCCATCATCGGCGCCGGCTTCGTCAATCCCGCGGCGACCACGACGTCGATGGGAATCGGGGGATCGGTGTCCGTTACCGGTGGCGTGATCACGGGCGCGAACTGGTCGCTCGCGGTCACGGACACCCGGACGGGCATCATCGTGCAGCGTGTCAACGGGTCGTCCGGACCCTCGGGCGGTGGCGCGATCGCGACCTGGAACGGGCGCGTACCGGCGGGGACGGCGGCGGGTCCCGGCACGTACCGGCTCACCCTGACCGGGACCTACGGGGCGACGACGCTGGTGCCCTACACCTCCACGGTGACGATCTCCGGCAGCCAGAACCCGCCCACGGTCGCGCCCGTGGCACTCACGGGTGACCTCGGCTTCGTGCCGATGGCGCCGGTGCGGCTCCTCGACACCCGTCCGTCCGCAGCCTCGCTCGGCCCGGACTCGCGGTTGGACCTGAAGGTCGCCGGTGTCTCCGGCATCCCCGCGGACGCCAAGGCCGTCGCGCTGACCGTCACCGCGGTCAACTCGTCCACGATCACCCACGTGCGGGCGTGGCCCGCCGGGCAGGCCCGTCCCGACGCGTCGGTGCTGAACACGGACCCGGGCCGGACGACCGCGGGTTCGCTGGTGGTCGGCGTCGGGGGTGAGGGCAAGGTCAGCCTGTACAACAACCTCGGCAGCACCCACCTGCTCGTCGACGTGACGGGCTACTACACGTCCGCGGCCACCAGCGGCTTCGAGCCGCTCCCCACCGCCGTCCGTGCCCTCGACACCCGCCAGGCCGGCGGTACGGTCGCACCGGGCACGCGGCGCACCGTCCAGGTCGCCGGTGCCGGTGGCGTTCCTGCTGACGCCACCGCGGTGGCGGTGAACGTGGTCTCGGTCAAGCCCTCGTCGGTGGGCTACGTCTCGGTGATCCCGAGCGGGGCGACGGCGGGCACCACGTCCACGGTCAACAACCAGCCCGGGCGGGACACCGCGAACCGCGCGGTCGTCACGCTGGCCGGCGGCAAGCTCGACGTCTACGTCGGTGGCGTCGCGCAGCACGTGGTCGTCGACGTGGTGGGCTGGTACGGCTCGGGGGCCGACGCGACCTTCACGCCGGTCGCCCCGGTCCGGGCCTTCGACACCCGGTCCGGCAGCCCGCTCGGTGCGGGGGAGCAGCGCTCGCTGACCGTGTCCGGTCTGCCCGCGGGGACCACCGCCGTGGCGATGAACCTCACCTCGACGAGGGCGACGTCCGCCGCGACCTACCTGACGGTCTGGGGGTCCGGTGCCCGTCCGGCCACCTCCGACCTGAATGCCGGTGCGGGGCGTGACCAGGCCAACCAGGTGTACGTGGCGCCGGCCTCGGGACGGGTCAACGTCTACAACAACCTGGGCTCGTCGCACGTGGTCGCGGACGTCTTCGGGTACTTCTCCGACTGACCGGTCGGTCCGGGGGCGCGGCCTCGCGCAGGTATGCTGACGCGGCGCTCGCGCCCCCGGACGATCGGAAGCCTCCTATGTCGCAGTACGACACGACGCTGGACCTGTCGGTGTCGAACACGAGTCACGCCCAGGTGCTGAGCCTGGTCCCCGCCGGGAGCGAGGTCCTGGACGTCGGGTGCGCCACCGGCTACCTCGCCGAGGCGCTCGTCGCCCGCGGGTGCACGGTGAGCGGGATCGAGTACGACCCCGAGGCCGCCGAGAAGGCGCGCCCGCACCTCGACCACCTCGTGGTCGGGGACCTCAGCACGATGGACGTGGCCGCCGAGTTCGAGGGCCGCACGTACGACGTGCTGGTCTTCGCCGACGTGCTCGAGCACGTGGCCGAGCCCGCGGAGGTGCTGCGCGGCCTGCTTGCCCTGCTGCGGCCCGGCGGCTCGGTCGTGATGTCGATCCCCAACGTCGCGCACGGCTCGCTGCGGCTCGCCCTGCTGCAGGGCCGGTGGCAGTACACCAAGGTGGGGCTGCTCGACCGCACGCACATCCGGTTCTTCACCCGCAAGTCCGTCCTGGAGCTGCTGGACGAGACGGGGCTGGCCGCCGCCGACTTCCGCACCACGTTCCGGGACCCGCTGTCCGCGGACGTCGACGTCGACGTCGACGCGTTGCCGCCGGGCGCGGTGGAGTGGGTCCGGCAGCAGGAGGACGCGCAGACGTTCCAGTTCGTCGTGCGCGCGGTCCGGGACGACGCCGACGCCGCGCTGAGCCGGGCGGTGTCTGAGCGCGAGGTGCTGCGGTCGCAGGTCGCGGCGCTGCGCGCGTCGGCCGAGCAGGCCCGTGGTGAGCGGGACCAGGCGGTCGCCTCGCTGCGCGAGGTGCAGTCGACCCTGGGCTGGCGGCTGCTCCGCGTGCCCCGGTCCGTCTACGGCCGGCTGCGCGGGGGCGCCCGATGATCACGATGGTGCGCGAGCTGCGCGCAGCCCCGGAGCTGCTGGCGAACCTGACGCGACGCGAGGTCAAGGGCAAGTACAAGCGGACCGTGCTCGGTCAGCTGTGGTCGCTGGTGAACCCGCTCGCGCAGATGATCATCTTCACGGCGGTGTTCTCGTTCGTGCTGCGCGTGCCGATCCCGACGGGTGATCCGTCAGGGCTGCACAACTTCGCGGTCTTCCTGCTGTGCGGCCTGCTGCCGTGGGGCTTCTTCGTCAACGTCATCAACGGCGGCATGGACTCGCTCGTGGCGAACGAGAACCTGATCAAGAAGGTCGCGTTCCCCCGTGCCGCGCTGCCGCTGGCCAGCGCGTTCTCGCTGACGCTCTCGTGGTCCATCGAGATGGTCGTCCTGCTGGTCGCCCTCACCGTGCTCGGTGCGGCGTCGCTGCTGTGGACCCCCGCGCTCGTGCTCGTCATGGCCCTGCTCTTCGCCTTCGCGTTCGGCGTCGCCCTGCTGCTGTCCGTCGCCAACGTGTACTTCCGCGACACCCAGCACTTCGTGGGCATCCTCACGCAGGCCTGGTTCTACGCGACGCCGATCGTGTACCCGACCTCGCTGGTCCTGGAGCAGTCGGAGAAGATCGGGTCGCTCATCGGCTCGTGGACGCTCTACGACTTCTACCGCCTGAACCCGATGGAGCGGTTCGTGGAGCTGTTCCGCTCCTTGCTGTACGACAACCGGTGGCCACCGCTGGACTCGACGCTGTACTGCGTCGCATGGGCGCTGGTGGCCCTGGTCGTCGGCGCGGCGGTGTTCAGGCGGCACGAGAAGAAGCTGGCGGAGGCGCTGTGAGCGAGGCAGCGGTCACGGTCGATGCCGTGACCAAGAAGTTCCGGGTCTACCACGAGCGGAACCAGACCCTGAAGGCGGCCGTGATGCGCCGTCGGCGCTCGGTGTACGAGGACTTCCTCGCGCTGGACGACGTCTCGTTCGACATCCCGCAGGGCAGCACCTTCGGCCTGGTGGGGGACAACGGCTCCGGCAAGTCGACGCTGCTCAAGTGCCTGGCGCGGATCCTCTACCCGGACGCCGGCGCGGTGCGCACCCGGGGCCGGGTCGCGGCGCTGCTCGAGGTCGGGTCGGGGTTCCACCCCGAGCTGTCGGGCCGGGACAACGTGTACCTGAACGGCTCGATCCTCGGGATGAACCGGGACGAGATCGACCGCAAGTTCGACGCGATCGTCGACTTCTCGGGCGTCGAGCAGTTCATCGACCAGCCGGTGAAGAACTACTCCTCGGGCATGTACGTCCGGCTCGGCTTCGCCGTGGCGATCCACGTCGACCCCGAGATCCTCCTGGTGGACGAGGTGCTCGCGGTCGGCGACGCCGCGTTCCAGGAGAAGTGCACGGAGAAGTTCGTGGAGTTCCGCCGCGACGGGCGCACCGTGGTGGTGGTCAGCCACTCGATGCCCTCGCTGCGGAACATGTGCGACAACGTCGCGTGGCTCTCGCACGGCCGGCTCGTCGAGACCGGGGAGGCCAAGCCGATCCTCGAGCGCTACCTGGACTCGACGCGGACCGACACGACCACGGACCAGGACGGAGCCGTGCGCTGGGGCTCGGGGGAGGCGCGCATCGACGGCGTCGACCTGCTCGGGGCGTCCGGCTCCGCGTCCTCGTTCCGCACGGGTGACGAGGTGACGGTCCGCATCCGGTACACCGCGCACGAGCGCATCGAGAACCCGGTCTTCGGGCTCGCGCTCGAGTCGCACGACGGCGTCTACCTGTGGGCCAACAACACCCGCGACCTCGGCCACCGGATCGAGGCGATCAGCGGCACCGGCTCGGTCGACTGCACGATCCCCCGGCTCGCGCTGCAGCCCGGGTCGTTCCAGGTGATGGCCTCGATCGTCGACCAGTCGACGACGCACGTCTACGACTACCTGCGGGAGGGCGCCCGGCTGAACGTCGACTTCGGCACCCCCGTGGAGTCGGGCGGCTACCTCGCGCTCGACGGGCGCTGGTCGTGACCGCCGGCGTGCTGCCGCCCGCCGTGGCCGGCACCCGGCAGCGGGTCCTCGTGGTCACGCTGGACACGATCGCGGACCGGATGGCCGGCCCCGCGATCCGGGCGTGGGAGATCTCCCGCGCGCTGAGCGAGGAGCACGACGTCCGGCTGGTGACGTTCGGGCGCTGCACCCGGGACGGCGTCGGGTTCCGGGCCGCCCGCACGACCGTGGAGGCGTTCCGCGAGGACGTCGCGGCGAGCGACGTCGTCATCGTGCAGGGCTTCGTGTTCAACGCGTTCGCCTGGCTGCAGGAGTGCCCGCAGGTCCTCGTGGTCGACCTGTACGACCCGTTCCAGCTCGAGACGCTCGAGGTGGACCGGTTCAAGCCCGCCGCGGAGCGCGAGCGAGCGCTGGCGTTCGCCCTGGGAGAGCTGCGCGACCAGCTGCGCCGGGGGGACTTCTTCCTGTGCGCCTCGCGCCGGCAGCGCGACCTGTGGTTCGGCCACCTGTCCGCGGCGGGTCGGATCAACCCCGACACCTACGACGCCGACCCCTCGCTGGCGTCGCTGCTGTCCATCGTGCCGTTCGGCACCAGCGAGCAGGCACCGTCGCCGCAGCGGCACGCGATCAAGGGCGCGACGCCGGGCATCGGGCCCGACGACAAGGTCGTGCTGTGGGGCGGAGGCGTCTACAACTGGTTCGACCCGCTGACGTTGGTGCGCGCGGTCGACCGCGTGCGCGCGCGGGTGCCCGAGGTCCGGCTGTACTTCCTCGGGATGAAGCACCCGAACCCCGACGTGCCCGAGATGGCGGTCGCGTCGCGGTGCCGCGACCTCGCCGACGAGCTCGGCCTCACCGGGACCCACGTCTTCTTCAACGAGGAGTGGGTGCCCTACGAGTCGCGGGCCGACTACCTGATGGACGCCGACGTCGGCGTGAGCTGCCACTTCCCGCACGTCGAGACCGAGTTCTCGTTCCGGACGCGGATCCTCGACTACCTGTGGGCAGGGCTGCCGATCGTGTCCACCGAGGGCGACGGGTTCGCCGACCTCGTCCGCCAGCGCGGGCTGGGGCGCGCGGTCCCGGCGGAGGACGTCGACGCGCTCGCGGAGGCGCTCGGCGACCTGCTGACGGACTCGGCTGCTGCGGATGCGGCGCGTGCTGCGGTCGCGCAGACCGCACGGGAGTTCACGTGGCCGGTGGTGCTCGCTCCGCTGGTGGAGTTCTGCCGGGCGCCACGACGCGCGGCCGACGCCCACCGGCTGACGACGACGGACCCGGCCGCGCCGGTGCCGGTCGTGGTGCCGCAGGTCGGACGTCTGCGTGCGCTCCGCTCCGACGCCGGTGCCGTGTGGCGGCACCTGCGTGCGGGCGGCCTGCGTCAGGTCGTGGCCAAGGTCCGCTGGCGGCTCGCCCGCCGGCGCTGACCCGCTGCGCGCGGCCCGAGGGCGGGTCAGCGCACCGAGCGGTGGTTCACGTGGGGGTCGTGCTTGGCGAGCTCGAGCGTCTTGTCCATCAGGTACTGCCGCTCGAACGGCCGCACGTCCGCGACGCGGCTCGAGCTCTCGTAGTGGTAGAGCGTGGCGAACGGGGTGCAGACGACCGCTCGCCCCGAGGCGACGACCTTGTGGCAGAAGTCCACGTCGTTGAACGCCATCGGCAGCTCCTCGCTGAACCCGCCGAGCTCGAGGTACAGCGCGCGGGGCACCAGGACGCAGGCTGCGGTGACCGCGAGGTAGTCGACGTCGACGATCTTGGTGCCGAAGTGGCTGGCGTCGTCGGCGCCCACCCGGTGCGCGTGCACCGGCAGCCAGGCGTCGTCGTGCACGATGCCGACGTGCTGGATGGTGCCGTCCTCGAACAGCAGCTTCGCGCCGACCGCCCCCACGGCGGGGTCCTGCGCGACGGCGACCATGCGGTCGAGCCAGCGTGGCTCCACCACCTCGGTGTCGTCGTTCAGGAGCACGACGTGCTCGCCGCGGGCGACGCGGACGCCCTCGTTCACCGAGTACGAGAACGAGAACGGGCCGGTGACGGGGGCGACCACCAGGCGGTCACCAGCGAGCTCCCGGACCACGTCCACCACGCCGTCCGGGGTGTTCTCGCTGACGACCAGGACCAGCTCCCAGCGGGGGTAGGTGGTCCGTTCCACGAGCGACCGCACCGCGGTCTCGACGACGAGCGTCGACTCGCCCCGCACGTCCCGCCGTCCGCCGCCCGTGGGCACGACGACCGACACCAGCGGGGGCGGCTCGGGCAGCGTGCGCCAGACCCGGAGATACCCGTCCTGGTGCGCGACCTCCACGGTGGCGTCGACGCCGAGCCGCTCGTAGCGCGCCACGACCGCTCGGCGGCCGGCCTCGACGTCCTCGGGTCGGGTGGACGGGCGGTGCAGGCGGGTCACGCCCATGACCGGCAGGTGCTCGACGCGCTCCGTCAGCTCCGTGACGCGCAGGTGCAGGTCCCACTCCGCCGCGGACTCGTCAGGCCCGGCACCCGCCTGCTCGACCAGGGAACGACGCATCAGGCAGAGGCGGCCGAGGTAGTCCCAGCCCTCGAGGTAGTGCGGCGTCCAGCCCGGCTTGGTGTGGATCCCCTCGATGCCCGGTGCCTGCCACTGCTCGTCGGTGTAGAGCACGTCGGTCCCCGGTCGCGTGGCGAGGTAGTCCGCGGCGGCCTCGAGCACGCCGGGTTCGACCTCGTCCCCGGGGGCGAGCAGTCCCACGTAGTCCCCGGACGCGGCAGCGAGGCGGACGGCGAGGGTGCCGTCGTCGACCCAGCGGACTCGCCCGGGGAGTGTCGCGTCGACCTCTTCGCGTGCCTCGGCTCCGGCAGCGGTCGTCGGCACGACGAGCTCGGCGACGCCGGCGACGTCGAGCGCGACGCTCCGGACGGTGCGCAGCACCCGGGCGTCGTCGCCGCCGCCGAGCAGGACGAGGGAGAGCGTCGGGTTCATCGCTGCCGCAACCCCGCGCGGACGAACCGGCCGGCGACGCCCCGGGCGCGGCGCGCGAGCTCACGGGCCAGGTCCGCGGAGCTGCCGGGGCGGGCGATCTGCTCGGCCGCCGCGCGCAGCTGGGCGTCCCGCTCGACGAGCGCTGCGGTCAGGTCGCGGAGCACGGCGTCGCGTCGCGCCACGGCAGCGCGCAGCACGTGGAGCTCGGCGCTGACGGCGTCGAAGCGCTGCTGGAGGAGCGGCTCGGCCGTCTCCTGCGCGCGGCGCGCCATCGCGTCGTGCGCGGTCCGGTCGCGCCGCGCGAGGTCGGCGTGCCAGGTCGGGCGGGTCGACGATTCGGACATGGCCGGAACACTAGAGCATCGGGCGGCGACCTCCCGAGCGGCGCATGCCGTCTAGACTCGTCTGGTGCGTGTCGTCCAGGTCTCTGCCCACTACCCGCCGAACCTGGTGAGCGGCGGCACGCTCGTGCCGCAGCGGGTCGCCCGCGGGCTCGCCGCGCGTGGCCACCACGTGAGCGTCTACGCCGGGCACCTCGACGAGCGGCGCCCGCTGGACACCTGGACGGAGGAGGACGGCCACGGCGTCCGTGTCCGCTGGATCGCGACCACGCCGTGGACCGCGTGGTCCGACCCGCGCAACAGCCTCAACCCCGAGGTGACCGCGGACTTCGAGGAGTGGCTCGCCGGGGAGTGTCCCGACGTCGTGCACCTGCACTCGCTGCAGACCCTCGGTGCGGGACTCGTGAGCGCGGCCCACCGCTCGGGGGCCAAGGTCGTCGTCACGATGCACGACTTCTGGTGGTCCTGCGCCCGGCAGTTCCTCGCCGCCCCGGACATGCGTCCCTGCAGCCTCGTCGTCGACTGCGGCACCTGCCCGTGCGCCGTCGACCACGCGTGGCTGCAACGGCGCAACGCGGCGCTGCACGAGCACCTGTCCGGTGCGGACGTGGTGCTCGCGCCCTCGGCCAGCGCGGCACGCGTCCTCGCCGCCAACGGTGTCGACCCGTCGCGTGTGGTGGTGGACGAGAACGGCGTGCCGGCCTCCGACCTGCCTCCCGTCGCGGAGCGTGCGCCTGCGTCCGCGGACACCCCGGTGCGTCTGATGTTCGCCGGTGGACCCGACCCCATGAAGGGTCTGCCGGTGCTGCTCGAGTCGTTGGCGGCGCTGCCCGCCTCGGGCTGGACCCTGGATCTGTACGGCGTGCGGCGCGACACGTTGCCGCACGGAGCCAGGGTGCCGGGCACCGTGCGGTTCCCGCCGGCGTACGACCGCACGACCGTCGCGGACGTGATGGCCGCGCACGACGTGCTCGTGCTGCCGTCGGTGATGCGCGAGTCGCACTCGATCGTGACCAGAGAGGCGCTGGCGGCGGGGATGGCGGTCGTGTGCACCGACACGCTCGGCCCGGAGGAAGTGGTCGAGGACGGGGTCAACGGGTTGGTCGTGCCCGCCGCCGACGCCGAGTCGCTCGGTGCGGCGCTGGCGCGGCTGGTCAGCGAGCCCGGACTCGCCGGACGGCTGCGGGACTCGGGCAAGGCCGTCGCGATCCGCGACTTCGAGGACCAGCTGGACGGTCTGGAGTCGCTGTACGCCGACCTGGTGGGACCGGGGGGCGCGGAAGAGGAGGACGTCGTGGCGGGATCGGGAGCGCCCGGAGGGCGACGGGAGCAGGCCATGAGCCCTGACGGCCTGGACCCCGCGGCGCTGGACGCCGCGGAGGCGGCACTGCTGCGTCGTGTGCTGGTCGTCGTCGGTATCCGGGGCGCGGCTCTGCGGTACCGCGGCTTCCTCCCGGCGGAGGCACTCCGGCTGCGGGGGGTGCACGTCGACGTGCTGCACTACCGGGACCCGCAGGTCCCGGTGCTCGCGGCCGACGCGGACGCGCTCGTGCTGTACCGGGTCCCCGCGACCTCGCAGATCGTCGACATGGTCGCGGACGTCCGCGCGCGGCCTCGTCCCGTGCCGGTCCTGTTCGACATCGACGACCTGATCTTCGACCCGGCGCTCGAGGGCGAGGTGCACGGGCTCGACGTGCTGTCCCCCGAGGAGCACGCGCTCTGGTGGCGCGGCGTCGCCCGGTACCGGACCACGATGGAGCTCGCGGACGCGTACGTCGGCAGCACCGAGCGCCTCTGCGAGCACGCCACCCGGACCACGGGCCTGCCGGCGTTCCGGTTCGCCAACGGCGTGGGCATCGACCTGGCGCAGCAGAGCGACCTCGCCCGCCGGCGCGAGCGCACCCCCGGGCCGTTGCGCATCGGCTACTTCAGCGGGACCAACACGCACGACGCCGACTGGGCGGTCGTCGAGCCCGCCGTGGCCCGCGTGCTCGCGGAGCGACCCGACGTGGAGCTGTGGATCGGCGGCTTCCTCACGACCGGGGCCGCGCTGGAGCCGTTCGAGCACCGGATCCGTCGGCTGCCGATGCTGCCCTGGTACGAGCTGCCGGGCCGGCTGCGGGACGTCGACGTGAACCTCGCCCCGCTGGTGCTCGAGAACACGTTCAACGAGGCGAAGTCCGCGATCAAGTGGCTCGAGGCCGCGCTGGTGGAGACCCCGACCGTGGCCTCGCCGACGCAGCCGTTCCGCGAGTCCGTCGACGACGGGCGCACCGGCTTCCTGGCCACCACCGAGGACGCGTGGGCGGACGCGATCGGCGCGCTGCTGGACGACGCGCTGCTGCGCCGACGTGTCGGGGCCGCGGCACGGCGCGAGGCGCTCCTCAGCTGGGGTCCGCACAGCCAGGCCGACGTGTACCTCGGTGTGCTGCGGTCCGCCGCGGCCGTGCGTCGGGAGCACGGGCCCCGGCAGCGGACGAGCTGGGAGCCGGTCGTGGACGACGAGCCGTTCGACGCCGCCGAGGGCTGGATCGACGTGCACCCGGGGATCCCCACGGACGGGCGCGCGGCGCTGGCGTCCCGAGTCGCGGGACTGCCTGGCGGGCGGTACGCCGTCGCGGCCGTGCGTGTGCTGCGGGCCGGTGGACCGGGCGCGCTGGCACGGAAGGTCGTGGCGAAGGTCGGCGGTCGCTGAATTCGGGGCGATTCGCCCACGTACGCGCCGAACCGCCCCGCAGCTCGGACCACCTCCCTATCCTGGGTCGGCACCCCGCACCCGCCGAGAGGTCCGAGTCGTGAACACCCTGCGCCGCCTGACCGCGGCCGTCGTCGCCGCCCTGCTCACCGCGACGGGGCTGGTCGCGCTCGCCCCGGCCGCCAGCGCGGCGGAAGAGGTCTACCCGGCACCGGCCTCCGGGTCCTGGACGGTCGACGGACGCGCCTACGGGCACGGCCGCGGCATGTCGCAGTGGGGCGCCCAGGGGGCCGCGCTGCAGGGTCGGACCGCCTCGCAGATCCTCGACTTCTACTACCCGGGTACCGGGACCGGCTCGGTCGCCGGGCAGTACGTGAAGGCGACGCTCGCGGCGTTCGCACCGTCGGCCACCGTGACGGTGTGGAGTCCCGAGAACCGGAACATCCGGATGGGTCCGATCAACGGTGAGGTGGTCCTGCCCCCCGGGCGCTGGACGGTCACGATGTCGGGCGGGACGGTCACCGCGGAGAAGCGCACCGTCGTGAACGGGCCCGTGGTCGACCGACGCACCTACTCCGGTGTGCTGCGGTTCGAGTCCCAGAACGAGTACGGGATGATCGTCGCGGCGAGCCAGTCCGCCACGACCGGCCGGTGGTACCGGGGCGATCTGCGGATCGAACCGACGTCGGGCACGACGTTCAACGTCACCAACAGCCTGCCGATGGAGGACTACCTGCGCAGCGTCGTGCCGCGCGAGTCGCCCGCCAGCTGGGAGCCGGCGGCGCTCCAGGCGCAGTCCGTCGCGGCGCGGTCGTACGCGTGGTGGAAGGTCACGCGCGGGCAGACCCTGTGCGACACGACCACGTGCCAGGTGTACTACGGGCGGGGCGTCGCGAACGCCGCGGGCGCCCTCACGACGTCGTACGAGCACAGCCGCTCGGACGCGGCGATCGCCGCGACCAACGGGCAGGTCCGCACCTACGGCGGCTCCGTGGCGTTCACCGAGTTCTCGTCGTCCAACGGCGGGTGGACGGCCGCAGGCTCGGTGCCCTACCAGGTGGCCAAGGCCGACCCCTGGACCGGGTCCGCCCCGGGGGACACGGTCACGGCGTGGACGGCGACGCTCGCCGTGTCCCGCGTCGCGCAGTCCTGCCCGGGATCCGGCGGCACGCTGCGCAACCTGGTCGTCACCGGGCGGACCGGCAACGGCCCGCTCGGAGGTCGGATCTCCCAGGTCCGGCTGGAGTGCAGCACGGGCAACGCCACCGTGAACACCCCGGCCTTCGGGCTGCGGTCGTCGTGGTGGCAACCGCGCGCCACTGCACCGGTCCTCGGGTCCCCGGCCTTCTCCGCGACCACCATCGACCACGGGGCGCAGATGAGCATCGGGGTGACCCCGAACCTCGCGATGAGCTGGACGCTCACGGTCGTCGACCGGAGCACGGGGCGTCGGGTGACGCAGACCACGGGCAGCGCCCAGGCCGGCACGCGGTTCAACGCGACCTGGTTCGGCACCTACGACGGGAGGACCGCGGCCGACCCGCCGTACGTCGGACCGGGCACCTACAACGTGACGCTCACCGCGGTGGACCCGGCAGGTCGGAGCGCCGCTCCCGTGACCACCCAGGTCACGGTGCGTCCGCCCGCGGATCCCGCGGCCCCCGCGGCCGTGCCGCTGGTCGGCGACGGCGGTTACGTGCCCGTGACCCCCGCCCGGATCACCGACACCCGCACCACCTTCCAGTCCCTCGGTCCGGGGCGCCGTGCCGACGTCGCGGTGCTCGGTCGCGGCGGCGTCCCCGCGAGCGGGGTCACCGCGGTGGTGCTGAACGTCACCGCGGTCGGCTCGACCGTCGCGAGCCACCTGCGGGTCTGGCCCGCGGGCTCGGCGATGCCGAACGCCTCGGTGCTGAACACGGCCCCGGGTCGAACCCAGGCGAGCCAGGTCGCCGTCGGCGTCGGCGGCGACGGCAAGGTCAGCGTCTACAACGCCACCGGCACGACGCACTACGTCGTGGACGTGCTCGGGTACTACACCACCGACCTCGTGGGGTCCGCCCGGTACACGCCGGTGGACCCGGCCCGTGCCCTGGACTCGCGCACGGGCGGCGCCCTTGCGGCCGGCAGCACCCGGGCCGTCGACGTGGCCTCGGTGCTCGGCGTGCCCGCCGCGTCGCTCGGCGCGGTGACCGTGAACGTGACGACGACCCGGGCGTCCGGGGCGGGGTACGTGGTCGCCTACGGGGCGGGCGCGCTGCCCACGGCCTCCACCGTCAACCTCGTGCCGGGAGCGGACATCGCGAACCGCGCGGTCGTGCCCGTGGTCGACGGCAAGATCACGCTGGGCGTGCAGGGGTCGTCCGTGCACGTGCTCGTCGACGTCGTGGGGTGGTACGGGAAGCCGGGTGCAGCGGAGGGATCGCTCTTCACGCCCGTGCAGCCGTCCCGCGTCCTCGACACCCGAGGTGGGGCGCCCGTCGGCCCGGCTGCTGAGGTGCGGGTCCAGGTGACCGGTGGGGCGGTCCCGCCCGACGCGACGGCGGTCTCGGGGACCGTCACGGCCGTGAACCTCACCGCGCCCTGGACGCACGTGCGGGTCTGGCCCGACGGAGAGCCGCGCACCGGGACCTCGGACCTCAACGCGACCCGGGGCTACACCCAGGCCAACGCCGTCACGACGCGCACCGGGGTCGGGGGCGGGGTGCGCCTGTACAACGACCAGGGCACGGCGCACCTGATCCTGGACGTCGCCGGCTACTTCCGCTGACGGTGCCGGTGGGCCGCCCGTGCAGGGCGTGGGAGGCCCACCGGTGCCGTCGGGCAGGCACCAGGCCGCCGCACCGACGTCCGGTCGGCGCCGGCTGGTCCGGGCAGGTCGTCAGCCCGTGCGCCCCGGGGGGAGACCGGTGTCGTCACCGGCCGGGGTGCGCGGGCCACGCAGCTGCTCGACGTCGAGGCGCAGCAGCGCGACCTCCTCGGCGAGCGTGCGCGTCTCCTCCTCGAGCTGCGAGATCTCGACGCTGAACTGCACGCACACGATCAGCAGCACCACCCCGCTGACCAGGAACAGCAGGTTCACGGGTGTCTCCACGCCCAGGAGGTCCGCGAGGCGGGCCAGCACGGAGGGGATGGCACCGACGACGACGACCGCGCCGGCGAGCAGGATCCAGGCGGCCGCGTACTTCTCGCGGATCCGCCGGGACCGCAGCAGGTAGACGATCGCCCCGACGGTCACCGCGCACATCACGAGCGCGGTCACGTAGCCGGTCATCCCTTCACCTCCGCGGCGGCGTGGAACCGGGCGCGGGCCGTCCGGTTGGTCGGTCGGCTCAGGGCGATCCCCAGAGCCAGGACGGCGCGGCCGAGGAAGACGGCCGCGCGGAGCGGGCTGTGGGAGGGGCGCCCGCCCTGCCGTTCGCGCATCGACACCGGGACCTGCCGGACGACCAGTCCGGCACGGGCGGCGATCACCAGCGACTCGACGGTGTCACCCAGGTACTCGGCGGGGTACTCGGACGCGAACAGCGGCAGCGCGCGCGGACCGGCGAGCTTGAACCCCGAGGTCGTGTCGGTCAGGCGCGTGGCGGTGACACGGGACAGGACACCCGCCAGCACCCGCATCGCGGCGCGGCGCGGCCCGCGGGCCTCGTAGCTGCCCGCGCCGGCGAACCGCGCGCCGATCACGACATCGGCGTCGTGCTCCCGGGCCGCGGCGAGCAGCTCCGGGATCGCGCGCGGGTCGTGCTGGCCGTCGGCGTCGAGCTGGACCACGGCGTCGTAACCGCTGCGCAGCGCGTACTTGAAGCCGGCACGCATCGCTCCGCCGACCCCGAGGTTGATCGGCAGGTCGAGCACCGGGACACCCTTCGCTCGGGCGACCGCGGCGGTCGCGTCGCGGGAGCCGTCGGAGACGACCACCACGTCGGTGGCGGACAGAGACCGTTCGGCCGCGCAGACGGCGTGGACCTCGTCGAGGACGCCGGGCAGGGCGTCCTCCTCGTTCCAGGCGGGGATGACCACGAGCACGCGGTCGAGGCTCGTGTGGGGCACCCGTGCAGACTACTCGTCGGAGCTGCCCGCTCGGGACCGCAGCAGCGGCAGCGCCGCGACGGCCCCGCCAGCCACGCCGACGACGACCAGGCAGGCCAGCGTCGTCCAGCGGCCGTCCACGACGTGCTGGACGGCCCACGAGACCGCCGCGGTGCCCAGCGCGAGCGCGAGCGCGCCCAGCACCGCGCCCCGGCCTGGTCCGCCCCCGGGGGTGACCAGGCCGCGCGAGCCGCGCAGCAGCACGACCAGCGCCGCGGACGAGGCCAGCACGCCGGCCGCGGCGAGGCCGAACATCCCGCCGGCGAGCGCGAGCAGCACGCCGGCGACGACCTTCACGACCGTGTAGACGGCGTACGAGCGGGTCTCGATGCCCGGCCGGCCGGCCGCGCGGACCACGACGGCGCGGGCGTTGCCCGCGAGCGTGAGGACGAAGCCGGCAGCGAGCACCGCCGTCAGCGGCGCGATCCCGTCGACCTCCGGCCCGAGCCACTCCGCGGCGGCGAACGGCAGGACGCCGAGGGCCAGCGCCGCGAACGGCAGCACCAGGCGCAGCCAGCCGCGTTCCGCCTCGGCCCCCGCGTCCGGAAGGCTGCCGGGATCGCGTCCGGCACGGACGCTCAGCGAGGTGAACACGGGTGTGAGCAGCACGGTGGGCGCGAGGCACGCCGCGGCCGTCAGCGGGGCGGCGGCGGAGACGCTGGCGAGTGCGGCCGTGCCGAGCAGGATGCCGGCGAGGACCACGTCGAGCTCCCGCTGGGCGACGAATCCCACCGCGGAGAGCTGGTTGCGCCAGGAGTACGCCCACAGCTCGCGCGTCTCGGCGCGGGACGTCGGTCGGCGCACCTCGCGCAGCAGGTGCCGCCGGCACAGCACCAGCCCGGCGAGCACCGCGACGCCCGCGTCGGCGAACGAGGCCAGCAGCAGCCCCGGCAGCCCGGAGCCCGTGGCGAGCGCGACCACGATCCCGACGGCGAGCACGCCTCGCGCGGCGAGGGACTGCACGGCCATGGCGACGAACCGCGACCGCGCCGCGAGGTACGAGCTGAGGGCCAGGGCGACGAGCTGCAGCACCGCGAGCGTCCCCGCGTGCCGGAACAGCAGGGCGGCGTCGTCCCGGACCGCCTCGGGGACGGTCACCACGGCCAGGACGCCGCGCGAGATCCACGGACCGGCGACGGTGACGACGACCAGCAGCGCCCCGAGGACCAGCAGCACGGACGCCGTGATCCGACCGCCGAGGGCGGTGTCCGCGCGACCGCGCGCGACGCCGTGGTACCGCTGCATGATGCCGACGACCCCGAGGTCCGCCGTGAGCAGCAGGTTGATCGTCGTCATCATCAGCGCCCACGCGGCGTACGCGCCGGGGCCGAGCCGCTCGAGGACGAACGGGGTGGCGAGCAGCTGGACGCCGAGGGGCGCCATCCGCGCCACCGCGACGAGCAGGCCGTCGGTGCGCCGGGCAGCAGGTTCGGGGCCCGTGGCCGGGGCGGGTCCGGCGGGGACCTGGTCGGCGGTCACGCCGGTCCTCCCGGCCGCATCCGGGGGTCGGTGCGTCCGGTCCACCCGTCCCGCAGCCCTCGCAGCAGCGTCGCCAGCCGCTGCGCCCGCGGCGGCTCGAACAGGAGCACGGTGAGGGCCACGTAGCACTGCAGGGCAGCGGAGACGATCACCCAGGCGGGCTCGCGGCGCAGGTGCTCCCTGGCGAGCACCGTGCCGTTGCGGGCCGTCCAGTACAGGCGCCACGTGGCGTGGCTGGTCGAGCGGAGCCGCAGCGGGCCGATGCCGCGCCAGCGGGTCTCGCCCAGGCTGTGCGGGAGCCGGACGCGCGCGTCCTGCACCACCCGCCACCCGGCGTGCCGCACCCGCAGGCAGAAGTCCTGGTCGACGCAGTCGACGAAGAAGTCCTCGCGGAACGGTCCGACCGCGTCCAGGGCTGCCCGGCGCACGAGCATGCCCGACGTGATGACCACCGGGAGGTCCGCGAGTGGAGGCCGGTGCGCTGCACGGGGGTCGAGCGGCCGGTCGGCGTCCACGTCCCACGGCACCGGTGCGGCGACGCCGGTGCGCGGGTCGTCGTCGAGGTGCGCGGCGAGCGCCGCCACGAGCCCGTCGGGCACGGCGGAGTCCTGGTCGAGCAGCAGCAGGTCGGTTCCCGGGGGGACCGACGCCGCCCCCGCGTTCAAGGCCCCGGCGAGCCCCAGGTTGCGGCCCGGGCGGAGCACCGTCGCCAGCGCGGCGACCTCGGGGAGGGCGTCGGTTCCCGGCTCGCCCTCCGGGGTGTTGTCGACCACCACGACCGTGGCGCACTGCGCCGCGGCCGACCGCACGACGGCTGTCGCACGCTCGTCCGGGCGGAACGCGGTCACGACCGCGGCGACCGGCGCGGTCACAGCGCCCGCCGTGCGGCGCGCCACCAGAGACGCAGCAGGCCCTGCACGGGCGCGGCGGCGGCGGGCAGCGGCATCTGCGCCGAGTCGAAGGTGTCCGTCATGAGGTGCGCCAGCGCGCGGTCCGGGACCGACCGGGTGCGCTGGACGAGTCGCCGGCGGCGGGCGACCGCGCTGGGGTGCCGCAGCAGCCACGCCCAGCCTCGGAGCTTCTGGCGCCCCCACCCCTGTGCGGTGGCGACGGCGAGCATCGCGACCTCGAAGCCGAGCAACGGCACGGCGAGCAGCAGCAGCGTGCGCGCCTGGTACGTCGTCAGCACGAACAGCAGGCGGTTGCGCTCCAGGAGGTACATCTTGAGCGGGGACCTGCTGAACTCGAAGTGGTGGACCGCGCTGGCCTCGGGCACGTAGCGGACGGTCCGGCCGTGCTGCCACGCCCGCCACGACAGCTCGAGGTCCTCCATGTAGGCGAAGAAGTCCTCGGGGAACCCGCCGAGCTCGTCCCACAGCGAGCGGTCCACGGCGACGAGCGCGCCGCTCGCGGAGGCGACCTCGCGGCCCGTCGTGTGCGCGGACACCGGGTCCTCCAGCCCGCCGGCCCAGCACAGGCCGAGCACGTGCAGCGGGTTCCCGGCGGAGTTGACGCGTCCGGGGTCCGACGCGAGACGGACCAGCCCGCCGGCGACACCGACCTCGGGGTCGGACCGCAGCGCGCGCACCAGCGTCGCGACGGCGTCGGGGGCGACGACGGCGTCCGAGTTCACGAGGACCACCGGGCGCCCGGAGGTGGCTGCAGCGGCGGCGTTCATGCCTCCGGTGAAGCCCAGGTTCGTCCCGGGCACGAGGAGCCGGACACGCGGGTCGGGCGGGAGCGTCGTCACGGCGTCGGTCGTGCACCCGTTGTCGACGAGCACGATCCGGACGTCCACGTCCTGCGACGCGAGCACGGCCGCGACGGCCTCGTGCAGGTACTGCTCGGGGCCGAAGGCGAGCATCAGCACGTCCGCGGTGGGGATGTCGTGGGTCATGCGTCCTCCTGCAGCGGGCCGGTGCGTCCGCGCAGCCCGTCGACGAGCCCGCGCAGCAGCAGACGGGCGCGACGGGCCCGGGGGGCGACGGCGAGCACGTAGAACCCGGCGTACTTGGTGATCCACGCCAGGTACCCGACCTGCCAGGCACGCGGCAGCAGCCCGGACCGGACCAGCAGGACGGTGTTGCGGGCCATGTAGTAGTTCCGCACCGGCGAGTGGATGTGCACGTCCCGCTCGCGGCCGGGGATGCGCTGCACGCGGTCGCCGAGCGAGTGCGCGAGCCGCGCGCCGACGACGCCGAACGAGCCGTAGCCCGCCCGGCGGGCGCGCAGCCCCCACTCGAGGTCGATGTGGTCGATGAACCAGGCCTCGTTCATGCCGCCGACCTCGCCCAGCACCGCGACGTCCACGAGGCAGCCCGAGGCGATGAGGAAGGTGGCGGGCACGAGGGCGCCGTCCACCTGCGGCACGGTGGCCCGACGCGGTCCCCAGCGGTGGTCCGAGAACAGCAGCGGCGCGCCCGCGTTGCGCTCGTCGACGGTCACCGGGCCGACGGCGGCCACGCGCCCGTGCTCGGCGCGGGCCCGCGCGAGCCCGTCCCGCAGCCGCGCGACCATGTCCGGCTCCGGCACGGAGTCCTGGTCCGAGAGGAGCACCGTCGTCGCGCCGTGGGCGCGCGCCCGCTCGATGCCGAGGTTCTGCGCCCGTGCGATGCCGAGGTTCCGCCCCAGCTCCACGAGCTCGCCGCGCAGGTCCGCGACCACGTCCCGCAGGGCGTCCACCGCGCGGGCGTCGCTGCCGTTGTCGACGAGCACGACGTGGTCCACCTGGGGCGCGAGGGCCCGCAGCAGCACCGTCGTCGCGGCGACGTCCGGCCGGTAGGTGACGACGACGGCGACGACGCCCGTCGGTTCAGCCACGCAGCGTCGCCAGGTACGCCTCGACGTCCGCGTGCTGCGGCAGGAGGCCGTCGGCCAGCGCCTGCTCGAGCGTGGGTGCGGCCGTGTCCTTCTCGGACAGCTGCGGCGTGATCGGCCGGCCGTCGCGGCCCGTGGTGGGCCAGTCGATGCCCACGGTCGGGTCCAGCGGGTGGATGCCGTGCTCGCGCCCGGGCGCGTAGCCCGCGGAGCACAGGTAGAGCACGGTCGAGTCGTCCTCGAGCGACATGAAGGCGTGGCCCAGGCCCTCGGCCAGGTAGATCGCCCGGCGGTCGACGTCGTCCAGCAGCACGGAGTCCCACTGCCCGAACGTCGGCGAGCCGACCCGGATGTCCACGACCACGTCGAGCACGGCGCCGCGCGCGCAGGTCACGTACTTGGCCTGGCCCGGGGGGACGTCCGCGAAGTGGATGCCGCGCAGCACGCCCGCGGCGGAGACCGACAGGTTGGCCTGCTGCAGGTCGAACGCGTGACCGGCGGCGTCGCCGAACGGCGCCGACTTGAACCACTCGAGGAACACCCCGCGCGGGTCGCCGAACTGCTTCGGGGTGATCTCCCACGCCCCGGGGACGGCGAGCTCGCGGTACTCCACGGTGGTTCTCCAATCGGTCGGTGCGCGACGCCCGCGCAGCGGCGACCAGCGTAGCGGGGCCGACTAGGCTGACGGCCGGACGGCTGGTCGAGACGAGATGGAGATGCTGTGCGCTGGTTGGTGACGGGTGCCCGCGGGATGCTGGGGCAGGACCTGGTGGCACGGGTGCGGCAGGACGGCCACGACGTCGTCGCGCTGGACCGCGACGAGCTCGACATCACCGACGCGGCGGCGGTGCTCGACGCGGTCGCCGGTGCGGACGTGGTGGTGAACTGCGCGGCCTGGACCGCGGTCGACGACGCGGAGACCCGCGAGGGTGACGCCTTCACCGTCAACGCCGTCGGCCCGCAGTCGCTGGCGCGGGCGACCGCCCGGCACGGCGCGCGTCTCGTCCAGGTCTCGACGGACTACGTCTTCGACGGCCACGCGACCCGGCCCTACGCGGAGGACGGGTTCGCCGCCCCGCGCTCGGCCTACGGCCGCACCAAGCTCGCGGGCGAGTGGGCGGTGCGGGCCGAGGCCCCCGACCACCTGATCCTGCGCACCGCCTGGCTGTACGGCGCGCACGGCGGCTGCTTCCCCAAGACCATCGCGCGCGTCGCCGCGGAGAAGGGCGGCCTGGACGTGGTGGACGACCAGGTCGGGCAGCCCACCTGGACCGTCGACGTCGCCGACCTCGCGGTGCGCCTGGTCGACGCCGCGGCGCCGTCGGGGACCTACCACGCGACGTCGTCGGGGCTGACCTCCTGGTTCGGCTTCGCGCGGGACGTCGTGGCGGCGGCCGGGATGGACCCGGAGATCGTGCGCCCGACCACGAGCGAGGGCTTCGTGCGTCCGGCTCCCCGCCCGGCGTACTCGGTGCTCGGGCACGACGCGCTGCGCGCGGCGGGCGTCGAGCCGATCGGTGACTGGCAGCAGCGGTGGGCGACCGCCGCGAAGGAGGTGCTCGTCTGATGGCGGACCGTTCGATCCGGGTCGGCGCCCACACCGTCGACGCCCACCACCGGCCGTTCGTCGTGGCCGAGATGTCCGGCAACCACAACGGCGACCTCGGCCGTGCGCTCGCGATCGTCGACGCGGTGGCGGAGTCCGGCGCCCAGGCGCTCAAGCTCCAGACGTACCGCGCCGACACGATCACCATCGACGCGGACGGCCCCGCGTTCCGGGTCTCGGCCGGGCACGAGCTGTGGGGCGGGAAGAACCTCTACCAGCTCTACGAGGAGGCGCACACCCCCTGGGAGTGGCACGAGCCGATCTTCGCCCGGGCGCGCGAGCACGGTCTCGTGCCGTTCTCGAGCCCGTTCGACGGCACGGCGGTCGACCTGCTCGAGAGCCTGGACGTCGAGCTCTACAAGATCGCGTCGCTCGAGATCGCGGACCTCGCCCTGCTGCGCCGCGTCGCGCGGACCGGCAAGCCGATGGTGATCTCCACCGGCGCCGCCTCGATCACCGACGTCGACACGGCCGTCCGGACCATCCGGGCCGAGGGCAACGACCAGGTCGTCGTGCTCGCGTGCACGTCGTCGTACCCCGCGTCGCCGAGCGAGTCGAACCTGCGGTCGATCCCGGTGATCCGCGACGCGTTCGACGTCGTGGTCGGCCTCTCGGACCACACGAAGGGGATCGGGGCCTCCGTCGCCGCGGTCGCCCTGGGCGCGTGCCTCATCGAGAAGCACGTCACGCTCGCCCGCGCCGACGGCGGCGTGGACTCGGACTTCTCCCTGGAGCCGCAGGAGCTCGCGGCGCTCGCGACCGAGACCGAGGTCGCCTGGCAGGCGCTCGGGGAGGTCCGGCTCGACCCGACCGCGGGGGAGGCGGAGAGCCGACGTCTGCGCCGGTCGCTGTACGTGGTCGCGGACGTGCGCGCGGGCGACGTCGTCACCGAGGACAACGTCCGGTCCATCCGCCCGGCGGGTGGGCTCGAGCCGGTGCACCTCGACGTGGTGCTCGGCCGGACGTTCCGGTCCGACGCCGCCCGCGGCACCGCCCTGACCTGGGACCTGCTCTGACGGCGGTGCGTGCCCCCTCGACGCCGTCGCACCCCGTGGGGGTGCGGCGGCGTCGTCGCGTCAGGCTCCGTCCCTGACGAAGGTGTCGAGCCCGTCCCCGGCGATCCCCGCGGGCCGGTAACCTGCCGCCTCGAACAGGCGGACCGACGCCGCGTTGCCCGGCCGCACGCAGGCCAGGACCGCCGGTCCGGGCCCGACGCGCTCCCGCCACGCCTGCTCGCCCGCGGCGAGCACGTCGGCGGCGAGGCCGCGCCCTCGGGCCGTCGGGGCCAGGGTGATCGAGACCTCCCAGAGGTCGTCCCGCTCACGGTCGAACCGCACCGTGCCCACCGGCGACCCGGTGCGCTCGACCACCAGCAGCACCCGGTCCGGGTCGGTGAGCACCCCGTCGAGCCACCGCAGGTGCGCGTCCTCCGGGACCACGTCCTGGGTGCGGGACGAGGTCCGTGTCGCCGGGTCGTTGCGCCAGGCCAGCAGCAGCGGGCCGTCGGTCGCACGGGCGGGGCGTGCCGCGACGACCGGCCGCCCGCCGGCGGCCCACCAGGCGTCCAGCACGCGGTCCGCGCCGAGCCCGTCCACCAGCGCCCGGCCCGTCGTGCGCAGGTCCGCCCGACGTCGCGGGTCCGTGAGCAGGCCGGCCAGCGCCGCCACCGCCGCGGGGTCGGCGGCGCGCACGGCGTCGAGCGGACCGAGACCGACCGCGATCCCCGCCGCGACCGCGCGCTCGTAGCCGGTGCGCTGGTTCTCCGTGACCGCGACCAGCGCGGTCGGGGCGCCCACGCACGCCAGCTCCCACACGGAGGTGCCGGCGGCGCTCAGCACCACCCCGGCCGTCGCGGCGAGCGCCGGCAGGTCGTCCTGAGGGCCGAGCACCTCGGCGGTCGGCACGAGGGCACGGACACGCTCGGCCGCCTCGCCGGCCGCGACCACCCGGATCCGCGGCGCCCCGGCCCGGTCCGCGAGGCGGGCGGCCGCGGCCCCGACCCCGAACGCGTCGGTGCCGCCCATCACGACGAGCACGTCCGACGGGGAGTCGTCCGCCCCGGCCGGGTCGCGGGCCAGCCGGCGCGCCGCGCGGACGGCCGCGCGCAGGGGGGCGTACGCCACGCCGCGCAGCACCGTCCCGGAGCCGTCGTCCGGCCGGTCCTCCGTCTCGGCGCCCAGGGTGGAGTCGACGACGACGTCCGCCGCCCGGCGGCCGAACGTCCCGTCCTCCATGGACGAGACGAGCGGGCCGTGGCCGCGCAGGTCGCCGTCGACGCCGTAGTGGTCGACGTGCAGCACGTCGGCGTCCAGCCTCGCGACGGCCGCGGCGTCGAGGGGCCCGGCCGGCAGCACGGGCAGCCCGGCGGCGTGCACGAGCCGGCGGCCCAGCGGTGCGTCCACGGATCCGAGCAGCGCCACGGGCCAGCCACGGTCGCGGGCCGCCTCCGCCAGCGCCAGCGACCGCACGAGGTGCCCCACCCCCGACCCGGCGCTGGCGTCGCAGCGCAGCAGGACGCGCATCACGCCTCCTCGAGCGCCTTCTGGCGCACGTCGGCGTTGAGCGCCACCAGGTCGGGGCGGGCCCGCAGCAGGGCGACGAGCTCGCGCCACCGGACCGGGGCGTCCCCGAGCGCGGTCGCGACGGCGTCGAGCAGGGCCGCGTCCTGCGCGGTGTCGAGCGTGACACGCAGGTCGTGCGCGTCCGGGGCGACGACGAGCCCGAGGGTGCGGTACTCGCCCGGCACGGCGTACAGCGCGGACGTCACGTGCACCCGGTGGTGGTCGCGGGCCACCCGGTCGGCGGCGGCGAGTGCGGCGGCGGAGACGAGCTCGACGTCCAGGCCGCGGGGCAGGGTGCGCACCAGGGTGGTCGCCACGTAGTCCAGCGTGGGGTCCGCCCGCCACGCGCCCACGACCGCGGCGACCAGGGCCGGGTCGAGCAGCGGGCAGTCCGCGGTCAGGCGGACGACCGCGTCGGCCCCGGTGGCCTCGCGGGCCGCGACGAACCGCGACAGCACGTCCAGCTCCGAGCCGCGGACCACGCGCACGCCGAGCTCCGCCGCGAGGTCGGCGACCGCGTCGTCGCCCGGTGCGGTGGAGGTCGCGACGACGACCTCGTCGACGCCCGCGGCGGCCTGCGCCGCGCGGACGACCCAGCCGAGGACGGGCCGTCCGGCCAGCGGCAGCAGCACCTTCCCGGGCAGCCGGGACGACCCGGTCCGGGCCTGGACCACGGCGACGACTCGGGCGGGCGAGGGCGGGGGAGCGGTGCGCACCGTGCCATGATGCTCTATCGGGCGCACCGCGCCGCGCGGCCACGGCGCCGCGCACACCCGCACCGACCGTCTGGGAGTTCCACGGCATGTCTCTGCTCACCGGGTCCTCGATCCTCATCACCGGAGGCACGGGGTCCTTCGGCAAGGCGTTCATCCGGGAGGTCCTGGACCGGCACGACCCGCGTCGTCTCGTGGTGTTCAGCCGCGACGAGCTCAAGCAGTACGAGGTCCGTCGGCACTTCGACGACGACCCCCGCCTGCGCTGGTTCATCGGCGACATCCGGGACCGCCAGCGCCTCGCCCGCGCGATGCACGGCGTGGACTACGTCGTGCACGCCGCCGCGCTCAAGCAGGTGGACACCGCCGAGTACAACCCGTTCGAGTACGTCCAGACGAACGTCAACGGGTCGCAGAACATCATCGACGCGTCGATCGACGCGGGCGTGAAGAAGGTCGTCGCGCTGTCGACCGACAAGGCGTCCAGCCCGATCAACCTCTACGGCGCGACCAAGCTGTGCGCCGACCGGATGTTCGTGTCCGGCAACCACTACGCCGCCGCGTACGACACCCGGTTCTCCGTGGTCCGCTACGGCAACGTGATGGGCTCGCGCGGATCGGTCATCCCCGTGTTCCGCCGGCTCGCCGAGGAGGGCGCGTCCCTGCCGATCACCGACCTGCGGATGACCCGGTTCTGGATCACGCTGCCGCAGGCGGTGCAGTTCGTGCTCGACTCGTTCGAGATGATGACGGGCGGCGAGCTGTACGTGCCGCGCATCCCCAGCATGAGGGTCACCGACCTCGCGCAGGCGGTCGCCCCGGGCTCGGCGATGCACGAGATCGGCATCCGTCCCGGCGAGAAGCTCCACGAGGAGATGATCGCCCCCGACGACTCCCGCCGGACCGTGCGCCTGGGCGACCGCTACGTGGTCATGCCCTACGTCAGCGGGTGGGGCTACGAGACGCCCGCGGGTGGTGAGCCCGTCGAGGACGGCTGGACCTACCGGTCGGACACCAACGACCTGTGGCTGGACGAGGCCGAGCTGCGCGACATGGTCGCGCGGTTCGCCTGAGGCCGCCGCCGTGCTGCCCTACGGGCGCCAGTCCGTGGACGACGCCGACGTCGAGGCCGTCGTCGCCGCGCTCCGCAGCGACTGGCTGACCACCGGCCCCGCCGTCGACGAGTTCGAGCGCGCGATCTCCACGCACGTGGGCGGCGCCGCCGCCGTGAGCGTCACCTCCGGGACAGCGGCCCTGCACGTCGCGTACGCGGCGGCCGGGATCGGCGCCGGTGACGAGGTCGTGACGACCCCGCTGACGTTCGTGGCGACCGCGGCCGCCGCCGCGCTCCACGGCGCCACCGTCGTGTTCGCGGACGTCGAGGCCGACACCGGCAACCTGGACGTCGAGGCGGCGCGCGCCGCGATGACGGACCGGACCCGCGTCGTCGCCGCCGTGGACTACGCGGGGCTGCCCGCCAGCCCCGACGCGTTCGCGTCGCTCGCCCACGAGCACGGCGCGCTGTTCCTCGAGGACGCCGCGCACTCGATCGGGTCGCTCTGGGACGGACGGCCCGTCGGGTCGTTCGCGGACCTGACGACGCTGTCGTTCTTCCCGACGAAGAACCTCACGACCGCGGAGGGCGGTGCCGTCGTCACGGCCGACGCCGCGCTCGAGCGACGCGCGCGCGGGTTCAAGAACCACGGGCTGGTGCGCGAGCGCGACCGGCAGC
Organism: Cellulomonas triticagri; assembly: GCF_003696205.1. Taxonomy (GTDB): domain Bacteria; phylum Actinomycetota; class Actinomycetes; order Actinomycetales; family Cellulomonadaceae; genus Cellulomonas; species Cellulomonas triticagri. The sequence goes on from NZ_RFFI01000018.1 coordinate 30,514, forward strand.
GGTTCCCCGACGAGGGACCGTGGCACCAGGAGGTGCACGAGTTCGGGCTGAACTACCGCCTGCCCGACGTGCTCGCCGCCCTCGGCACCTCCCAGCTGCGCCGCCTCGCGGCGTTCCGCACGCGCCGCGCCGAGATCCACGCCCGGTACGACGAGGGCCTGCGGGACCTCGAGGGCGTGCTCACCCCGGCGCGCCGCGCGCAGGCCGAGCCGGCCTGGCACCTGTACCCGCTGCGGGTGCTCGACGGCCGCCGGCGCGACGTGTTCGAGCAGCTGCGCGCGGACGGCATCGGCGTCCAGGTCAACTACATCCCCGCCTACTGGCACCCGGTGTTCGCCGACCTCGGCTACCGGCGGGGGATGTGCCCGAACGCCGAGGCGTACTACGAGCAGGAGATCTCCCTGCCGCTGTTCCCGGACCTCACGGACGCGCAGGTCGACCAGGTCGTCGACGCCGTGCGCCGCGCGGTGACGGGCCGCTGACGGGCGTGGACGCTCCCGCACCGGACGATCCGCCCCGGGTTGGACGGCCGACGGTGTCGGTCGTCGTCCCGGTGCACGGCGTCGAGCGCTACCTGCGGGACTGCTTGGACTCGTTGCTCGCGCAGACGCTGCCCGGGATCGAGGTCGTGGCCGTGAACGACGCGTCCCCCGACGGGTCGCTCGACATCCTGCGGGCCTACGAGCGGGAGCACCCGGGCAGGGTCGTCGTCGTCGACTCACCGACCAACCGGCGGCAGGGCGGCGCGCGCAACCTGGGGATCGCTGCGGCCTCGGGGGAGTTCCTCGGGTTCGTCGACGCCGACGACTGGGTCGATCCGACGATGTACGAGAAGCTGGTCGCCCGAGCACGCGACACCGGGGCGGACGTGGTCGACTGCGACCTGCTGCAGGCCCGTGGCGAGCCGCACCGCCTCACCCGGGAGGTCAGCTGCTCCCCGGAGCAGACGGGGCCACGGTCCGCGGAACGGGACCGGGCGCTGATCCGGCGCGGGAGCCGGATCGTCACCAAGATCGTCCGGCGCAGCCTGTTCACGGAGCACGACGTGCGGTTCCCGGAGCAGGTGGCGTACGAGGACAACGCGCTCGCGACCGTGTGGTGCCTCGCCGACCGGGTCGAGAAGGTCGACGACGCGCTGTACTACTACCGGATCAACGCGGGGTCGACCGTGCGCTCGCGCGACAGCGCGATCGTGGCGGACCGGCTGGAGACCGCCGAGCAGATGGTGCGGAACGCGCAGGCGTGGGGCGTGTACGACGACTACCCCGACGAGGTGGAGGGTCGGTTCGTCGAGCTGTACTACCTCAACACGATCGGACCGTGCCTGTTCCGGTTCGACCGGCCGCAGCGATCCCGGCTGATCCAGCTGCGCGCGACCGCACGGACGCGGTTCCCGGACTACCGCCGGCGCCCGGCGTTCCGCCACGTCGCTCGAGCGCCCAGGGTCGTATCGGGCCTCAACGACCTGAGCCCCACCCTGCTGTGCGCGATCGCCTGGGCGGTCCGCGCGGTCGCGCGGGTGACCCCGCGGGCCCTGCGTCCGTAGGACGCGGGCACCGTGGTGGTCGACGTCAGCCGGCCGGGGTCACGGACCCGTCCGCTGGACCGGCCCGGCGGACACGGCGGAGCTGGGCCAGGGCAGTGACCGCGAGGACGGGCAGCGCGGCCAGGAGCACCCCGAGCCCGGCCTGCGGACCGGTCGACAGGGCGGTGCCGATCGAGACCAGGGCGACCACTGCGACCACCGCGCCGGGCCACCCTCGCAGCGGTACCGGCGCGAGCCGCGACGCGACGACCCAGGTGACGGCGAACAGGGTCGTGTGCGCCACGACCTTGACCACGGCGAGCCCTTCGAGCCCGACGACGGCGGCGGCGAGGGCCCCGGCCCCGGCGAACCCGACGGCGGTCGTGACGGTGATCGTCGCGAGCGTCCCGGTGCGGCCCCGCTCGATGAGCACCAGGCTGCAGCCGAGGTAGAGGGCGTACGGCACACCCATCCAGACCACGACCCGGACCAGCGTCTCGATCGTGGTGTGGTCGAACCCCGGGCCGACGAAGAGCGGGACCAGCCACGGCGTCGTCACGGAGAGGCAGACGGCCCCGCCGGCCAGGACGACCGCGATGAGCACGGCGGACGCGCCCATCCACCGCCACCGGACCGCGGCCGGCTGCCGGTACACCGCCGGTCCCCAGGCGTTGAACAGCGCTGTGGCCACCGTGAACACGGTGTTCCCGAGCATGATGGCGGGCTGATAGGTCCCGGCTCCGTCGGCGCCCTGGAACGTGCCGGCGAGGATCGTGTCCGAGCTGAGCAGGACCACCATCGCGAGACCGTGCGGCAGCAGGGCGAGGGCCGGCGGCAGCCCACGCCGTGTCCGCTCCCGCTCACGCCACGGCCACGCGGGACGCGACACCACGAGGGAAGCACCCCCGAGCAGCACCAGGACCGCGGTGTAGCCGCTCAGGTAGGCACCCGCCGTCGGCGCCACCCACGTCGCACCGATGCCCACGAGCACCGCGCCGAGCGTCGACGACGTGGCGAGCACGATGAAGCCGAGCGGGCGCCGATCGGCGCGCAGGACGGCCTGGCACGCGGCGATGCACGTCAGAGCGCCCGACCCCAGGGCGACGGCGAGCGCGGGCACGGGGTCGGCGACGACACCCGCCGACCAGAGGACGACGACGGCGACGGTGCCCAGCACGCCGATCCCGATGCCTCCCACGACCATCAGGCCGACCGTGACCCGCGCGTCCACCCGGCCCTCCGCACCGCGCTCCCAGTCCCGGAGCACGAGCTGGGGGAACCCCGCGGCGAGGACGCTCACGAGCGTCTGCGCGACCGCGAGGGCGACGGCGACCCGCCCGTACTCACCGGTGCCGAGCGCGCGCGTCGCGAACGGGGTGGCGACCAGCAGAGCGAGACCCTGCAGCGCTGCGCCGAGCACGTAGAGCAGGCCGTGCCGGCTCACCCGGTCACCGGCCGGGTGCCCGAGCGCGGCCACCGGGGGGACGGCGTCATGCCGTCGCCGCCACGCGGATCGGCTCGGACCGGTCGCTCGGGGCGCGGCCGAGCGGGCGCGGCAGGTACGCCGCGCTCGCCCGCAGCCACGCGACGGCACCGAGGGAAGCGCCCTCGCTGGCAGCCGTCGGCGTGGCCGACGAGGAACGCCGCCGCACCGCTGTGAGCGTGCGGCTGACCGGCGCGGTCAGCCAGTGGTCCAGCCAGGGCCCGACGTGCCGGCGGTCCCACCTCAGCAGGGCCCGGAGCTCCTCGGGCTCGCGCACGTAGGCGAGGCCGGTCTCGGCCTCGGCGGCAGCGCGCCGCTGCGCGGCCCCCGCCTGGTCGTCGTAGAACTCGGGCCACCGCTCACGGAGCCGGTCCACACCCGCGGAGTCCTCGCCGGCCAGGTGCATGGCGTCGCCCGTCACGGCGGTCGGGATGCCGAGCGAGGCCGCGTAGACGATCGGAGTCGAGAGGCGGTTGGAGACGACACGACCCGCGCCGGTCAGCAGCGCGTGCAGGCGTCCGAGGAACGCCGGGTCGGTGCGGCGTCCCAGGGTGACGACCTCGTGGCCGGCCGACCGGTACGCCTCGACGACCCTCGGGTCGTCGGCCTCGACGTGGTACAGGCAGACCGTCGCCGGTCCCTCCGTCGCGGCCCAGGCGCGCGCCACCGCGCGGTGGTCGCCCCGCAGCGCCTGGGTGGCGATGCCGTGCACCGGCAGGATCACCGTGCCGGAGCCCGTCGGCGCCGGCCCGAGCCGTGCGCACAGGTAGTGCCACGGTGCACCGATCGGGACGCTGCGGCGGTCGGCCGTCGCGGGGTCCCACGCACGCGACGAGTGCGACCACACGAACAGCGACCGCCGCGCGGGGCCGGTCGCCGTGCCGATCGCCGGGAAGTCCCGGAAGTGCGTGTCCAGGGGCGACACGGCGGTCCAGCCGTGCTGCACGAGGCCGGGCAGGTGCCGGGCGCGGTCGAGCCCCGCGTACGTGGCGAGGGCGCTGCTGTGACCGTAGTAGTGGTTCTGGGATTCCACGGCGTCGAGCCTACGGGCCGCGGGCTGCGTCGAGGCACGCCGCCGCGCAGGTACCCTTGACCGTCCGGTCGGCGGTGAGGGGAGAGCGTGAGGGTGGCCCTGCAGGCCCAGCAGCAGCACGACGACGTCTGCGTCGTCGTGCCCCTGTTCAACGAGCGGACGGTCGTCGGCGACGTCGTCCGCGACCTCCGCACGGCGTTCCCGCTCGTCGTCGTGGTCGACGACGGCAGCACCGACGACTCGGCCGCTGTGGCCCGGGACGCGGGGGCCCTGGTGGTGCAGCACCCGATCAACCTCGGGCAGGGCGCGGCTCTGCAGACAGGGATCGAGGCGGCGCTGCGGCTGGGTGCGCGGTACGTCGTCACGTTCGACTCCGACGGCCAGCACCAGCGGACGGACGCCGAAGCCATGGTCGAGCGCCTGCGGGCCGACGAGGCGGACGTCGTCTTCGGGTCGCGGTTCCTGGACTCGCGGACCCGGCCGGGCCTGGTCAAGCGCCTCGTCCTGCGTGCGGCGATCGTGTACTCGAACCTGACGACCGGCGTGCACCTCTCCGACACCCACAACGGTCTGCGCGCCCTGAACCGGCGGGCTGCCTCCGCCCTCAGCATCCGGCAGAACAGGATGGCCCACGCGTCCGAGATCATCGAGCAGGTCGGGCACGCCCGGCTGCGGTGGGTCGAGCACCCGGTGCACATCCTCTACACCGACTACTCGCGGTCCAAGGGGCAGTCCGTGTTCAACGCCGTGAACATCCTGACCGAGATGATCTACAGGTAACCCGCGTGCTCATCAAGCTCCTCCTCCTCGTCGCCATCGCCGCCGTCTTCGTCCTCGGGCTGCGCGCGCCGAGCGGTGCGCGCCACCTCGCGCTGCGCCGGGTGTCCGTGCTGCTCGCCGCGGCCCTCGCCGCGCTCTCGGTGCTGTTCCCGGACGCGTGGAACGCGATCGCCGAGTTCGTCGGCGTCGGCCGCGGCACGGACCTGCTCCTGTACGGCCTGATCGTGGCGTTCCTGCTGTACATGGTGACGACCTACCGCCGGTTCCGGGACATGGAGCAGCAGATCACGCTGCTCGCCCGCCGCATCGCCGTCGACGAGACGCTGCCGCGCGCCGCGGCCGTACCGCCGCCGGGCCCGAAGCCCGCCGCCGGCGGCAGCCCGGCGCAGGACACCGCCGAGGGTGAGGCGAGCGGTGCGGACGGCCGCTGAGGACGAGCGGGCCCCGGGCCGGTCGCACCGTCCGGGTCGTGCGCTGCGCTCCCGCTCCCCGCGCCTGGTCTTCTGGCTGTCCTGGCTCGTCCTGACCGGTCTCGGCAGCGTGTGGGCGCTGGCGAACCCCATGGCGGCAGCGCCCGACGAGCCCGCGCACATCGTGCGCGCCGCCTCGCTGTACCGCGGCGCCGACCTGGTCGAGCTGCGCCCCGGTCTGCTCGTCGCCGAGGTACCGCGCATCTACGCGCTGACGCACGAGATGGCCGGCTGCTACGCGTTCCACTCCACGGAGCCGGCCTCGTGCTGGGTGCCGGAGTGGGGTGACGTCACGGAGGTCGTGCAGGCCACGACCTCGGCGGGGAACTACAACCCGCTCTACTACGCGATCGTCGGCGCTCCGACGCTCCTCGAACCGCGCAACGGCACGCTCTACCTCATGCGGCTGGTCAGCGCGGCGCTCGGCGCCTTCTGCATCGCTCTCGGGCTCCGCTCGGTCGCCGAGGTGTCGCGCAGGCGCTGGATCGTCCCCGCGGTCGCCCTGGCGACCACCCCCATGGTCGTCTTCATGAACAGCACCGTGAACCCCAACGCGGTGGAGGCGGCGGCCGGGCTGGGGCTGTGGACGACCTTGCTCCTGGCGCTCCGGCACCCCGACCGCACGCTGACGCGCCGCCGGTGGTGGCGTGCCGGGGTCCTCGTCGTGCTCCTGGTCAACGCGAAGGCGTTCTCCCCGCTCTACCTCGCGATCATCGTCCTGACGGCGGTGCTCGTCGTGGGATGGGCACCGGTGCGAGCAGCGCTCGTCGACCGCCGGACCTGGCCGGGGCTGGCACTGGGTGTGCTCGGGTCGGCCGCGGCCGTCGCCTGGACGCTGACCGCGGAGGGGGTCACGACCGCCCGGACCCAGGCGTTCCCCGAGCTCACGACCGAGCGCGCGCTGAACAACGTGCTGCGGTTGACGTCCTCGTACGTCGAGCAGCAGTTCGGCCGGTTCGGCTGGCACGACACCCCGGCACCAGGGTCCGTGTACCTGCTGCTCGCTGCCGCGCTCGGCGTGGTCGTGGTGCTGTCGCTCGGGGCGGCCCGCCTGCGCGAGGGCGCCGCGTTCGTCGCGCTGCTGCTCGTCGTCCTGCTGCTGCCGCTGGTGCTGCAGGTGCCGAACGCGAGCTACGTCGGCCTGCCCTGGCAGGGCCGGTACCTGATGGCTGTCTCCGTGGGCGTCCCGGTGCTCGCCGGGTTCCTGCTCGACCGCCGTGCCCCGGTCGCCGCCGGTGTGGCACGCCGGGTGTCCTGGGTACTGCTCGGCGTGGTGGCGGTCACCCAGCTGCTGAGCTTCTGGGAGAACCTCCGCCGGTACGTGGCGGGCACCTCCGCGCCGTGGTTCGAACCGGTGGAGAACCGGTGGGATCCGCCGTTGCCGGAGTCGGTGCTGCTGGGGGCCGCCCTCCTCGCGGTGCTCGCCTGGGTGGTCCTGCTCGGGTGGCTCGCGCACGAGCCCGACCCTGACCCGCGCGCAGAGCCCGAGCTCGAGCCGGGCGGGCCGTCGGTACCGCCGCGTGTCTCGTCCGGCACCCTGCCGGACTCCGCTCCGCAGGTGCGCGGGGCCGACTGAGGTCGGCGGCAGGTCGGGTCGGGTACCCCACCGGACCTGCACGGAACGTCCACGGCGCTGTGGCACGATGGCTCCCCGTGCGTGCCGGAGGGTGCGCCACGGGAGGAGGTCGGGTGTCCACGACGGGTGAGGACAGCGTGGTGGCATCGGCTGCGCGGGACGGCGGGGCCGTGGGCTCCACGCGACGGGTGCGGCCTCGTGCCCCGCGGTGGATCCCGGCCGTCCTGTGCGTCGTGGTCGTGCTGCTGGGTGTCGTGCTCGCCGCGACGGCCCGTGTCGGCGCGCAGCAGGGCGACGTCACGCAGCACTTCGGTCTGACGAACGCCGACACCCAGCTGCGGCCGGGCGCCTCGTTCGACATGGAGCTCACCGCCACCGAGGACGACCTGAGCGAGGTCGCCGTCGTGCTGGGCACCTGGTCGGGCCGTGCCGACTGCACGCTGACGGCGACGCTCCGCGACGGTGGCCGCGAGATCGCGTCGCAGGACACACCGTGCGCGGAGCTCCCCGACACGGCGCTGGCCACGGTGATCTCGTTCGACCCGATCGCGGACTCCGCGGGGACGACGTACGACGTGACGCTCTCGGTGTCCGAGGACTCCCGGCGGGGCCCCGCGCTGTGGGACACCGTCGACGGCCAGCACCCGGTCGTCGCCCTGTACGGCGAGCCCGACCGGCCGATGCTGTCGGTCGTCGGCGACGTGCTGGACCGGATCGCCGTGTACGGCCCCGCCTGGGGCTCGCCGGGCTGGGTCGTGGGGCTCGCCGTGCTCGTCCTGGCCTGCGTGGTGGTGCTCGCGCTGCGCCCGCGCTGGGGACTGGTCGCCGTGATCGTGCTGGTGGTGGCGCGCGGGTTGCTGTGGTCCGTGCTGATCCCGCCGCTGCAGGGCATGGACGAGGGGGCGCACTACGCGAACGTCCAGTTCATGGCGGAGGAGGGCCGGCTGCCGAACTGGAACACCGAGGACCGGCAGCACGGGACGTACTCCGAGTCGCTGACGGTGACGTCGCACGCGATGCACGTCTCGGCGTGGCAGCCGACCGACCGGCCCGACTTCGACGACTCGTCCGCCGAGGCGCTCCGTGAGGCCGACGCGGTCGCGAGCCCGCTGTCGGACGGCACGGGGCCTGCGGCGTCGTACCCTCCCGCGTACTACGCGCCCGCCACGCTGGCCTACCACCTCGCCGCCGACGACACGGTCGCCCAGGTGCATGCCATCCGGCTGTGGTCGGTGCTGCTCGGTGTCGGAGCGATCGTGCTGGCGTGGCTGTTCGCGGGGGAGGTCCTGCCGGGCCGCCCGGCAGCGCGCGCGGGGCTGATCACGGCGGTGGCGCTGCAGCCGATGCTGGCGCACCAGTTCGCGCTGGTGAACAACGACGCCTGGGTCGTCACGGCAGGGTTCGCGGCGCTGTGGATCGGCGCACGCCTGGTCCGGGAGGCGCGGGCGCCCTGGTGGATGCTCGCCGCGGGCGGTGTCGCCGGCCTGGCAGCCCTCGGCAAGCCGTTCGCCGCGCTCACGGTGATCCCGATCGCGGTGGGGTGGCTGCTGGGCAAGCTGCGGTACCGCGTGCGGGACTGGCGTGTGCTGGTCGGTGAGCCGCTGGTCGCCGCGGTGGGGGTGGGCCTCACGTACGGGTCCTGGCTGGTCGCGGCACGCGTGCTGGGGATCAACACCGGACTCGGATTCCCCGAGGGCACCGAGGACGGTCCCCGCGACCTGCTGACGTACGCCCGCACGCAGATCAACACGGGGTTCGCGGAGTTCCGCACGCTGTGGGTCGACCAGATGTGGGGCAACTTCGGCTGGGTGAACACGCCGCTGCCGCTCGGTGCGCAGAAGGTGGTGTGGTTCTGCTACCTGCTCGTCGCGCTGATGGTCCTGGTGTGGCTGGTCCTGCTCGTGCGCGGCCGCCGCCGGGGTCCGGTCGCGGAGGCGGTTCGTCGTGTCGACCGCCTGGTGGCGCTGTGCGTGCTGTCCGGTCTCGGCATGATGCTCGGCATGTACGCGGTGGAGTACGGCTACTTCGCGTCCACGGGCCTGACGAACCTGCTGCAGGGGCGGTACCTGCTGATGGTGGTCCCGGCGCTGCTCGTGCTCCCACCGCTGCTCGCGGAACGTCTGGTGCGCAGCCGGCGGGTCGCGGACCCGTCGGTGGAGCGTGTCGACGTCGGTGCGGAAGCCGGGCCCGGGGGGCGGGACGCGCAGGCCCTGGACGCCGCCGTCCGGGAGGCCGACGGGGAGCCCGTGGCCGCGGTGGTGGAGGCGCGGGCCCACGTCGCGGTCACGGCCACCGCCTGGGCGATCGCCGTCGGCGTGCTCGCGCTGCACGTCACGGGCGTGCTCGTCGTGGCGCAGAAGTTCTACCTCTAGCGAGGCCGCCGCACGAACGGAGGGCCAGGTGCACGCACCCGGCCCTCCGTTCGTGCGGCGAGCGACCGCTCAGCGCTGGTCGGACTCCAGCAGGCCGAGCAGGTAGGCGCCGTACCCGGACTTCACGAGCTGCTCGGCGCGGACGCGCAGCTCGTCGTCGGAGAGGAACCCGCGCCGCCACGCGACCTCCTCGGGCGAGCCGATCTTCATGCCCTGCCTGCTCTCGATGGTGCGCACGAAGTCCGAGGCCTCGAGCAGGGAGTCGAACGTCCCGGTGTCCAGCCACGCGGTGCCGCGGGGCAGCACCTCGACCTGCAGCCTGCCCTGCTCGAGGTAGTGCCGGTTGACGTCGGTGATCTCGTACTCGCCGCGGGGCGAGGGCTTCAGGTCCTTCGCGATGGCGAGCACGTCGTTGTCGTAGAAGTAGAGCCCGGGGACCGCGTAGTTCGACTTCGGGGCGGCGGGCTTCTCCTCGAGGGAGAGCGCGCGGCCGGCCGCGTCGAACTCGACGACGCCGTAGGCCGTCGGGTCGGCGACCCGGTAGGCGAAGACCGCGGCGCCGTCGATCTGCTCGAACCGCTGCAGCTGGGAGCCGAGCCCGTGGCCGTAGAAGATGTTGTCGCCGAGCACGAGCGCGGCGGAGTCGGTGCCGACGAAGTCCGCGCCGAGCACGAAGGCCTGTGCGAGCCCGTTCGGTTCCGCCTGCACGGTGTACTCGATGGAGATGCCGAACTGCGAGCCGTCCCCGAGCAGGCGCCGGAACTGCTCGGCGTCGTGCGGGGTGGTGATGATCAGGACGTCCCTGATACCCGCCAGGATGAGCGTCGAGAGGGGGTAGTAGATCATCGGCTTGTCGTAGACCGGGACGAGCTGCTTGCTCACCCCGAGCGTGATCGGGTGGAGTCGTGTGCCGGAGCCGCCGGCCAGGATGATGCCTCGCATGGTCATACAGTGTGGCCCATCCCGCGCTGCGCCGTCGGGGCGACAGGGGTGTCCGCCGTCCGGGTGACGGACTGGAAGCCATGTCCGGTTTGTGCCAATGTGTCCGAATTCGAGACGGCGGAGGGAGCGTGATGATCCGGATCGAGAGCGCCGAGCTGCACTACGCCTGGGGGTCGCCGACCGCGATCCCCGAGCTGCTCGGCACGCCGGCGCCCGGGGGACCGGTCGCGGAGGCGTGGTTCGGTGCGCACCACGCCGGACCCTCGCCGGTGTTCACCCCGGACGGCGGCGGCACCGGGACGCTCGTCGAGGCGATCGACCGCGACCCGCGGGGAGCGCTCGGCGACGGCGTCGTCGCGCGGTTCGGCCCCACGTTGCCCTACCTGCTCAAGATCATCGCCGCCGAGAGCCCGCTGTCGCTCCAGGTGCACCCCCACGTGGACGCCGCCCGCGCCGGGTTCGACCGCGAGGAGCGGGCCGGTGTGCCTCTCGACGCGTCCCACCGCTCGTACCGCGACCGCAACCACAAGCCCGAGCTCGTGTACGCACTGACCCGGTTCGAGGCCGTCTGCGGTTTCCGTGCGCCGCGCCGCGCGGCGGAGCTGCTGGCCGGGCTCGACGCGCCGCTCGCCGAGGAGCTGCACGACGTGCTGGCCGCCCAGCCCGACGCCCGCGGCATCGAGTCCGCGTTCACGCAGCTGCTGGAGCCGGAGACCCGGCCGACGGCCCGGGAGGTCCAGGGGGTGGTCGACGCCTGCGCCGCACGCCTCGCCGACGGGTCGCCCTCCCCGCGCGCCGACCGCACGGTCGTCCGCCTCGCGGAGGCCTACCCGGGCGACCCCGGGATCGTCACCTCGCTGCTCCTCAACCCCGTGACCCTGCACCCGGGGGAGGCGCTGTTCGTCCCCGCGGGTGGCGTGCACGCCTACCTCCGCGGCGTCGGGGTCGAGATCATGGCGTCGTCCGACAACGTGCTGCGGGCCGGCCTGACCCCGAAGCACGTCGACGTCGCCGAGCTGCTGCGGAACGTCGACTACGTCGCGGCGCCCCCGATCCGGATCGCCCCCGAGCGGTTCCACGGCGCCACGCGCGTCTACTACGCGCCGGTCGACGACTTCGAGCTCTCGATCACCGGGGTCGAGGACGACGGCGTGCACCCGCTGCCGGGCCGCGGCCCGCGGGTGCTGCTGTGCCTCGAGGGCGACGCCACGGTGCGGGCCTCCTCCGGCGCGGAGCTCCGGCTCACGCGGGGCCAGGCGGCCTTCGTGCCGGCCTCGGACGGTTCGCTGCAGGTCGAGGGACGCGCCCGGCTGGTGCAGGCGGACGTACCCTGACGCGCCCTCAACCCTCCGGGTGCGCCAGGTCGTGCGCGACCATCGCCGCGACCAGCCCGGTGAGGTCGTGGGTGCGGCGCCAGCCCAGCTCGCGCTCGGCGCGCCCCGGGTCCCCGACCAGCTCGGGGGCGTCGCCGGTGCGCAGCAGCGCGGGGTCGACGCGGACGTGCCGCTCCCAGTCGTCCAGCCCGGCGGCCGCGAACGCGGCGGCGACGAACTCCGCGACCGAGTGCGCGCGCCCAGTGGCCACCACCCAGTCCACGGCGTGGTCGTGCCGCGCCGCGCGGACCATCGCGTCGACGTAGTCCGGGGCCCAGCCCCAGTCGCGGCGCGCCTCGAGGTTGCCCAGGACGAGGGTGTCGTCCAGGCCCAGCGCGATCCGCGCGGCGCCGCGCGTGATCTTGCGCGTGACGAACGTGGTCGGCCGCCGGGGCGACTCGTGGTTGAACAGCACGCAGGACGTGACGTGCAGGCCGCGCCCGCGGTAGACGGCCGCGGCGTGGTGCGCGAGGGCCTTCGCCACGCCGTAGGGGTTGCGCGGGGCGACGGGCGTCGACTCGTCCTGGGGGACCCGGTCGGGGTGGCCGAAGATCTCCGCGGACGAGGCCTGCACGACCCGCACCGGGCGGCCCGCGGTCTCCTGGACCGCCAGCGCCGCGTCCAGCAGCGTCACCGGGGCGAGCCCGGACAGCTCCACCGTCAGCTCCGGCTCCGCCCACGACCGGGCGACCGAGCTGATGCCGCCGAGGTTGTACAGCTCGTCCGGGGCGAGCCGCAGCACGAGCGCGCGCAGCCCCGCCCGGTCGGCGAGGTCGACGGCGTGCGGCGTCCAGCCGTCGGCGCGGACCTCGTCGCCCGGGCGCACGAGCCCGTGCACCCGGACGCCCTCGGCGAGCAGCCGGTCGACCAGGTAGGAGCCGTCCTGACCGGTCGCGCCGGTGACCAGGGCGACGGTCACGCGGTCAGCCTGCGCTGCTCGGCGAGGTCGTGCTCGACCATCATCGCGACCAGCCCGCCGAAGTCGACGGTCGGCCGCCAGCCCAGGCGCTCGTGGGCCTTCGTGGCGTCGCCCACGAGCAGGTCGACCTCGGCCGGGCGGACGAACTGCGGGTCCGTGCGCACCAGGTGGGACCAGTCGTCGACACCCACGTGCGCGAAGGCGGCGTCCAGGAGCTCGCGGATCGAGTGCGTCTCGCCCGTCGCCACGACGTAGTCGTCGGGCTCGTCCTGCTGCAGCATCCGCCACATCGCGTCGACGTAGTCGCCCGCGAAGCCCCAGTCGCGGCGGGCCTCGAGGTTGCCGAGCACGAGCTCGTCCTGCAGGCCGAGCGAGATCCGCGCGACGGCCTGGGTCACCTTGCGGGTCACGAACTCCGGGCCGCGCCGGGGCGACTCGTGGTTGAACAGGATGCCCGAGGAGGCGTGCATCCCGTAGGACTCGCGGTAGTTGATGGTCATGTAGTGCCCGAACACCTTGGCGACGCCGTACGGCGACCGCGGCCACAGCAGCGTGGACTCGCGCTGCGGGACCTCCTGCACCTTGCCGAACATCTCGGACGACGACGCCTGGTAGAACCGGACGGGGCCGCCCGCGGTGTGCAGCCGCACCGCCTCGAGCATGTTCAGCACCCCGGCCGCGGTCACGTCGGTCGTGATGCGGGCGTTCTGCCAGGAGTACGCGACGTACGAGATCGCGCCGAGGTTGTAGACCTCGTCGGGGCGCGCGGTGGCCAGGGCCGTCATCAGGCTCGGCATGTCGGTGAGGTCCCCGGTGAGCACCCGGACCTCGGGGACTGCCTCGCGCACCAGGGCGATCTTGGGGTTGTTCTGCCCCCGCACGAGCCCGAACACCTCGTACCCCTTGGCGAGCAGGAGCTCGGCGAGGTAGAGGCCGTCCTGGCCGGTGATGCCCGTGATGAGTGCGCGTGCCATGAGGTCTCCGGATCCGTCGGTGGTGCGGGGCGGGTGCGGCGGCGCTGCACGTCGGCCCGGTGGCTAGGCTACCGACGACCTCGGGACGGAAGGTGCGGGCACCGCGTGAGCGCAGCATGAAGGTCGTCGTGCAGATCCCCTGCCTCGACGAGGAGGAGACCCTGGGGACGGTCCTGGCCTCGATCCCGGAGCGGATCGACGGCGTGGACGAGATCGCCGTGGTGGTCGTCGACGACGGGTCGACGGACGGCACCGCCCGGGTCGCCCGCGCCTACGGCGCGACCGTGGTCCGGCACACCCGGACGATGGGGCTGGCGCGGTCGTTCCGCGACGGGGTGCACTGGGCGCTGGCCCACGGCGCCGACGTGGTCGTGAACACCGACGGCGACAACCAGTACCCGCAGGACCGGATCGGGGACCTCGTGCGGCCGATCCTCGACGGCGTGGCCGACGTCGTGGTGGCCGACCGCCAGACGGCGACGATCGCCGAGTTCTCCTGGTTCAAGAAGCGGATGCAGCGCCTGGGCAGCGCGGTCGTCAGCCGCGCCGCCGACACCCGCCTGCCGGACGCCGCCAGCGGCTTCCGCGCCTACTCGCGGGCGGCGCTGCTGCGGCTGAACGTGGTCACGGACTTCTCCTACGCGATGGAGACGATCATCCAGGCGGGGCACCGGCGCCTGCGCATCGTCAGCGTGCCGGTGGTGACGAACCCCCCGACGCGCGAGTCGCGCCTGTTCCGCACCGTGTTCCACCACATGGCGCGCTCGGCCACCGCGATCACGCGGTCGTACCTGATGTTCAAGCCGTACGTCGTGTTCGCGACGCTGGCCGCCGTGTTCGGGGTGCTGGCCCTGGTGCCGATGGTGCGGTTCCTCGTCCTGTGGTGGGTGAACGGCACGGCCGGGAACGTCCAGTCGCTGATCTTCGGCGCGATCATGGCCGTGGCGTGCCTGCTGTCGGTCGCGCTGGGGGTGCTCTCGGACCTGCTGCGCACCAACCGCGTCCTGATCGAGCAGCAGCTCGAGCACCTGCGGCGGCTCGAGTACGACCGGGAGGCCGACCGTGGCTGAGCGCCCCGCCGACGTCCTGCGCGGCGCGTACGTGGGTCTGTGGCGGTCCGCCCGCCGCGTCGCCGACCGCTCGGGTGCGCTCGCGGCGCTCGACGCGCGGGGCGCCGCACGCCCGGCTGGCGTCGCGGCGCAGGTGCGCTCGATGTTCGCGATCCACGACGCGGCCGACCTGGTCGCGCTCGACGTCCCCTGGTGGACGTACGGGGCTGCTGCGCGCGTCGCGGCGCACCTGGACGCCCTGGGCGGGTCCGCGCGCGTGCTCGAGTACGGCTCGGGAGCCTCGTCGGTCTGGCTCGCCCGGCGGGCCGCGCACGTGACCAGCGTCGAGCACGAGCCGGGGTGGGCGGCGCTCGTGCGCGACCTCGCGCGGGACGCGGGGGTCGCCGACCGGCTGGACGTCCGGGAGGTGCCCCCGCGGTCCACCCCGGAGCCGCTGGTGCCGTCCGGTCGCCGGGGCGAGGGCGGGCGCGACTACGCCGCCTACGTCCGGGCGATCGACGACGTCCCCGGCGAGCTCGACCTGGTCGTCGTCGACGGGCGGGCCCGGGCGGCGTGCCTCGAGGCCGCGACGCGACGGCTCGCCCCCGGCGGCCTCGTGCTGCTCGACGACAGCCAGCGCCCCCGGTACGCCGCCGCCCTGGCCTCGTGCGGGCTGGACGTGCACCGGATCCGGGGGTGGGTGCCGTCGCTGCCCTACCCGCGCGAGTCCGCGGTGCTGACCCTGCCGGCGCGGGCGTGACGTCGACCCGCGCGTCCCGGGCGGGCGACCTGCTCGCGCGGGCCCTGCTCGCCGTGCCCGACCGGGCGCCGGTGCTGCTCGGCTGCCTCGGGCTCGCCGGCCTGCTCGCGGTCCTCGCGGGGCAGTTCCGCCCCGTCGTCGTCCTGCCGCTGGCGGCGGCGCTCGCCGCGGCCACCTGGCGGTGGGTGCCCGGGGCGCCGCGACGCGGTCCGGGCGACCTCGCCGCGGTCGGCGCGCTGCTGGCGCTGGTCGCGCTCTGGGTCGCCCTGGGGCTCGGCCGGGTCGCGGAGTACGTCGTGGTCAACCGCGACCCGGGGTTCCTCACGCTCCGGGCGCTGTGGCTGACCGACCACGCCGCCGCGCCGATCCCGGTCGGCTCGGCCGAGCAGGCGGCGGCCGCCGTCGCGGGGGCCAGCGCGGGCACCGAGGCCTTCTGGCTCCAGGACGGGCACCTGTACGCCCAGGGCAACACGATGCTGCCCGCGCTGCTCGCGGTCCAGGGCTGGGTCGGCGGCGAGCGGGCCGTCCTGGCCGGGGTCGTGGCCATCGGCGCCGTCGCCCTGCTGGCCGTGTTCGCCGCCGCGCGGAGGTTCACCGGGTCGTGGTGGGCCCTGGTGCCGACCGCGGCCCTCGGGGCCAGCCTGCCGTTCCTCACGTTCACGCGCGCGGCCTACACCGAGCCGCTGACCGTGGCGCTGCTGTGCGGCGGCCTGGCCGTCGCCCACGGCGCGTGGCACGGCGCCCCCGGCGGCGGCCGCCGCCCGGGGCGGTGG
>NZ_RFFI01000180.1 GCF_003696205.1 Cellulomonas triticagri
GCACCGCGGCGCTCCTGGCCCGCCCGGTCGGGGTGCTCGCCGGGGTGGCCCTGCTCGCGGTCGCGGCGGCGGCCGGGGTGCGGTGGCTCGGGCGCGACGACCCCGCCCCGGTGGACGGCGAGCCCGTCGACCTCGGTGCCGGGGCGGCGGCGCTCGTCGTGGCCGTCGGGGTCGTGGCCACGTCCACGCTGCTGGCCCGGTGGACGCGGATCGCCGTGGCGTCGGCGCTGCTGCCGGACGACGCGGCCGCGCGGGCCCGGCACCGGGAGATCGACGCCTGGCGCCTGAGCGGGGAGCGCCAGCGGTCGGGGTCGGTCTGGGCCGTCGTCGGCGTGCTCGCCGGGGCGGGGGTCGCCGCGTGGCTGGCCCGGCCCGGGCTCGGCACGCCGGACACCGCCGGGCAGGACGTCGCCGGGTCGGTCGTTCTGCCGGTGGTCGCGCTGCTCGTGGCGGGTGGGCTGGGCGTCGCCGCGGGGGCCGCGCTCGTCGCCGCGGCGGTCGGTGACATCCACCGGGTCCGGTGGGACCGGGTGCCGAGCCCGCCCCTGCCGGGCGCCGAGCGCCGCGCCCCCGCGGTGGTGACGGTCGGCGTCGCGGCGGTGGCCGTGGCCGCGCTGGTGCTGCCGGGAGCCGTGGTGGCGGCCGCGAACCCGTGGGGTCTGGCGCGCACGTCGGTGGTCGCGGCGAGCGCCGGGAGCGGCGCGGTGCGCGTCGTGCCGCTGGGCGACGACGTGCTGCGCTCGCAGTCGCAGTCGGACTGGTCCGTGGGCTGGCAGCGGCTGGACGTGTGCGGGGACGACGGGTGCGCGCCGAGGTCATCGGCCCAGGTGCCGTACCCGTCGGCGGTGGTCGGTACCGCGGACGGCGAGGGCGTGCTCTCCGTCGGCTGGCGCTCCGACGCCGCCTCGCGGGACGACGTGACCGACCGGACGCAGCTGCACCTCGAGCTGGTCACCGGCTGGCAGCCGGCCGCCGACCCGGACGCGTACCGCGTCGGCCCTCTGCCGACGGCGCTGGAGCCGGGGGCGCCCCGCGTCCTGCGCAGCACCCCGCTGGTGGTCACCTCGGACCCGGTCCCCGGCGACCCGCAGACCGAGCCCGTGCGGACGGTCGCCGACTACCCGGAGATGCCGGTGGCGATGGCCCTGGCCGACGACGGCACGGTCGTCGTCGCGACGGCCGTGGCGCGCACGGGCCTGCCGGTCGAGGTCGTGGTGCTCCGGTGCGACGCGGCGACCTGCACCGAGGACCGCACGGTGCTCGACCTGGTCGGCCCGCTCCCGGACGACCCGCTGGACGTGGCGGTCGCGCCCGACGGCACCACGTACACGGTCCTCGCCGGGGCGGACGTGGCCGACGGCGTCGGCGACGGCTGGGACGTGCTGCTCGTGGGGGACGGCAGCGGCGCGCTCGTCGAGCGGGTCCGGCGGCCCGGGGTGGGCGTCCCGGACCTGGTGCGGCGGACGCAGCCCGGCGCCGACGTCGAGGTGGGGCCGGACGGGACGCCGTGGGTGCTGTTCCGGGACGACGTCACCGCGACCCTGCTGAGGTGCGACGACGCGACGTGCGCGACGAGCGACGAGCGGGAGATCGGGCAGACCGTCGGCCCGCAGGGGGCGCTCGCCGTCGACGCGACCGGGCGGCCGATGGTCGCGGCCGTGTCCCAGTTCGACCGCGGCGTGCGGCTGCTGTCCTGCCGGGACGCGGCGTGCTCCTCGGTCGAGGAGCGCCTGCTGCTCGAGGCCGACGTCCCGCCCGCGGGCCGGCGGTGGGCGGGGCCCCGCACGGCTCTGGCGCTCGCGGACGGGCTGCCCGTGCTGGCGCTCTCCGGGGACGAGCGCGGCACCGAGCACCTCGTCGTGCGCTGCCTCGACGCCCGCTGCGGCGCGGACTGAGGCGCGGCGGGCGTGCCGCTGGGGCGCGGTCAGTCGCCCGCGTCGACCGTCGCGCGCTGCGGGCCCGGCTGCCGCCCGTGGGCGGACAGGGCGTCCGGCGCGATCGACATGACGTCGTCCCGCCCGGCGCGGTCCGGCCGCGTCCGGGCACCCGCCCGGACGCGGCGGGTGTGGGTCTCGACCGCGACGAGCACCCCGGTGAGCGCGAGGGCCGCGAGGACGGTCGCGCGGGTGCCGAGGGCGTCGGGGCCGCTGGCGAGCGCGCCCAGCGCGGCGCCGCCCGCGAACGCCACGACGATGACGGCCAGCCGCCCGGCGACGACGCGCTGCGCCCGGTCGTACCCGCTGAGCCACTCGTAGGCGGCGGTGACGAGGGTCCGCAGGTTCCCGGTGGTCATCGTGGTGCTGTAGGCGGTCTCGCCGATCAGCCGGAACGTCGTGACCTGGAGCGCGGCGACGAACGCGACGGCCGTCGTGGTCCACAGCGAGGGGGTGCCCGGCGGCAGGGCCGCGACGCCGAGCAGGGTGCCGATCTCGGCGGCCAGGACGAGGCGCGTCGGGTCGGACAGCCACCGCCGGTGCCGGTGCGCGGCCAGGACCTCGGCGGCGAGCAGCCCGAGCAGGAACGCCCCGATGATCGGCAGGTGCCGACCGGCCTGCGCCCACTGCCCGCGCGCGGCGTCCACGGCGACGAAGACGACGTTGCCGGTCTGGGCGTTCGCGAACACGCCGTCGTGCGCGACGAACGTGTACGCGTCGAGGTACCCGCCGACGACGGCGAGGGTCGCGCCGGTCGCGAGGTGCTCGGCGCGGGCGCGCACCCTCACCACGGTCGGGCTCCCGGGGTGCGCGGGAGAGCGGCCTGGGTGGCGTGGTCGGGTCGGTCCACGCCACCCAGTATCCCGCCATTCGTCCCATGACTCGACCGTGGTGGGGTGCGGTGCGGCTCAGCCCTCCGCGAGGATCCCCTCGATCTGGCCGAGCGCCAGGGTCATGCCCTCGACCATGCCCATCGCGGCCATCTGCTCCATGGCCTCGGTGCTGGGGAACGTGCTCGTGACGGTCATGCGGGTGCCGGTGCCCGTGGCGCTGAGCTCGACGCGGCCGATCGTGGTCGGCATGGTGTCGTCGGGCCGGCCGTCGGCGTCGGCGAACCGGTCCTCGTACTCGAGCGCGTGCGGCGGCTCGACGGCGCGGATCCGCCACAGGCCGTGCGCGCGGGTGCCGTCCGGGCCGGTCATGTAGTACGCGGCGCGGCCGCCCACGACGAGGTCGTGCTCGGTGAACGTGGCCGGCCAGGTGGGCGGCCCCCACCAGCGCTCGAGCTGCCGCGGGTCGGCCCAGACCTGCCACACCCGGTCCACCGGGGCGGCGTGCTCGGAGACGATGGTCAGCGTCAGGGTGTCGGCGTCCTTGATCGTGTCGACGACGGTCATGTGGCGGTCCCCTCCTGCGGTGCGGCGAGCAGGTCGTCGACGCGGTCGATGCGGCCGCGCCAGATCTCCTCGAGGCGGTCGAGCAGCCGTGCGGCGGCCCGGATGGTCGAGAGGTCGGCGTGGACGATCTGCTCGCGGCCGTGCCGCTGCTTGATCACGAGGTGGGCCCGCTCGAGCACGGCGACGTGCTTCTGCACGGCGGCGAAGCTCATGGCGTAGCCCTCGGCGAGCGTGCTCACCGACGCCTCCTGGCGCAGCACCCGCGTGACGATGTCGCGGCGGGTGGCGTCGGCGAGCGCGGCGAACACGCGGTCGACCTCGTCCTGGTCCAACTGACGTACAACCATGAAGTTGTACGTTACGCCCGCGGCTGCGCCGCCACAAGGGATCGCGTCAGGACGTCACGTCCGCCGTGGTGAACCGCGCCCACGCCAGCGAGCCGAACAGCGCCACCCACGCGACCTGCACCAGCAGCCCGCCACCCAGCACGCCCCAGTCGACCTGGATCCGCAGGAGCTCCGCGAAGTCGAACCAGTGGTGCGTGAGCAGACCGCCGTGGATCGCCGAGACCTGCGGCAGCGAGTCGAGCACCGTCGACACGATCGCGACGACCACCGTCGCGGCCATCGCCCCCACGGGCACCTCGGTCAGCGTCGAGAAGAACAGGCCGACCGCCACCAGACCCGTCAGCGACAGCCCGACGTAGGCGACGATGCCCGCCACCCGGAGCACGCCCTCGCCGACCGGCACCGTCCCGCCGGACAGCAGCGTGACGTCGTGCAGCCCGAAGTACAGCGCGCCGACCACCAGCCCCGTCACCGCGACCGCCAGCACCGCGGCGGCCGCGAACACCAGCGCCGCGACCGCCTTCACGGTCAGCAGCCGGGTCCGGGGGACCGGCACCACCAGCAGGTAGCGCAGCGTGCCCGCCGACGCCTCGCCCGCCACCGCGTCGCCCGACGCGATGCCGATGCACAGCGGCAGCAGGAACGGCAGGCTCAGGAACAGGCTCGCCACCACGAGGAACAGGCCGTTGCCCGTCACCTGCCCGACGAACGACGGGCCCTGCCCCGCCAGCGCGCCGTCCCGGGTGAGCCACAGGACCGTGCCCAGCAGCACCGGCACGAGCGCCAGGCCCGCCAGCAGCACCTGGTTGCGGCGCCGCCCGAGGACCAGGCGCAGCTCGGAGCGCAGCAGCCGGGACCAGGCGACGGGCGCCGGAGCCGGTCGCGCGGGGGCGGTGGCGGTCTCAGCGGGCGACATCGAAGCCCTCCCCGGTCAGCTCGACGAACACCTGCTCCAGGCTCGGGCGCTCCACGGCGAGGCCGCGCAGGTCGACGCCCGCGTGCACGAGCGCCGCGGCGACCTTCTCCGCCGGGACGTCCGCCGGGGAGGTCGCGGCGGTCAGGCGCACCTCGTCGTCCGCGCCGGATGGCGGGCCCGCGGTGGTCGCGGGATCGGGCGCGGCGCCGGTGAGGCCGAGCCCGTGCAGCACCTCGGTCGCGGCGGCGGCCTGCGCCGCGCGCGT
>NZ_RFFI01000181.1 GCF_003696205.1 Cellulomonas triticagri
AGCAGGCCGCCGCGCGGGGCCGCGGGGGCGGCACCGGGCTGCGGGCCGCGCACGCCGGGCGGCGGGGCGGTGGTCGGGCGGGACATGACGTCCACCGTAGGGGAGCGCGTCCCACCCCCGGGCCACCACGGGGTGCGCACACGATTCCTCCACCGCGCCGCCCGCGGGCGTCCCCCGTCGCGCCGCACCCGCCCCGGGTGCACCCTGGGAGCACGCGCACCGCCGACGGGGCGGTCCGGCGACGACGCGGGAGGCACCGTGCTCGACCTCGGCAACGGATTCAGCGGGTTCTCGGTAGCGGACGTCCCCGCCGCCCGGGAGTTCTACGGCGATGTCCTCGGCCTCGACGCCGAGGAGCAGGACGGGATGCTGTGGCTGCACCTGTCCGGCGGTCGCGACGTCCTGGTGTACCCGAAGGGCGACGCGCACTCCCCCGCCTCCTACACGGTGCTCAACTTCCCGGTCGACGACGTCCCCGCCGCGGTCGCCGAGCTGCGGGGGCGCGGGGTGGTGTTCGAGCGGTACGAGGGCACGCCGGTGCAGACCGACGAGGACGGGGTGTTCCGCGGCGGTGGCCCGCTGATCGCCTGGTTCACCGACCCGTCGGGCAACGTGCTGTCGGTGATCGAGGGCAGCTGAACCCGCCTGCCATCGCCTCGCCCACCCACAGGAAACCCACAGGACCACGTCAGGACCGCTCCAGGTCGCGCGCCCAGACTCGGGGGCATGACCTCCTCCACGCTCCAGCGCGACGCCCTCACCCGAGCGGACGGCCAGCCCGTCCGCGCCCTCGTCGTCGACGACGAGGCCACCCTCGCCGAGCTGCTCTCCACCGCCCTGCGGTACGAGGGCTGGCAGGTGGAGCACGCCCTGACGGGGCAGGCCGCGATCAAGCAGGCGAAGTCCCTCGACCCGGATGTGATCCTGCTCGACATCATGCTGCCCGACCTGTCCGGGCTGGAGGTGCTGCGCCGCATCCGCGCCACGCACCCGCACGTCCCCGTGCTGTTCCTCACCGCGAAGGACGCCGTCGAGGACCGCATCGCCGGACTGACCGCCGGCGGCGACGACTACGTCACCAAGCCGTTCAGCCTGGAGGAGGTCGTCGCGCGCCTGCGCGCGCTGCTGCGCCGCGCCGGCGCCGTGTCCGAGCGCGACGAGGCCGTGCTGGTCGTCGGGGACCTGCGGATGGACGAGGACGCCCACGAGGTGTCCCGCGACGGCGTCGACATCCGGCTGACCGCCACCGAGTTCGAGCTGCTGCGCTACTTCATGCGCAACCCCAAGCGGGTGCTGTCCAAGGCGCAGATCCTCGACCGGGTGTGGCAGTACGACTTCGGCGGCCAGGCCAACATCGTGGAGCTGTACGTGTCCTACCTGCGCCGCAAGATCGACAAGGGGCGCGAGCCGATGCTGCACACCCTGCGCGGCGTCGGGTACGTGCTCAAGCCCGCCGCGTGACCGCCGCCGCGGGCGGCCCGGACAGCCGGCCGCACGCCCGCTGGACGCTGCGCCGCCGCCTGGTGGCCGTGGTGCTCGCGCTGCTCGCCGTCGTCGCCGCCGTGATGGGCGTGGCCTCGACCGTGGCGTTGCGCGGGTCGCTGCTGACCCAGGTGGACGAGCGGCTGCGGTCGGCGAGCGAGCGGGCGGCCGCCGCGCCGGACCGGCTCGGGCAGGGGGCGCCGGAGGACGCCCCCACCGGTGCCGACGGCGAGCGGGTGTTCCCCGGTGGGGCCGTGCCGCCCGCGTTCGGCCTGCCGGGGCAATCGGTCGGCACCGTGAGCGTGTTCGAGAGCGCCGACGGCAGCAGCGTGCAGTCCGGGTACCTGGACGACGACGCCGTGGTGCAGGAGCTCACCGACGCGCAGCTCGCCGCCCTGCTGGACCTGACGCCCGACGGCGAGCCGACGTCCGTGACGCTGCCCGGGCTCGGCACCTACCGGGCGGTGTCCGTGGTGTCGGACCGCGGCGACACGTCGGTGACCGCCGTCCCCGTGTCGACCATCACGGACACGGTGGACGAGTTCGTCGTCGTCGAGATCGCCGTCGCCGCGCTCGGCCTCGTCGTCGCCGCCGTGCTGGCGACCGTGCTGGTGCGCCGCGAGCTGCGCCCCCTGGACCGCGTCGCCGCCACCGCCACGCGCGTGTCCGAGATGCCGCTGTCCCGCGGCGAGGTGGACATCCCCGAGCGCGTCCCCGCCCGCGACACCGACCCGGCCACGGAGGTCGGCCAGGTCGGTGCCGCCCTCAACCGGATGCTCGGGCACGTCGAGTCCGCGCTGACCGCCCGGCACGAGTCCGAGACGCAGGTCCGCCGGTTCGTCGCCGACGCCAGCCACGAGCTGCGCACGCCGCTGGCGTCGATCCGCGGCTACGCCGAGCTGGTGCAGCGCCTGCCCGCCGACCTGCCGGACGACGCGGTGCGCGCCATGGGTCGCGTGGAGTCCGAGGCGCGCCGCATGACGTCGCTGGTCGAGGACATGCTGCTGCTGGCCCGCCTCGACGCGGGTCGCGACCTGGACCTCGGGGAGGTGGACCTCGCGGCGCTCGCCGTGGACGCCGTCGCGGACGCGCACGTCGCCGGGAGGGACCACGTCTGGCGCCTCGAGCTGCCGGGCGCCGCCGACGACGACCCGGAGGAAGCCGAGGCGGAGGCCGAGCCGGTCGAGGTGGTCGGCGACGAGCACCGGCTGCGGCAGGTCCTGGTGAACCTGCTGTCGAACGCCCGCGTGCACACCCCGCCGGGGACGACCGTCGTCGTCTCCGTCGCGCTCGAGGGCCCCGCGGCGGTGCTGCGGGTCCGCGACGACGGCCCCGGCATCCCGGAGCCGCTGCGCTCGCGGCTGTTCGAGCGGTTCGCGCGCGGCGACGAGTCCCGCAACCGCGCGGCCGGGTCCACCGGGCTGGGGCTCGCGATCGTGCACGCGGTGGTCACCGCGCACGGGGGCACCATCGACGTCGACGGCACCCCCGGCGCGACCACCTTCACGGTCACCCTCCCGCTCGCGACCCCGTGACGGCGCCGGGCGGGCCGGGCGGGCAGGTCCTCAGGACGCCGCGGCCGACAGGGCGACGACCTCGTCGTCGGTGAGCGCGAGCGTCGCGCCCGCCAGCAGGTCCGGCAGCTGGGCGACGGACCGGGCGCTCGCGATCGGCGCGACGACGCCCGGCTGCACCCGCAGCCACGCGAGCGACACCGCGGTCACGGACGTGCCGTGCGCGGCCGCGACCTCGTCCAGCGCGGCGAGCACCCGGCGGCCCCGGTCGTCCAGGTAGCGTCCGGCGCTGCCCGCGCGCGGGCTGTCCACGGCGTCCGCCCCGTCGCGGTACTTGCCCGTGAGGAACCCGCTGGCGAGCGAGGAGTACGGCAGCACGCCCAGCCCCTCGCGCACGGCGAGCTCCTGCAGCGGGCCCTCGTACTCGTCGCGGTGCACGAGGTTGTAGTGCGGCTGCAGGGCGACGAACCGGGCCACGCCGAGGTCGTCCGCGATCCGCAGCGCCTCGGCCAGCCGCTCGGGCGAGAAGTTGGACGCCGCCACGTACCGGGCCTTGCCCTCCGCGACGACCTCGCCGAGCGCGACGACGGTCTCCTCCAGCGGAGTCTCCTGGTCGTCCTCGTGGGCGTAGTAGAGGTCGACGTAGTCGGTGCCCAGGCGCTTGAGCGAGTCCTCGACCGCCGCGCGCACCACGTCGCGGGACGTTCCGCGCCGGGTGCTGAGCTTGCCGACCTTCGTCGCGATGACGACGTCGGCGCGGTTGCCGCGCGCGCCCATCCAGCGACCCAGGACGGCCTCCGACTCCCCGCCCTCGTGGCCCGGGACCCACTCGGAGTAGACGTCCGCGGTGTCGACGAAGCTGCCGCCAGCGGCGGCGAACGCGTCGAGGACGGCGAACGAGGCGTCCTCGTCCGCGGTCCAGCCGAACACGTTGCCGCCCAGGTTCAGCGGCAGGACGTCCAGGTCGGTGGTGCCGATGCGTGCCATGGTCCTCCTCGGTCGGGTGGGAGCGCGCTGCTCCCCGATCCGTCCTAACGGACCCGGCGGCGGCCCGCTTCCTCAGCCACCCGGACGTGTGCCACGTCACACATCGACCGGGGGTGGCTCAGAGCGGGTAGGCGGCGTAGAGGTTGGCGATGTCCGCGGCCGGGCCCACGACGTGGAAGACCGTGGTGCCGTTGCGCCACACCGCCACGCCCGAGCCGTCGCCCGCGTCGAGCACGGTCACCGTCCCCGTGGCGGCGCCGTCCACCAGGACCTCACCGGTGCTCAGCACGCTCGGACCGGGCGCCGCGCTCGGGGAGGCAGTCGCGTCAGCGGTCGGCTCCGGCACCGCGGGCAGCCCGGCCACGAGCCCCGCGAGGACCGCGTCGGCCTCCTCCGGCGTCGCCCACTGCCCCGCCCGCACGGTCACCTCGGCGTCACCACCGTCGCCGTAGGTCTCCGTGTACGCCTCGACGGCACCCTGGGCCAGCCACTCGGCGTCGTCGGCCGACGCCGTGAGGGCGTACTGCAGCACCGTCGCCGGCAGCGCGGACGCGAACGCCGTCGTCGCGGGACGCGCCACGGGCTCCACCGACGCGGTCGGCGACGGCAGCACGACGTCCGGCGGTGCCGCGGCGGGCCCGGCGTCGTCGCGGGTGAGCACGTACGCGGTCCCGGCGCCCCCGACGACGAGGACCGCGGCGACGATCCCGACGACCAGCGGCCAGCGGCGACGCCGGTCCGGGGCGCCCAGGGCGTCGGGGTCGTCCCCGTCGCCCGACCCGCCGTCGTCACCGGTGGTAGGGATGGGCGGCTGCGCGGCGGTGGGCGGCTGCGCCGCCGGGGCCGCGGGAACGGCCGCGACCGGGCCGGGCT
>NZ_RFFI01000182.1 GCF_003696205.1 Cellulomonas triticagri
CCCGTCGACGGCGGCGCTGGCGCGTGCCGCCCGCAGGTCGGCCTCCGCGCGCACCTCGCGCCACCGGCGCCGGAAGCCCTCGTGCCAGCGCAGCTCCTCGCAGGCGGTGCGTGCCCGGTCCACGGCGTCCCGGACGCCGGGCAGGTCCAGCAGCGGCGCCAGCGGGTCGGGTCCCGCGCCGGGTCGGGGCGCGGGCGGCGGGACTGTCGGCAGCACCCGGTCACCCTAGGCCCCCCGCCGCGCGGGGCCACCTACCGCGCGCCACGCCGGTGCGCGCGGGTGACGCGGTTCCGGGCCACACTGACCTCATGCCCTCGACGCCGAGTGTCTCCTCGTCCATCACCGCACGACTGCACGTGGAGGCGCGGCCGACCGCGGTCTCCGAGCTCACGTCCGCGATCGAGCAGACCGGGGGCATCGTCACGGCCCTCGACGTGACCGCGTCGGGCCACGAGCGCCTGACGGTGGACGTCACGTGCGCGACCAGCGGCGAGGAGCACGCCGCGCAGATCGTCGCCGCGCTGCGGGCGCTCCCGGGCGTCGACGTGGAGCGGGTCAGCGACCGGACGTTCCTCATGCACCTGGGCGGCAAGCTCTCGATCGAGTCGAAGGTGCCGCTGCGCAACCGCGACGACCTGTCGATGGCGTACACGCCCGGCGTCGCCCGGGTGTGCGAGGCCATCGCGGCGCGGCCGGACGACGCGCGGCGTCTGACGATCAAGCGGAACACCATCGCGGTCGTCACGGACGGCTCGGCGGTGCTGGGGCTCGGGGACATCGGCCCGCTGGCGGCGCTGCCGGTGATGGAGGGCAAGGCCGCGCTGTTCAAGCGGTTCGCCGGCATCGACGCGTTCCCGCTGGCCCTGGACACGCAGGACGTGGACGAGATCGTGGAGACGGTGGTGCGGGTCGCGCCGGTGTTCGCGGGGATCAACCTGGAGGACATCTCGGCGCCGCGCTGCTTCGAGGTGGAGCGGCGGCTGCGCGAGCGGCTGGACATCCCGGTGTTCCACGACGACCAGCACGGCACGGCGATCGTCGTGACGGCGGCGCTGACGAACGCGCTGAAGGTCGTGGGCAAGCGCATCGAGGACGTCCGCGTGGTGCTGTCCGGCGCGGGCGCGGCGGGCACGGCCGTGCTGAAGCTGCTGCTGGCGGCCGGGGTGCGGGACGTGGTCGTCGCGGACGTGGACGGCATCGTGCACACCGGCCGCGCGCTGGCGTCCGCGCAGCTGCGCTGGATCGCCGAGCACACGAACCCGCGCGGCGTGACGGGGGCGCTGCGCCCGGCGCTGGCGGGCGCGGACGTCTTCATCGGGGTCAGCGCGCCGAACATCATCACCGGCGAGGACGTCGCCTCGATGGCCGCGGACGCTATCGTGTTCGCGATGGCGAACCCGCGCCCGGAGATCGACCCGGCGGAGGCGGCACGGCACGCCGCGGTGGTCGGCACCGGCCGCAGCGACGTCGCGAACCAGATCAACAACGTCCTGGCGTTCCCGGGGGTGTTCCGCGGGCTGCTGGACGCGCGCTCGCACGTCATCACGGACGACATGCTGCTCGCGGCGGCGAAGGCGCTGGCCTCGGTGGTCACCGACGAGGAGCTCAACCCGGCGTACATCATCCCCAGCGTCTTCCACCCGGACGTCGCGCCCACGGTCGCGACGGCCGTCGCCCAGGTGGCGGGGGCGGAGCAGCCTCGGGCGGACACGGGCGCCGTCGCGGTGGTGCCGGTCCCGGGGCTCTAGATGCCGCCCGGACCCGGGAGCGGCCGTGGCCCGCGCCGTAGGATCGCGGGGTGCAGTGCCACCACTTCGACGCCGCGCGGTGCCGCTCCTGCACGCTGATCGAGCAGCCGTACGCCGAGCAGCTCGCCGCGAAGCAGGAGCGCTGCGCCGACCTGCTGGCCCCGTTCGGGCCCCTGGAGTGGCTGCCCCCGGTCGCGAGCGTCGAGCAGGGGTTCCGGAACAAGGCCAAGCTCGCCGTCGGCGGCACGGTCGACGCCCCGACGCTGGGGATCCTCGACCCCGGCGGGGTGGGCGTGGACCTGCGCGACTGCGGCCTGTACCCCGCGACGCTCCAGGCCGCGCTGCCGGTGCTCGCGAGCTTCGTGACCCGCGCCCGGCTCGTGCCGTACGACGTGCCGACGCGGCGGGGCGAGCTCAAGTACGTGCTGGTCACGCAGTCCCCCGACGGCGACCTCATGGTGCGGTTCGTGCTGCGGTCGACCGAGGCGCTGCCCCGGCTGCGCAAGCACCTGCCGTGGCTGCTGGACGTGCTGCCGCGCGCGGTGGCGGTGACGGCGAACCTGCTGCCCGAGCACAAGGCCGTCCTGGAGGGGCCGGAGGAGGTCGTGCTCACGGAGCGCTCGACCCTGCGGATGCGCGTCAACGACGTGGACCTGCACCTGCGCCCGCAGAGCTTCTTCCAGACGAACACCGAGGTCGCCGCCGCGCTCTACCGGATCGGCCGCGAGTGGGTGGACGCCGCCGCGCCCCGCTCCGTGTGGGACCTGTACTGCGGCGTCGGCGGGTTCGCCCTGCACGTCGCGGCGCCCGGGCGCTCGGTCGTCGGCATCGAGACCAGCACGGAGGCGGTCGCGAGCGCGGAGCAGAGCCGGGACGACCTCGGCCTGACCGACGTGCGGTTCGCCACCGGTGACGCCACGGCGTTCGCGCTGACCGCCGACGCCCCGCCGGACCTCGTGGTCGTGAACCCGCCGCGTCGCGGCATCGGCCCGGACCTCGCCGGGTGGCTGGAGCGCTCGGGCGTCCGGGACGTCGTCTACTCGAGCTGCAACGCCGCGTCGCTGGCCCGGGACCTCGTGGCGATGCCGTCGCTGCGGCCCCGGCGGGGTCGGCTGCTCGACATGTTCCCGCAGACCGGTCACTACGAGGTGGTCGTCGCGCTCAGCCGCGGGTGACCCACCTCGACAAGGCTTTCGTCCCATGTGTCCGGCCCGGTCGAGGAGGACCCTGAGGACCATGCTGACAGCCGCCGAGGCCCTCGACTACCAGACGCACGCGGCCCGGACCAAGACCGACCTCGCCCGCCGCCCCGGCGTCTACCTGGTCAACACCATGCTGGCCGGCGCGTACATCGGCATCGGCGTCATCATCATGGCGACGGCGGGCGGCCCGCTGGCCGACGTCGGCTCGGGGCTGACCCCGCTGGTGCAGGGCCTGGTGTTCGGGGTGGCGCTGACCATCGTGGTGGTGGCCGGGGGCGAGCTCGCGACCTCCGCGATGATGGTGTTCACGCAGGGCGCCATGCGCGGGGCGATCTCCTGGGCGCGCGCTGGGCTGACGCTGCTGGCCTGCCTGGCGGGCAACCTGCTGGGTGCCGCCGTGCTGGCGACGATCCTGCACCTGTCCGGCGCGCTCGGCCCGGACACCGCGGGCGGCCGGATGATCGCCTCGATGGTCGAGCACAAGGCGCACGAGAGCGGGACCGAGCTGTTCTTCCGCGGCGTGCTGTGCAACCTCATGGTGTGCCTGGCCATCTGGTGCGCCGGGCGCCTGCAGACCGAGATCGCCAAGATCGTCGTGATCTTCGCGTGCGTGATGGTGTTCATCACCTCCGGGTTCGAGCACGTCGTCGCGAACATGACGACGTTCTCCCTGGGCCTGTGGGGCGACCTGCCGGGCGCGACCGTCGGCGAGTTCGCCCGCAACGTGCTGCTGGTCGGGCTCGGCAACCTGGTCGGCGGCGGGCTGCTGGTCGGTGCCGCCAACGCGGTCGCCGCGGCACCGGCCCGGACCGCCACCCCGGGCGCCCCCACCGGGAGCGACCCCGTGGCACCCACGCAGGCGCCCGCGGCGGACCACCTCACGGCCGTGCCCGTGGCCCGCTGACCTGGGCCACACCCCTCACGAGATCGGACAATCCGGGCGCGCCGCTCGCCGGACCGTCGCCGTGCGCTCTACGGTCGTACCGCAGGACGTGTCCCCGCGGGCACGCACCGCACCCGCGCCACGGGTCCGGGGCGCCGACGGGCTGGCCGTCCCCGCGCAGCGCGACGCACGGCCACGAGGGAGCAGACCATGAGCAGCACGCCGGACCGCGAGCAGCACGACGACGCGACGGAGCGGGCCTCGGACGGCGGCACGCCCCCTCCCGCCGACGGCACCGGGACCGCGCCCGACGCCAGCACCCCGGCTCCCGACGCACCTGCCGAACCTGCCGCCCCCGGGACGCCCGAGTCGCCCGAGTCCGCAGGGTCGCCCGATCCGACCGGTGCCCCCGGCTCGACCGCGACGGGGACGAGCGCCGACGCGACGTCCTCGGCCACCGACGCACCTGGCGCCGGCACCACGGGCGCGAGCGCCCCGAGCAAGGGCCGGGGCAAGCGCACGGGGGTGACCTCGCGCACGGGCACGCGCACCGTGGCGGACCCGACTCCGCCGACCGACGAGACCAGCGGGGCCAGCGGGGCCAGCGGCACCAGCAAGGGCACGCCGACCACCCCGGTACCGGCGAGCACCCCCTCGACCCCGGGTCGTGGCACCAGCGCGCACCGCGCCGTGCGGCCGTCGCCCACCCCGCCGCCGCCGGAGACCCCGCGCCCTTCGGCCGTGCCGGTGACGGCGTCCGTCTCGGACGGCTCGGGCGCCCCGACCGCCCCGCTCCCGACGACCGCCGACCCCCTCGGCTCGGACAGCAGCACCGGCGGCAGCGCGGGCAGCGGCGGCACGGCGCTGGACGCCGGGGTCGCGACGGAGCCGCCCGCGGAGGTCCGCCGCACGAGCTTCCGAGGCGCGGAGGCCCGCGCGGCGGCGGTGCTGACGGCGGGGACG
>NZ_RFFI01000183.1 GCF_003696205.1 Cellulomonas triticagri
CGCCGCACCTGACGCGCCCACGGCGACGGTCGAGGGCGGCGACGCCGACGGCACCGCCGCGGGGGCGGGCGTCGCGGCGCCCGTCAGCGTCCCGGTCACCGTCGGCGACGTCGCGCTCGGCCTGCTCGGCGACGCGACCACCGGCTCCGGCACGGGCACCACCGGCACCACCGCCGGGTCGGCACCCGACGCGACCGTGACCGGCGGCGACGCCGACGGCATCGCCTCGGGGCTCGGCGCGGCCGCGCCGATCAGCGTCCCGATCACCATCGGGGACGTCTCCCTCGGCCTGCTCGGCGACGCCACCACCGGCTCCGGCACCACCGGCACCCCGGGCACGGCACCGACCGCCGAGGTCGGCTCCGGCGACGCCAGCGGCCCGCTGGCGGGCACCGGCGTGGCCGCGCCGATCAGCATCCCGATCACCATCGGCGACGTCTCCCTCGGCCTGCTCGGCGACGCCACCACGGGCACCGGCACCACCGGCACCCCGGGCACGGACGCCCCGACCGCCGAGGTCGGTGGCGGCGACAGCGACGGCACGGGCTCCGGCCTCGGCGTCGCCGCGCCCGTCAGCATCCCGATCACCGTCGGGGACGTCGCCCTGGGCCTGCTCGGGGACGCCACCACCGGATCCGGCACCGGGACCGGGACCGCCGACGGCCCGGACGCCGTCGTGGGTGGCGGCGACGGCGAGGGCCTGCTCGCCGACCTCGGCGTGGCGCTGCCGATCAGCGTGCCGATCACCATCGGCGACATCGCGCTCGGCGTCGGCGGCGACGCCACCACGGCCGTCGACCCCGGCACCGACCCCGGCACCGACCCGGGCACGGACCCCGGCACCGACCCCGGCACCGACCCCGGCACCGACCCGGGTACCGACCCCGGGACCACCCCCGGTGCCGGTACCGGCACCGGCACCGACGACGGCACCGTGACCGTCGCCGCGGGCTTCTCCTCCGACGTGCTCGCCGCCCGGGACCTCGCGGCGTCGCTGGAGGCCTCGGCCTCCGTCGCGTCGTCCGGGGTGCTCCCGGCGGCGCTCGCGCCGACGGGGGCCGCCGGCCCCCTGATGTCCCTGGTCGCGCTGGGCCTCATCGGCCTGGGCGTCCTGCTCCGCCGCCTGCCGCGGGTCGCGCTGACCTGAGGTCGGCGTCCTGATCCCGCCGGCCGGCGACTGGTGCGGGACCGTCGCCGGCCGGTGGCACCGCTGACACGTCCGGACCTCCCGCAGCGGCACGGAGCCGCCGGCACGGAAGGAGCTGTGAGGTCACCGGACCGGTGACGGGTGCGGGCCCGTCACCGGTCCTGGCCGTGCCCGCGGGCGCACCACGGCTCGGCCAGCCCCGACACCCCCCTGCGGGTCGGGACGGACGGCCGTGGCGGTCAGGAGGCGCGGAAGGAGCGGGCCATCTCGCGCTGCTCGTCCAGCACCTCGCCGATGCGGGCCTGGACCTCGTCCATCCGCCGGATGGTGGTGCTGACGGAGTCGATGCCGCGGGACACCGCGGCGGTGTTCGCCTGGATGTCCGCGACCTGCTGCTCGACCCGGGACGTGGCGGCGGAGGTGCCGCCCGCGAGGTCCTTGACCTCGGTGGCGACGACCGCGAACCCGCGGCCCGCCTGCCCGGCGCGCGCGGCCTCGATGGTGGCGTTGAGGGCGAGCAGGTTGGTCTGGTCGGCGATGGACGAGATGACCCGGATGACGTCGCCCACGGCGGAGGACGACGCCTCGAGAGTGCGGACCTCCTCGGCCATCGTGGAGGTCTGCGCGACGGCCTCCTCGGCGACCCGCACGGCCTCGGACGCGCTCTGGGAGAGGCGGGCGACGCTGCCGAGCAGGGCCTCGGACGCGGCGCGGTCCCGCTCGGCCGCGCGGATGACGTCGAGCCGCTGGGACACGAGCCGGACGACGTTGCGCAGCGACCCGCGGCGGCTCTCGCTGAGCGAGATGGTCTGGGTGGTGAAGAAGTCCATCGTGCCGAGGACCTCGTCGCCGACGATCACGGGCAGGCACACCCCGGAGCGGACCCCGGCGCGCTGGGCGGCGGGGGCGCGCACGCAGTCGGTGAGCTCGCCGAGGTCGCGCACGAAGACGAGGTCGCGGGCCCGCCAGGCGCGTCCGGCGAGGCCGACGCCCTCGGCGAAGCTCGCGGCGAGGGTGACCCGCCGGAACTCGTCGCCCGCGGTGCCGGACTCGACGGCGAACCTCAGGGTGCGGGACGCGGGGTCGACGGCCCAGTACGAGCCGTAGTCCCAACCGAACTCCTCGCGCACGGTGTCGAGCGCGGTCCGCAGCGCCTGCTCCTCCTCGGTGCACGCGCCGACCTTGGCGACCGAGACGGTGACGGCCTGCTGGTCGCGGGCGGTCTGCGCGATCTCGTCGGCGGCGCGCTGCGCCTCGAGGGCCTGCGACACCGTCCGTGCGAGCACGTCGAGCACCAGCACCTGGTCGGGGCCTTCGGACCGGACGTCACGCGACAGGAAGTCCAGCACCATGACCACCTCGCCGTCCTGCCACAGCGGCATGGACATGGCCCCGCGCGCACCCGCGCGCAGGAACACCTCGCCGCGCGAGCAGTTGGTGCCGTGCTGGGTGAGGTCGGCGACGGGCAGCACCCCGTCCCGCTGCCAGGCGAGCCCGCACAGACCCGTGCCCTTGGTGATGCGCTGGCTCGGGGTCATGCGGGTCAGCTCGGCGGACAGCTCGCCGCACTGGGTGACGAAGGCGAGGTCGCCGTGCTCGGGGTCCAGCCGCCACGCGGACGCGTAGTCGTAGCCCAGCCCGGCGCGGATGGTGTCCACGACGCCCGCGAGACCGCCGCGGCCGCGCACCGTGCCCAGCGCGCGCACGACGTCGTCGAGCGCCCGCAGCTCGCGGCGCACGTCGGCGCCCTCGGGTGCCTGCGCGACCCCGCGGCCGCCCCGTCGCAGTCCTGCCATGCTCGTTCCCCCTGTGTCGCCCGGCGCGTCGACCGCAGTCGGTCGCACGTCTCCCCCTGAGTGGCCCTCTGATCGGCAGCGCGCGGCGGTACCTGAGGGATGCAGGCGAACGCCTTCCCGGCCGTCCGGGCGGCACCGCGCGGACCTGCGCGGCCGGGTGCGCGCCCGCGTGGGAGGATGCGGGCCATGCCCGCGCACGCCAGCAGCCCGTCCGCCGCGCCCGCCCTGCGGACGTCCCTCGCCGACGTCGAGCCGCCGCTCGCCCTGGGGCCGCTGGACGGCCGCTACCGCCGCACCGCGGCACCCCTCGTGGACCACCTGTCCGAGGCCGCGCTGAACCGCGAGCGGGTGCACGTGGAGGTCGAGTGGCTGATCCACCTCACCTCCCACGGCGTCGTCCCGGGCGCGCCGACGCTGTCCGACGCGGAGCGGGCGTACCTGCGCGCGGTGGTCACGGACTTCGGCGCCGACGACGTCGCGCGGCTCGCGGAGATCGAGCGGACGACCGTGCACGACGTGAAGGCCGTCGAGTACCTCCTCAAGGAGAAGATCGCCGCCGCGCCGTCGGTGCTGGGCGAGACGGCGCTGCCGTCGGTGTCGGAGCTCGTGCACTTCTGCTGCACCAGCGAGGACGTCAACAACCTGTCGTACTCGCTGATGGTGCGCGGCGCGGTCCGGGACGTGTGGCTGCCGGCCGCGACCGGCCTGGTGGACGACCTCGCGGCGATGGCCCACGACCTCGCGGACGTGCCGATGCTCGCGCTGACCCACGGCCAGCCCGCGACGCCGACGACGCTCGGCAAGGAGCTCGCGGTCCTCGCGCACCGGCTGCGCCGCCAGCTGCGCCGCGTCGAGGGCGCCGAGTACCTCGGCAAGCTCAACGGCGCGACCGGCACCTACGGCGCGCACGTCGTGGCGGTGCCGGGGGCGGACTGGCCGGAGGTCAGCCGGACGTTCGTGGAGCACCTGGGCCTGACCTGGAACCCGCTGACCACGCAGATCGAGTCGCACGACTGGCAGGCCGAGCTCTACGCGGACGTCGCCCGGTTCAACCGCGTGCTGCACAACCTCGCGACCGACGTGTGGTCGTACATCTCGCGCGGCGTGTTCACGCAGATCCCGGTGGCGGGCGCGACGGGCTCCTCGACCATGCCGCACAAGGTGAACCCGATCCGGTTCGAGAACGCCGAGGCGAACCTCGAGATCTCGTGCGCCCTGCTGGACACGCTGTCCGCGACGCTGGTGACCAGCCGCCTGCAGCGCGACCTCACCGACTCCACCACGCAGCGCAACATCGGCCCGGCGTTCGGGCACGCGCTGCTCGCGGTCGACAACGTGCGCCGGGGCCTCGCCGCCCTGTCCGTGGACCGGGACCTGCTGGCCCGCGAGCTCGACCAGAACTGGGAGGTCCTGGGCGAGCCGGTGCAGTCGGCGATGCGCGCCGCCGCGGTGGCGGGCGTGACCGGCATGGAGAACCCGTACGAGCGGCTCAAGGAGCTCACCCGCGGCCGCCGGCTCACCGCCGACGACATGCGGGAGTTCATCGCGGGCCTGGGCCTGCCGGCGGACGTGGCCTCGCGCCTGGCGGCGCTCACCCCGGCGTCCTACACGGGCCTGGCGGAGCACCTCACGGAGACCTACCTGCGGTGACATGCCGCCGGGGGGCGCGCACCCGACGCCCGCCGCCGCGCCGCGAACCCGTGCCGCCGGCCGCCGGGGGCCCGCTCACCTGACGCCCCGGTCGCACCACGACCGGACGACGGCCGCCGTGC
>NZ_RFFI01000184.1 GCF_003696205.1 Cellulomonas triticagri
GGCGTCGCTGCGCCGCGCCGAGGGGGTGCGGCGCGACGGGCGGCAGGCCCTGGAGGACGTCGCCCGCCGGTGCCTCGCCGACCCCACCGCCGCCGTGCTCGCGGAGCACCGGCGGGTCCGGGACCTCGTCGCGGGGGCGCGCGAGGTCTGACCCGGGCCGCGCCCGACCCGCTTCACGAGCGGGCGGCGAACCGTCCACAGGCGGGCTCGCCGTGCACGGTCCCCAGGCGCGGCCGGTGCGGGGCGCGGTGGCGGAGCCGTGCGGGACACCCTCGACCCACCGCCGGGCGCACGGGCACCGGCACGGACGAGGAGGACGCATGGCGTTCAACGACACGGACATCACCGTGACCGGCTGGATGGGCAGCGACCCGCTGCTCGTGCACGGGGAGGTGAGCCACGTGCCGTTCGTGCGGTTCCGGGTGGCGAGCACCCCACGGGTCTACGACCGGGTGCACGACGCCTTCGTGGACGGCAGCACCAGCTGGTACACGGTCAAGGCGTTCAAGCACCTCGCCCGCAACGTCGCGGAGTCCCTGCGGCGCGGCGAGCCCGTGGTCGTGCACGGCCGGCTCGTCATCACCGAGTGGGTGGCACCCGACGGCACCACCCGCACCACCGCCGAGATCACCGCCGACGCCGTCGGGCACGACCTCGCGCGCGGGGTCACCCGGTTCTCCCGCGCGGTCGACGGGGCACGCGGTGCCGGGGCGCCGGGTGCGCACGAGCCGGGCGCGGGCACCCCCGGGCCGGGGGCGGGCGGTGCGGACGACGCCGACCCGGGCGGTGGCGGGGGAGCGGAGGCCGAGGGGCACGGAGGAAGGGGGTCGTCGGAGCACGGACCCGACGACGGCCTCGCGGTGGTGCACGACCTCACCGGGGCCGAGGTGCTGCCCGACGACCCGGCCGACGTGCCCGCCGACCTCGCCGCCTGACGAGGACGGGGACCGCGGGCCGTGTCGCGCGGGGCCGGATCGCCTAGGCTGGGGGATCGCGACGTCGCCCGGCGCCGCCGTCCCGCACCCCGGGGCGGTCCGGCCGCCCGCGACGGACCCGCTGGGTCCACGCGCAACCTGAGCACCCGACGAGCACCGAGGCGGACGAAGAGCCAGTGGCTGAGTTCATCTACAGCATGTACAAGGCGCGCAAGGCGCACGGCGACAAGGTCATCCTCGACGACGTCTCGCTGAACTTCTTCCCCGGCGCCAAGATCGGCGTCGTCGGGCCGAACGGCGCGGGCAAGTCGACCATCCTCAAGATCATGGCCGGGCTCGAGCAGCCCTCCAACGGCGAGGCGCGCCTCAGCCCTGGCTACACGGTCGGCATCCTCATGCAGGAGCCGCCGCTCAACGAGGAGAAGACCGTCCTCGGCAACGTCCAGGAGGGCGTCGCCGAGATCAAGGGCAAGATCGACCGGTTCAACGAGATCTCCGCGCTCATGGCGGAGCCGGACGCCGACTTCGACGCCCTCCTCGCCGAGATGGGCGTGCTGCAGGAGGCCATCGACGCCGCCGACGCGTGGGACCTCGACGCCCAGCTCGAGCAGGCGATGGACGCGCTGCGCTGCCCGCCGCCGGACGCCGACGTGTCCGTGCTGTCCGGTGGTGAGCGCCGCCGCGTCGCCCTGTGCAAGCTGCTGCTCGAGAAGCCCGACCTGCTGCTCCTCGACGAGCCCACCAACCACCTCGACGCCGAGAGCGTGCTCTGGCTCGAGCAGCACCTCGCGACGTACCCCGGTGCCGTGCTGGCCGTCACCCACGACCGGTACTTCCTCGACCACGTCGCGGAGTGGATCTGCGAGGTCGACCGCGGTCGCCTGTACCCGTACGAGGGCAACTACTCCACGTACCTGGAGAAGAAGGCCGCCCGCATGGAGGTGCAGGGCAAGAAGGACGTCAAGCTCGCCAAGCGCCTCAAGGAGGAGCTGGAGTGGGTCCGGTCCTCCGCGAAGGGACGCCAGGCCAAGTCCAAGGCCCGTCTGGCCCGCTACGAGGAGATGGCGGCCGAGGCCGACCGCACCCGCAAGCTCGACTTCGAGGAGATCCAGATCCCGCCGGGCCCGCGCCTCGGCGCCATCGTCCTCGAGGCCGAGGGGCTGCAGAAGGGCTTCGGCGACCGCGTCCTCATCGACGGGCTGTCGTTCACGCTGCCGCGCAACGGCATCGTCGGCGTCATCGGCCCGAACGGCGTCGGCAAGACCACGCTGTTCAAGACCATCGTCGGCCTGGAGCCGCTCGACGGCGGGTCGCTGAAGGTCGGCGAGACCGTCCAGGTGTCCTACGTCGACCAGTCCCGCGGCGGCATCGACCCCAAGAAGACGCTGTTCGAGGTCGTGTCCGACGGGCTCGACTTCATCAAGGTCGGCAACGTCGAGATGCCGTCCCGCGCGTACGTCGCGTCGTTCGGCTTCAAGGGCCCGGACCAGCAGAAGCCCGCGGGCGTGCTGTCCGGTGGTGAGCGCAACCGCCTGAACCTCGCGCTGACCCTCAAGCAGGGCGGCAACCTGCTGCTCCTCGACGAGCCCACCAACGACCTCGACGTCGAGACCCTCGGCTCGCTGGAGAACGCCCTGCTGGAGTTCCCGGGCTGCGCCGTCGTGGTCTCCCACGACCGGTGGTTCCTCGACCGGGTCGCGACGCACATCCTCGCGTACGAGGGCACCGAGGAGAACCCGTCGAGCTGGTACTGGTTCGAGGGCAACTTCGCCTCTTACGAGGAGAACAAGGTGTCGCGCCTCGGCGCCGACGCCGCGCGCCCGCACCGCGTGACCTACCGCAAGCTCACGCGCGACTGACCACCCGCGCACCGACGACGGCCGCCGCCCCCGCCACCGGGGACGGCGGCCGTCGTCGCACCCGGGGCGTGCGGGCGTCCGGCCAGGCAGGATGGGGGGCATGACGAGCACCCCCGACGACGCGGCGGGCGCCCCGGCGACCGCCGCGGTCGCCGACGCGCTCGACCGGCTGCACGCCCGGCTGCGGTCCCTGGTCCTGCCGCTCGACGTGCCCGAGGTGGACGCCGCGCGGCGCGACCGGCGGGCGGCGCTCGACCAGGTGGACGACTACCTGCTGCCGCGGCTGCGCTCGGCGGGCGCGCCGCTGCTGGTCGTGGTCGGAGGGTCCACGGGGGCGGGCAAGTCGACCCTGGTGAACTCCCTGCTCGGGGCCCGCGTCACCGAGCCCGGTGTGCTGCGCCCGACCACCCGCGCGCCCGTCCTCGTGCACCACCCCCTCGACGTGCGGTGGTTCGCCACCGACCGGGTGCTGCCCGCGCTGGCCCGGGTCACCGGCCCCGCCGATGCCACCGCGACCGGGCTGCGGCTCGTCGCGAGCGACGCCCTGCCGCGCGGGCTCGCCCTGCTCGACGCCCCTGACGTCGACTCCGTCGAGACCGCCAACCGCACCCTCGCCGCGCAGCTGCTCGCCGCCGCCGACCTGTGGCTGTTCGTCACCACCGCGGCCCGGTACGCCGACGCCGTCCCGTGGGACCTGCTGCACGACGCCGCCCGGCGCAGCGCCCAGGTCGCGCTGGTCGTGGACCGCGTCGACCCCGGCTCGGACGCCGTCGTCGCGGACCTGCGGCGGATGGTGGACGCCGCCGACCTCGCGGACGCCCCGCTGTTCGCCGTCCCCGAGGGGCTGGACCCCGACGGGCTGCTCCCGGAGCGGGCCGTCGGCGAGATCGCCGCGTGGCTGTCGGCCCTCGGTGACCCGGGCGCACGGGACCTCGTCGCGCGCCGCACCCGCGACGGCGCCGTCACCGATCTCGGGCGGCGCGCGCTGCGCCTCGCGACCGCCGCCGACGCGCAGGTCACCGCCGAGGCGCGCCTGCGGGACGCCGTCGCGAGCGCCTACGCCGGCGCGCTCGACCAGGTCCGCACAGCGACGTCCGACGGCGCGATGCTCCGGGGCGAGGTGCTGGCCCGCTGGCAGGAGCTCGTCGGGACCGGTGAGCTGCTGCGGTCCGTCGAGCAGCGCGTGGGCCGGGCGCGGGACCGCGTGGTCGCGTTCGTGCGCGGACGACCGGCCCCGACCCCGCCGGTCGAGCAGGCCATCGCGCACGGCCTCGCCGCCGTCGTCCTCGACGCCGCCGACGCCGCGGCCGGGCGCACCCACGCCGCGTGGCGCGGGGACGCCGCCGGTGCCGGGCTGCTGCCCGGGCTCGACCTGTCGCGCGCGTCGGCGGACCTGCGTGCGCACGTCGAGCAGCAGGTGCGGCACTGGCAGTCCGACGTGCTGGACCTGGTCCGGGACCAGGGCGCCCAGCGGCGGGGGACCGCCCGGGCGCTGTCGTTCGGCGTGAACGCCCTCGGGGTCGCGCTCATGGTCCTGGCGTTCGCGTCCACCGGCGGGCTCACCGGCGTCGAGGTCGGCATAGCCGGCGGCACCGCCGTCGTCGCGCAGAAGCTCCTGGAGGCCGTGTTCGGGGACGACGCCGTGCGCCGCCTGACCGCCACCGCCCGCGACCGGCTCGACGTCCGCGTCCGCGACGTCCTGGACGCCGAGGCCGCCCGGTACACCGACCAGCTCGACGCGCTCGGCGTCACCGACGGGACCGCGCTGCGGGCGGCGGCGCTCGCCCTCGCGGACGCCGCGACGGCGGAGCGCGCCGCACGGGACGCCGCCAGGCCGCTCGACCCGGCGTCCCCGACCGGCACCCC
>NZ_RFFI01000185.1 GCF_003696205.1 Cellulomonas triticagri
TCGGGGTGCGGGCCGCCGGCGTGCTGGTCGCGGCGGTGCCGGTCGCGACGTTCCTCGCGAACCTGGTGCCCTGGTGGCGCGCGGGGTCGCCCGGGTGGCTGCTCGCGCTGCTCGTCGCCGGGTGGGCGGCGGCCGTCGCGGTGCTCGCGCTCGGCGTGCCCGCGTGGCGCGACCGGCCGCTCGGCCCGCTGGCGGTGGTGGGTGCGGTGACCGCCGCGGTGCTCGGGACGGACGTCGCGCTGGGCGCCCGGCTGTCGCTGGACTCGCTGATGGGCCCGGGGTCGCTCGTGGCGGGTCGGTTCTACGGGTTCGGGAACCCGGCCCTGGCCCTGTTCGCGACCGCGACGGTGCTCACGGCCGTGGCGGCGACCGACCCGCTGCTGCGGCGCGGGCGCCGGGGTGCGGCGGTGGCCGTCGTCGTCGGCGCGGGCGTCCTCGCGCTCGGCGTGGTGTCGGGGGCGCTGGCGCGCACGCCCACGACCGGCGCGAACTTCGGCGGGCCGCCCGCGCTGGTCGCGGGCTTCCTGGTCCTGGCCGCGCTCACCGCGGGGGTGCGGCTGACCTGGCGGCGCCTGGCGGTCGTGCTGCTGGCCGGGCTCGCGACGTCCGTCGTGCTCGCGGTGCTCGACTGGCTGCGTCCCGCCGGGGAGCGCACGCACCTCGGCCGGTTCGTCGAGACCGTCCTCGACGGCGGGCTCGCGACCGTGCTGCTCCGCAAGGCGGGGACGAACCTGCGGATCCTGCTCGGCAGCGAGCAGACCCTGCTCGCCGTGGCCGGTCTGCTGCTCGTGGTCGTGCTGCTCGGCCGCCCGGCCCGCTCCGCGATCCGCGCCAGCGACGGCGGCCCGTACGCGTGGCTGTCCGGCGGTGCGCCGCTGCGCCGGCTGACGACCGACGCCCCGGCGCTGGTGCCTGGGCTGGTCGCGCTCGCGGTGACGCTGGGGTTCGCGTTCGTCGTGAACGACTCGGGCGTGGTGCTGCCCGCCACGGGGGTGGGTCTCGCGGTGCCGCTGCTGGTCGCGGCGTGCGCGACGTGGTTGCTGCGCGCTCACCCCGCCGCGACGGCGTCGCGCCCCCGGTCCGGCTCCTCGGCGGGGGCGGGACGTCGTGCCCGGTCGGACAGCCGCAGCAGCACCGCGGCGACCACCCAGTTGACCACCAGCGAGGACCCGCCGTAGGCGAGGAACGGCATCGTCAGGCCGGTCAGCGGGATGAGCCGCGTGATGCCGCCGAGCACGATGAAGCACTGCAGCGCGATCCCGAAGGACAGCCCGGCGGCGAGCAGCTTGCCGAACCCGTCGCGCAGACCGATCGCGGTCCGCAGCCCGCGCTGGCACAGCAGCAGCGACAGCACGAGCAGCGCCGCCACGCCGGTCAGCCCGAGCTCCTCGCCCAGCGACGCCATGATGAAGTCCGACTCCGCGTACGGGACGAGGTCCGGGCGCCCCTGACCCCACCCGCGTCCGAGGAGACCGCCGTCGGCCATGCCGAACAGCCCGCGCACCAGCTGCCCGGACCCGCCGGGGTGCCGCTCGAAGATGTCGGGGTCGAGCGCGTGCAGCCACACGTCGAACCGTGCCTGCACGTACCCGAAGTGCGACGCGGCGACGGCGACCTGCGCCCCGGCCAGCCCGAGGCCGAGCACGATCCAGGAGATCCGCTCGGTCGCGACGTAGAGCATCGCCACGAAGATGCCGAACAGCAGCAGCGAGCTGCCCAGGTCGCGCTGCGCGAACATCACGCCGAGCGACACGGCCCACACGACGAGCAGCGGCGCCAGGTAGCGCAGCCGGGGCAGGTGCAGGCCCAGCACCCGCCGCCCGGTCAGCGTGAGGTTGTCGCGGTGCGTGACGAGGTACCCCGCGAAGAACACCGCCAGCGCGAGCTTGGCGAGCTCGCTCGGCTGGAACGACATGCCGAACGCCCGCACCCAGACCCGCGAGCCGTTGATGGTCGCCCCGATCACCGGCGCCATCGGCAGCACCAGCAGCACGAGGCCGGCCGCCATCGCGGTGTACGAGTACCGGCGCAGCACGCGGTGATCCCGCAGCAGCACGAGCACCAGGCACGCCAGCACCACGGACACCGCCGACCAGCCGAGCTGGCGGCCCGCGAACTCGCCCTCGCGCCCGTTCGCGATCCGGGCGAGGTCGAGCCGGTGGATCATCGCCAGCCCCGTGCCGTTGAGCGCGACCACGACCGGCAGCACGAGCGGGTCGGCGTGCGGGGCGCGCCACCGCACGACGCCGTGCACCACGAGTGCCGGGACGGCGAGCGTCGCGGCGTAGACCGGCAGGTCGTCCGGCAGCGCCCCGGTCATCCCGAGGGTGCCGAGCGCGTACCCGGCGACGGACAGCACGAGCGCGAGGCCGAGCAGCGCGAGCTCGGCCCCGCGTCCGGCGCCGGGTGCGGACGGCGCGGACGGGGGCGCGGTCGTCGGTGCGGGGGTCGGGAGCACGCGGCGGTCCTCTCACCGTGGGGACGCGCCGGGGCGGCCCACCCCCTCGGGTGCCCGACGCCGTCCCGACGCTAGGAGGCCGCCGGGGGGCGTCCGGGGCGGGAGGTGGGGAACCCTCGTCCGGAACCTGTGGTGACCCGGTGAACCCGTCCGGTTCGTCCCGGGTGACCCGGCTTCGTACGCTGGCGCGATGGAGCTGCGGTTCGCGGGCGAGGTCATCCACTGGCGCGGCCCCGCGCCGTTCCACTTCGTGCGCGTGCCGGACGAGGAGGTCGCGGGCGTGCGGGAGGCGGCGGCGCTGCTGTCCTACGGCTGGGGCGTCGTCCCGGTCACCGTGACGATCGGGCGCACGCGCTTCACGACGTCGCTGTTCCCCCGCGAGGGCGGGTACCTCGTGCCGGTCAAGGACGCCGTCCGCCGGGCCGAGGACGTCGAGCTCGGCGACACGGTCGACCTCGTGCTGACGCTCGGCGCCTGAACCTGCGAGGGTGGGCGACGTGCCCGACCCCACCGACCGACCCGCGCGTGCCCGCTGGCTCGCGCCCGCCGTCGTCGTGCTCGGCGCGCTCCTCGTCGCCCTCGGCGTGTGGCTGCTGGTCGACCCCGGTCCGGGCTGGACGGCCGTCGCGCCCGCGAGCGGGGCCACCTACGACCCGGGCGTCGCACCCGGCACGGTCGCGGTGGTGCTGACCAGTGGCGCGGTGCTGCTCGTCGCGGGCGTGGTCGCCCAGGTGGGTCGGCGTCGCCGGAGGCGGTGAGGGGTCGCCTGGCGGCGCGCACGTCGCGGCGCCGGTCCGTAGGCTCGGGGCAACGGCCCGCCGCTGCTGCCGAGGGCCGCACCCCGCCGTCGACCCGAAGGACCAGCATGAAGACGTTCACCCTGCCCGGTACCGACATCGTCGCGCCGAACGTGGTCCTCGGGCTGATGCGCATCCAGGACAAGTCCGACGACGAGGTCCGCGACCTGGTGCGCACCGCGCGCGACGCCGGCATCGCGTTCGTGGACCACGCCGCCGTCTACGGCTCCGAGAAGCACGGCTGCGAGGCCCGGTTCGCCGAGGCGCTCGACCTCACGCCCGCGCAGCGCGACGAGTTCGTCATCCAGACCAAGGCCGGCATCGTCAAGGACGGCCCGTACTTCGACTTCTCGTACGAGGAGATCGT
The DNA here is from genome assembly GCF_003696205.1 of Cellulomonas triticagri. Lineage (GTDB taxonomy): Bacteria > Actinomycetota > Actinomycetes > Actinomycetales > Cellulomonadaceae > Cellulomonas > Cellulomonas triticagri. The sequence continues at coordinate 3,623 of NZ_RFFI01000185.1, forward strand.
GTCCTCCGTCGAGGGGTCGCTGCGCGCGCTGCGCACCGACCACGTCGACATCCTCCTGCTGCACCGCCCCGATGCCCTGGTGGAGCCGGACGAGGTCGCGCGGGCGTTCGACGAGCTCGCCGCCGCGGGCAAGGTCCGGGCGTTCGGCGTCTCCAACCACACGCCGGCGCAGATCGAGCTGCTGAAGAAGTCCGTGACGCAGCCGCTCGTGGTCAACCAGGTGCAGCTCAGCCTCACGCACGCGCCGCTGGTCGCGCAGGGCGTCGCCGCGAACATGGCGACCCTCGACCAGTCGATCAGCCGGGACAGCGGCCTGCTCGACTACTGCCGCCTGCACGACATCACCGTGCAGGCGTGGTCCCCGTTCCAGAAGGCGTTCTTCGACGGCGTCTTCCTCGGCGACCGGGAGAACTTCGCCGAGCTCAACGACGTCATCGAGCGCCTCGCGGCGAAGTACGGGGTGACGCCCACCGGCATCGCCGTCGCGTGGATCACGCGGCATCCGGCGCAGATGCAGGTCGTCCTCGGCACCACGACGCCGTCGCGGGTCACCGAGTCGGCGGCGGGCTCGGACATCCCGCTGACGCGGGCCGAGTGGTACGAGCTGTTCCGCGCGGCGGGGCACCGCGTGCCCTGACGTCGCGTGGAGGCGGCGGCGCACTGCTGGGCCCCGAGGGGCTGACAGCGCGCCGCCGCCTCTGTATGTTTGCTGCAACGTTCGGCAACGCGTTGCAGCGGTCGACCACGACCCGGCCGAGCGGGTGGGACGTCCCGGCACAGGCGCCGGGGCGAGCACGCGTCCCACGCAGGGGGACGCTCGTCGACAGGAGCACAGAGCGATGACGCTCAGCCGCAGCACACGCACGCCCGTGCACGACCACACCCGCACCCCACCCGGCCGACGCCGACGGGTCGTCGCCGCCGCCCTCGGCCTCGCGCTCGCCGCCCCCGGGCTGCTCGCCGCCGCCCTCCCGGCCGCCGCCGCG
>NZ_RFFI01000186.1 GCF_003696205.1 Cellulomonas triticagri
CAGGCCGACCCCGCCGCCGCCGTCGCGGGCGCGGACGTCGTCGCCGTCGCCGTGCCGTCGCAGTCCGCCCGCGCCGTGCTCGCGCCGCTGGCCGGGGCGCTCGCGCCGGACGCCGTCGCGGTCTCCCTGATGAAGGGCGTCGAGCTCGCCACCGACCGCCGGATGAGCGAGGTCGTCGCCGACGCGCTGGGGCTCGGCACCCACCGGGTCGCCGTGCTCTCGGGACCGAACCTCGCGGCGGAGATCGCCGCCCGGCAGCCCACCGCCACCGTCGTCGCCGCGACCGACGCGGGCACCGCCCAGCGGGTCGCCGACGCGTGCGCCACCGGGTACTTCCGGCCGTACACGAACGACGACGTCGTCGGCGTCGAGCTCTGCGGCGCGGTCAAGAACGTCATCGCCCTCGCCGTCGGCATCTCCCAGGGCCGCGGGCTCGGCTACAACACCATGGCCACCGTCATCACCCGGGGGCTCGTGGAGATCACGCGCCTCGGGCTGGCGCTCGGTGCGCGCGCCGAGACGTTCCCCGGGCTCGCCGGGATGGGCGACCTCATGGCGACGTGCGCCTCGCCCGACTCCCGCAACCACAAGCTCGGCCTGCACGTCGGGCGCGGGCTCTCGCTCGAGGAGGCGGTCGCCGCCACCGGCGGCACGGCCGAGGGCGTCAAGAGCTCGCGGTCCGTGCTCGACCTCGCGGAGCGGGCGGGCGTGGAGATGCCGATCACGCAGGCCGTGGTGCAGGTGCTGCACGAGGGGCTGCCGGTCGACGCCCTGGCCCCGCTGCTCCTGGGCCGCCCCCGCAAGCCCGAGGGCGTCTGACCCACCCGGCACCCGCTCCCTGCGCAGGGCGCGCCGCGGACGGCTGGCGGCGGGGCGTGGCCCGGGTCAGGCGCGGAGGGCGGCGTCGAGGTCCGCCCAGAGGTCCTCGACGGACTCGATGCCGACCGACAGCCGCAGCAGGTCCTCGGGGACCGTGGGGCTCTCCGTGGCGAACCGGCGGCGGCGCTCGATGCTGGACTCGACGCCGCCGAGGCTGGTCGCCGGGACCCACAGCCGCAGCGCCGCGACGACGGCGTCCGCCCCTGCCGCCCCTCCGGCCGGGCGCAGGCCGATGATCGACCCGTACCCGTCCATCTGGGCGGTCGCGCGGGCGTGGCCCGGGTCCTCGGGCAGGCCCGGGTGCCGGACTTCGACCACGCCGGGGTGCTCGGCCAGGCGGCGGGCGAGCTCGAGGGCGTTGGCCTGCGCGCGCTCGACCCGCAGGGCCAGCGTCCGCACGCCGCGCAGCGCGAGGTAGACCTCGAACGGCCCGGCGATGGCGCCGTGCACGGTCCGGTAGGTGTGCAGCCGCTCGCGCAGCGCCGGGTCGTCGGTCAGTACCGCGCCGAGCACGACGTCGCTGTGCCCGGCGAGGTACTTCGTCACCGAGTGCACGACGACGTCCGCGCCGAAGGCCAGCGGCCGCTGCACCAGCGGCGTCGCGAAGGTGTTGTCCACGCCGACCAGCGCGCCCACGGCGTGCGCGGCCGCGATCAGCGCGGGCAGGTCGGCGACCTCCAGCATGGGGTTGGTGGGCGACTCGACCCAGAGCATCGACGTCGCGCGGCCGGTGGGGGAGGCCGCCGGGTCGAGCGCCGCCACCACGGCGTCGGTGTCCGCGATGTCGACCTGCGCGACCTCGACGTCCGAGCGCCCCGCGAGGTCGCGGGCGTAGCCGAGGGTGACCTGGTAGGCGTGCCGGGGCAGCACCAGGCGGCCGCCGTGCGGCACGAGGGACAGCGCGGCGGCGATGGCGGCCATGCCGGAGCCGAGCACGAGCGCCGGGTGCACCGAGCCCTCCAGCGCCCCGAGGGTCTGCTCGAACGGCCCCCACGTCTCGGTGTCGGCGCGGGCGTACATCATCTCGCCCGGCTGCGGCTCGCCCTGCGACACGTAGGTGGAGGACAGCACGACGGGGGAGTTGACCGGGGCGCCCTGCGCGCGGGCCGGGCGGCCGCTGGTCACGGCGACGGTCTCCGGGGCGAGCGGCGGCTGTCCGGGCTGGGTGTGCGGGTCGCTGTGCGTCACGCGCGCACGATAACCCCGGTGTCCGGTGGCTGGACAGCGCGTCCCACGCCTCGGCCGCAGGGGTGTCGTGGCGTGCGGAGATCCTGTGCGGGCGCGACCGGTTCGTCCGGTCCGCGGGGCCGATCCGGCTAGGCTCACCGGCGATGTCCAGCACCGAGCAGCCGCAGCCCACGTCCACCGGCACCCGCCCGCGGGTCCTCGTCCTGTTCGGGGGGCGGTCCGGCGAGCACGCGATCTCCTGCGCCACCGCCGGCGCGGTGCTGCGCGCGGTCGACCGCGAGCGGTACGACGTGCTGCCCATCGGCATCACGCCCTCCGGGCGCTGGGTGCGGGTCGCCGACGACCCCGACCGCTGGTCCATCACCGACGGGCGCCTGCCCGAGGTCGAGGACGTCCCGGAGCAGGTGCTGCTGCCCCAGGAGGCCGGCAGCCGCGAGATGCAGGTCCTCGAGCCCGGGTCGCCCGCCACCACCCTCGGCGACGTCGACGTCGTCCTCCCGCTGCTGCACGGCCCGTTCGGCGAGGACGGCACCCTCCAGGGGATGCTCGAGCTCGCGGACGTCCGGTACGTCGGCGCCGGGGTGCTCGCCTCCGCCGTCGGCATGGACAAGCACTTCATGAAGATCGCGCTCGCGGGCGCCGGGCTGCCGATCGGGCCGTTCGTCACGCTGCGCGGCGACGACCTCGACCGGGACCGCGACGGCGTCCGCGCCCGCATCGAGGCGCTCGGGCTGCCGCTGTTCGTCAAGCCGGCCCGCGCCGGGTCCAGCATCGGGATCACCCGCATCACCGACCTCGCGGACCTGCCCGCGGCGGTCGCCGAGGCGCAGCGGCACGACCCCAAGGTCGTCGTCGAGGCCGGGATCGTCGGCCGGGAGATCGAGTGCGCCGTGCTCGGCGGCCGCGCCGGCGCCCCCGCCCGCGCGTCGCTGCCGGGGGAGATCGTCGTCACCGACGCGACCCACGGGTTCTACGACTTCGAGGCGAAGTACCTGGACGAGGCCGCCGTCGAGCTGACCTGCCCCGCCGATCTGCCGGACGACGTCATCGCCCGCGTCCAGGACGTCGCCGTGCGCACGTTCGACGCCGTGGACTGCGAGGGCCTGGCCCGGGTCGACGTGTTCGTCACCCCGGACGGCGAGGTCGTCGTCAACGAGATCAACACCATGCCCGGCTTCACGCCGTTCTCGATGTACCCGCGGATGTGGGCGCAGAGCGGCCTGGCGTACCCGGACCTGCTGGACGAGCTGCTGCGGCTCGCGCTGGAGCGCCCGACCGGCCTGCGCTGACGCGCCGCGCGGTCAGAGGCAGGAGCGGGTCGCCTCGACCTGCGCGATGGCCGGGCTGAGCGCGTCCAGGAACGACGTCGACCGCTCGGCGACCACCGACGCGGGCACGTGCACCTCCACCGCGGGCGCGCGGCCGTAGGTCACGAACGTCCAGTCCGACGTGCCCGGGGACGGCAGCGCATCGGGCGTGGACCCCTCGGTGGCGCCGTCGGCGGCCCCGTCCGGCGGCTCGGCGTCCGCGCGCACCAGCCAGTCGATCGCCGTCCCCGCCGCGGTCTCGACCGTCACGCACTGCTCCGTCGTCGGCCCCGGGACCTCGACCCCGCAGCGCAGCGTCACCGGGTCCGTGGGGTCGCCCCACGCCGACGTCGCCTGGCTGGTGGTGCGGTGCTGGTCCAGCCCGTCGCCCAGCGACTCCGGCAGCTGCAGCACGATGCGCGCGCAGTCGGGGTTCGCGGCGTCCTGCGCGACCGGGACGCCCACCGAGGACGCGCACCCCGCGAGCGGCGCGGCGGTCACGAGCAGGACGAGAGGCAGGACAGCGCGGCGGGTCAGGGCAGGCGGCGTGGGGCGGGGCACGCCGCCACGGTAACCCGGCGGCACTACGGTGGCGGACGTGACCCCCGCCCTCCCGCTCGACCCGCACCCGCACGACCCCGAGGGGCCGGTGGTGGCGGACCTCACGGAGGGCGAGCTGCTCGCCCGGATCTTCCCGCTGCTGCCCGCGGGCGGGGCGACCCTGGTCGGCCCCGGCGACGACGCCGCGGTGCTCGACGCCCCGGACGGCCGGTACGTGGTGTCCACCGACGTCCTCGTGCAGGACCGGCACTTCCGGCTCGCCTGGTCCGAGGGCGAGGACGTGGGCTGGCGGGCCGCGATGCAGAACCTCGCCGACGCCGCCGCCATGGGCGCGCGACCGACCGCGCTCGTCGTGTCGCTGGTGATGCCCGGGGGCCTGCCGGTGACGTGGGTCGAAGGGCTGGCGCGCGGGCTCGCCGCCGCGTGCGCGACCGTGGGCGCAGGGGTGGTCGGCGGGGACCTGTCCGGCGGGGACGCGGTCGTGGTGGCCGTCACCGTGCACGGCGACCTCGCCGGGGTCGCCCCCGTGCTGCGCTCGGGTGCCCGGCCGGGCGACGTGCTCGCCCTCGCGGGCACCGTCGGGCGCTCGGCGGCCGGGCTGGCGCTGCTCGACGCCGACCGGGCCGACGTCGACCCCGCGGTGGTGGCG
>NZ_RFFI01000187.1 GCF_003696205.1 Cellulomonas triticagri
AGCGCCCGGCGCACCTTCCGGTCACGGCGGGCCACCAGCGCCGGGAGCACCCGGGTGGCGCGGCGCCGGGTCCGCGGCCGGTCCCGCAGCGGCGGGTCGGCCGCGAGCGCCGTCAGCCCCCGCACCAGGGTGAGGTACCGCGTGCTGCCCAGCGCCCGGAGCACGGCCTCCTGGGCGGTCCGGTGCCGCGCGTCGAGGTCCGCCACCGGCGCCTCGTCGAGGTCGGCCACCCGGTCGCGGAGCACCTGGGCGTCGCGCGCGGTCCCGAGCACCCGGCCCAGCAGCCGGAGCTCGTCGCGGAGCGGGTCGGTGACCTCCCGGTCGAGCAGCGGGCGGAACGTCCGCAGCGCGGTCCGCAGCCGGCGCGCGGCGACGCGCATCTGGTGCACCGCGTCCGGGGCGTCCAGCCGGACGGCGAGGTCCTGCTCGACGAGCCGGTGCACCTGCGCGGCGAGGTACGCCGCCAGGACCTCCCCGGCCGACGACCGGCGGTCGGGGGTCGCCCGGGCCGGGGCGTCCGGAGCGGGCAGCACCCGGCCGACCTTGGTCCCCGACCGCGCGGGGCCGAGCCCCGCGGCCCGCAGGCCGTCCTCGACGACGTCGAGCAGGTCCTCGTCGCCGTCGACCAGCTCGATCTCCACCTCCCGCCAGGTCACCGGCGCGGACGCCGCCGACCCGCCGCCCTCGGCGGGCCGCAGCCGCCGCGCGGTGACGTGGTCGTCGGCGAGCTCGAGCAGCACCCGGCCGGTCGCGTCGACCAGCCGCACGGCCCGCCGCCGGGTCACCACCTCCGCGACGGGGTGCAGCGGCTCGCCGGTCGTCACCGCCCGGACCAACGCCTGCAGCGGCTCCGGCACCACGTGCCCGGGTCCGCCGGGCGGGTGCCGGACCTCGGTGCGGGCACCGCGGCCCGCCGCCGGGACCTTGAGGTGCCACCCGGCGTCCCGCCCACCGGACCGGTCGCGCAGGGTCAGCCCGGCGGCGGTGAGCCGCAGGTCCGCGGTGTCCACGTAGGTGGCGGTGAGGACGTCTGTGGTGACGGACTCGGTGAGCGGCGTCCCGCCGTCGGGCACCAGGTCGACGAGCGCGGGCAGGTCGGCGTCGGGCGCGGCGGGGTACGCGCGCTCGACCTCGCGGTGGACGGCAGCCATGCCCTCCGTTCTAGCGCGGCCCGGCAGGGGCGGCGACCGGGGCCGGGCGCGCGAGCGCCTCGCGGGTGCGGCTTCAGCCCTGCCCGGGCGGGGGCGGTCCGGCGGCCGGTGGACCCGATGCGGGCACGGCGTCGGGTCCGCTCGACAGCGTGAGCGTCACGACGCTCCCGACGGGTGCCGCCCCGCTCGGGCTCTGCGACGCCACGGCGCCTGGAGTCACGGGCGACGGCGTCGTGCCGCCGACCGTCGCGGAGAAGCCCGCCCCCTCCAGCGCCGCGACGGCGCTCGCCTCGTCCAGGCCGATCACCGACGGGACCGGCACGGGCTTGCCGAACTGGATGTCGGCGCTCGGCGGGGCGAAGCCCGGGTTCGCCTGGCCGTCGGCGAGCACCTGGTCCATGACGTTGACCCAGGTGCGCCCCGCGTACGTCGCACCGAACGCGTTGCGGGCGTACCGGCCGTTGATCGTGATCCGCTGCATCGGGATGTTGCGGTCCGGGTAGCCGACCCACACGGCCGACGCCAGGCGCGGCGTGTACCCGACGAACCAGGTGTGCTCGTTGTGCGTGGTCGTCCCGGTCTTGCCCGACGCCGGGTAGGGACGCGTCCCGAGCTCCGAGCCGGTGCCCCGCCAGACGTTGCTCATCGCCTCGTTCATGCCCGCGGCCACGTCGGGGGCGATGGTCTGCGCGCAGCCCGCGTCCGGGATCGGCAGGTCCACGCCGTCGGCGTTCTTGACGCTGGTGAGGGCGATGGGGCGGCAGTACACGCCCCCGGCGGCGAACGCCGCGTAGGCGCCCGCGAGCGCCAGCGGCGACGTCGACCCCGACCCGAGGACGTTGGACGGGACGGCCGCGACCGGCTGCCCCTCGGTGCCGCTCGTGGAGCTGGTGACCCCGAGCTGCGCGGCGCCGTCCATGATGGCGCAGAGGTCGAGCTGCATCGCCATCGTCACGTACGCCAGGTTCACGGACCGCTGGGTGGCCTGGGCGACGGACATCTGCCCGGAGCCGCCCTCGGCGTTGCGCACCGGCCACGTGTCGCGGGAGTACCGCTGCCCGCAGGCGGTGAACTGGCTGGTGTCGATGTTCCGGGCCGTGCCGTCGACCCGGTCGGCCAGGCTCTTGCCCTGCTTCAGCCACTCCAGCAGCGTGAACGGCTTGAACGTCGAGCCGGGCATGAACCCGTTCGACCCGCCGTAGGAGTACGACGCGTTGTAGTTGACCGAGTTGTCGCGGCCCGCGGCGTCACCGGTGTTGTTGAAGTTCCGGTTCTGCGCCATCGCGCGGATGTGTCCCGACCCCGGCTCGACCACCGAGATCGCCGAGCCCACGCCGGTGGGGTCGTCCACCGGGACGGTGCTCTTCACCTCGGTGTCGGCGATGGTCTGCAGCCGCGGGTCGAGCGTCGTCGTGATGTCCAGGCCGCCGTTCAGCAGCAGCCGCTCGCGGATCTCCGGAGTCTCGCCGAACACCGGGTCGTTCTGGATGACCTTCGTGACGTAGTCGCAGAAGTACCCCGACCCCTGCACCACCGCGCCCGCCGCCATGCACCCGCTCTGCGGCTCGCTCACGCGCAGCGTGTCCGGCAGCGGCGTCGCCCGGCCCGCCTCGTACTCCTCGACGGTGATGAACCCCTCGCGGCGCATCGCCCGCAGCACGTCGTCGCGGCGGCCCTGGGTCGCCTCCGGGTGCAGCGTCGGGTCCAGGTCGGAGGGCCGCTGCGTGATCCCGGCGATCGTCGCGGCCTCGAGGTAGGTCAGCTCGGAGGCGTGCTTGCTGAAGAACCGCAGCGCCGCGGACTCCACGCCGTAGATCTTCACGCCGAACTGCGCGATGTTCAGGTAGCCCTCGAGGATCTGGTCCTTCGTGAGCTCCTTCTCCAGCGCGATGGCGAGCTTCGCCTCGCGGAGCTTGCGGGCGTACGTCGGCTCGCGGGCCGCCTCGACGCCGATCTGGTCGCCCCGGCGGTCCGCGGCGTCGATCAGCACGTTCTTCACGTACTGCTGCGTCAGCGTCGACGCCCCCTCCTGCCCCTTGCCGAGCGCCTGCCGCACCGCCGCGCGCGCCATCCCCGCCGGGTCGATCCCGCCGTGCCGGTAGAACCGGCGGTCCTCGATCGCGACCACCGCGTCCTGCATCGGCCCCGCGATCTGGTCCAGCGACACCACGACCCGGTTCTGCGCGAAGAACTCCGCGATCACCGTCCCGTCGGCCGCGCGCATCACCGAGCGCTCCGACAGCGGCTGCCGCGCCAGCTCCGTGGGGAGGTCGTCGAACGCCTCGACGCTCAGGTCCGTGGCCGTGTCGGCGACCGCCACCACCGGCAGCACCAGCCCGGCGGTCAGCAGCCCGCCCACCCCGGCGGTCAGCACGAACGTGAGCAGCAGCGCCACCGCCTGCACGGGCGTGACGTGCCGGCCGTGCGACGTGCTGGACGTGCGCGACCGGGGAGGACGACGGACCATGCGCTGAACCTAGAGGTAAACGCCGTCCGCCATCAGGGGTTTCGCCCCACGAGTTCACCCGACGACCGTCCGGGGACGACGAAGGCCCGGACCGTGACGGTCCGGGCCCTCGTCCGCCGGTCTGCGCCGGCGCTGCGTAGCGGGGACAGGATTTGAACCTGCGACCTCTGGGTTATGAGCCCAGCGAGCTACCGAGCTGCTCCACCCCGCGTCGGTGGCACCAGTCTACGTCAGCCCGGCCGCAGGACCTATTCGCGCTCGTCAGCCGAGTCCCGCCAGCCGCTCCGCCTCGTCCGCGACGGCGTTGTTGTACGCCAGGTCGTCGTTGTAGCTCGCGACCGCCTGCACCCAGATCTCGGGGTCCGCCAGGTCCCCCGAGACGCAGAGGTAGCGCGCGGCGGCGAGCGCGGCGTCGGTGACGTTCTGCGGGTCGGCCACGCCGTCGCCGTCGCCGTCCGCCGCCCAGGTGGCCCACGTCTGCGGGATCATCTGCATCGGCCCGACGGCACGGTCCAGCCGGGTGTCGCCGTCGAGGGCCCCGGCGTCGGTGTCGGCGATCCGGGCGCGCCCCGCGCTGCCGTCGAGCGCGGGCCCCAGCACCGGCGGCACCGCGACACCCCGCGCGTCGAGCGCACTACCTCCCGCGGTGCCGTGGTCCGACTCGGCGAGCCCGATCGCGGCGAGGGTGTTCCACCCGATCCCGCAGCCGGGCTGCTCCTCCCCCAGCGCCAGCGCGGCTCCCGCGTAGGCCCGCAGCGCGACCGGGGGGATCCCCGACCGCTCGGCGGTGCGGGCGAGCCAGTCCGCGTCGACCCGGTCGCCGGTCGACCGGGTCGCGGCGGCCTGCGGCGACGCGCTCGCCGTCGGCCGGGGCGTGGCGGACGGGGGCGTGGCGGACGGGGTGGGCGCCGTCGGGGCGGGTCGGGTCTCGGCCGCGGGACCCGGG
>NZ_RFFI01000188.1 GCF_003696205.1 Cellulomonas triticagri
CGGGGTCGTGGCGTCCGCCGCGCGGGCGGCTTCCGGCGCACCGGCGGCATCCCCGCCGGCAGGCGCCCCGTCCGCACCCGACCCCGCGACCACCCGGACCAGCGCCGCGTCGGCGAGCAGCCGCTCCGCCCGGGACGCGTCGGCGAACCCGGCGCGCGTCAACCGCCCCGCCAGCGTGCTCCCCCGCCCGACCGACGTGCTCACGCGCACCTCCCCAGGGGCTCGACTCAGAGCATGGGGAGGAAGCGGCGCAGCTCGTACGGCGTGACCTGCGCGCGGTAGTCCTCCCACTCCTGCTTCTTGTTCCGCAGGACGAAGTCGAAGACGTGCTCGCCCAGGGTCTCGGCGACGAGCTCGGACTTCTCCATCACGGAGATGGCGTTCTCGAGCGTCGCGGGCAGCGGCTCGATGCCGAGCGCGCGGCGCTCGGCGTCGGTGAGCTCCCACACGTCGTCGTCGGCGCCCTCGGGCATCTCGTAGCCCTCCTCGACGCCCTTGAGGCCCGCGGCGAGCAGCACCGCGAACGCCAGGTACGGGTTCGTCGCGGAGTCCACGGCGCGGTACTCGATGCGCGCGGAGTTCGACTTGCCGGGCTTGTACATCGGCACCCGCACCAGCGCGGACCGGTTGTTGTGGCCCCAGCAGATGTACGACGGCGCCTCGGAGCCGCCCCACAGCCGCTTGTAGGAGTTGGTGAACTGGTTCGTCACCGCGGTGATCTCGGCCGCGTGCCGCAGCAGGCCCGCGATGAACGAGCGCGCGGTCTTGGACAGCTCGAGGTGGCCGCCGGGCTCGTGGAACGCGTTGCGGTCGCCCTCGAACAGCGACAGGTGCGTGTGCATGCCGGAGCCGGGCTGGTCGGCCATCGGCTTGGGCATGAAGGACGCGAACACGCCCTGCTCCAGCGCGACCTCCTTGACCACGGTGCGGAACGTCATGATGTTGTCCGCGGTGGTCAGGGCGTCGGCGTAGCGCAGGTCGATCTCGTTCTGGCCCGGGCCGGCCTCGTGGTGGGAGAACTCCACCGAGATGCCCATGGACTCGAGCATCGTGATCGCCGCGCGCCGGAAGTCGTGCGCGGTGCCGCGCGGCACGTGGTCGAAGTAGCCGCCCTGGTCGACGGGGACGAGCGGCTGCGACGGGTCGGCCGGGGCGTCGAACAGGTAGAACTCGACCTCGGGGTGCGTGTAGAAGGTGAAGCCCTTCTCGCTCGCCCGGGCCAGCGCGCGCTTGAGCACGTTGCGGGAGTCCGCCAGCGACGGCTCGCCCTCGGGGGTGAGGATGTCGCAGAACATGCGCGCGGTGCCGTGCCGCTCGCCGCGCCACGGCAGCACCTGGAACGTCGTCGGGTCGGGCTTGGCGATCATGTCCGCCTCGTACACCCGCGTCAGGCCCTCGATCGAGGAGCCGTCGAAGCCGATGCCCTCCGAGAACGCCGCCTCGAGCTCCGCCGGCGCGACGGCGACGGACTTCAGCGTCCCCAGCACGTCGGTGAACCAGAGGCGGATGAAACGGATGTCGCGCTCCTCCACGGTGCGGAGGACGAACTCCTGCTGCCTGTCCATGGGGACATCCTGCCTGATGCCCGGCCCGGCGGGGGCGCGCACGCGCCGGGCGGCTCGGTCGCTGGGCCCTTCCACCCGGCTCTAGGCTCGGGGCATGCCCGACCAGCCTGCCCTCCGCGTCGCCCTCGCCCAGATCGACACCTGCGTCGGCGACCTCGCCGGGAACACCGCCGCGGTGCTGGACTGGGCCCGCAAGGCCGCCGAGGCCGGCGCGGACCTCGTGGCGCTGCCCGAGATGACCGTGACCGGCTACCCGATCGAGGACCTGGCGCTGCGCGCGTCGTTCCGCCGGGGCGCCGAGGCGGCCCTCGCCGACCTGGCGCGCGACCTCGCGGACGCCGGGCTGGGCGACCTCACGGTCGTCGTCGGGACGGTCGGCACGGCCGCGACGCGGGAGCACGACGGCGCGCCCGCGCGGCCCACGAACCAGGCGGTCGTGCTGCGCGACGGCGCCGTGCAGCAGCGCTACGACAAGCACCACCTGCCGAACTACGGCGTGTTCGACGAGTTCCGGATCTTCGCCCCCGGCGGCGGGCCCACGGTCGTGGAGGTCGCCGGGCGGCGCGTCGGGCTGCTGATCTGCGAGGACATCTGGCAGGACGGCCCGGTCGCCGAGCTCGCCGACGACGACCTCGACCTGCTGCTCGTCATCAACGGCTCTCCCTTCGAGGAGGGCAAGGGCCACATCCGCACCGACCTCGCCGGGCGCCGCGCCGCCGAGGTCGGGGCGCCGGTCGCCTACGTCAACATGGTCGGCGGCCAGGACGACCTGGTGTTCGACGGCGGGTCGTTCGTCATCGGCACCGACGGGGCCCTGCTGTCGTCCGCGCCGCAGTTCGTCGAGCACCTGCTGGTGTGGGACCTGCCGCCGCGCGGCACCGCCCCCGCCCGGGGCGCGCTCGCCGCGCCGCTCGACCCCGACGAGGAGATCTACCGGGCGCTGGTCACGGGCCTGGCCGGGTACGTCCGCAAGAACGGCTTCCGCTCCGTGGTGCTCGGCATGTCGGGCGGCATCGACTCCGCGCTCGTCGCCGCCATCGCGGCCGACGCCATCGGCGGGGACCGCGTCGTCGGCGTGTCGATGCCGTCGCGCTGGTCCTCCGACCACAGCAAGGACGACGCCGCCGACCTCGCCCGCCGCGTCGGCGCCGACTACCGGGTGCAGGCCATCAAGCCGATGGTCGACGCGTTCGAGGGCGAGATGGCCCTCGACGGCGTCGCGGCCGAGAACCTGCAGGCCCGGGTGCGCGGCGTCATCCTCATGGCCCTGTCCAACGCCGAGGGGCACCTCGTGCTCGCCACCGGCAACAAGACCGAGCTCGCCGTCGGGTACTCCACGATCTACGGCGACGCCGTCGGCGGCTACGCCCCGCTCAAGGACGTCGACAAGTCCCGCGTCTGGGCGCTGTCCCGGTGGCGGAACAACCACGCGCTCGACGCCGGGCTGATCCCGCCGATCCCCGAGAACTCCATCACCAAGCCGCCGTCCGCCGAGCTGCGCCCCGGCCAGGTCGACCAGGACTCCCTGCCGCCCTACGACCTGCTCGACGAGGTGCTGGACGCCTACGTCGAGCACGCCGAGGGCCGCGCCGAGCTGCTGGCCCGCGGGTTCGACCCCGAGGTCGTCGACCGCGTGCTGTCCCTGGTGGACCGCGCCGAGTGGAAGCGCCGCCAGTACCCCCTCGGCCCGAAGGTCACGGCGCTCGCGTTCGGCCGGGACCGTAGGCTCCCCATCACGACGCGCTGGCGGGAGCCGATCGCCACCGCCGCCTCCGACGAGGCCGCCGAGCGCGCCACCGGCACGACCCTGGAGCAGCACCGATGACCGACCAGCCGACCCCCGCCGCCACCACCCCCCGGCGGGTGCGGGTGCACCACCTCGCCGAGGCGAAGGAGCGCGGCGAGAAGCTGACGATGCTCACCGCGTACGACTACGCCGTCGCCCGGATCTTCGACGAGGCCGGGATCGACCTGCTGCTCGTCGGCGACTCCATCGGCAACACCATGCTCGGCCACGCCTCGCCGATCCCGGTCACCGTGGACGAGATGCTGCCGCCGACCCGCGCCGTCGTACGGGCCGCGAAGCGCGCGCTCGTCGTCGCCGACCTGCCGTTCGGCTCCTACGAGGCCGGGCCCGAGCAGGCCCTCGCCACCGCCGTCCGCTACCTCAAGGAGGCCGGCGCGCACGCCGTGAAGTTCGAGGGCGGCGTCCGCGTCGCCGCACAGGTCCGCGCGCTCACCGACGCCGGGATCCCGGTCGTCGGGCACCTCGGGTTCACCCCGCAGTCCGAGAACACCCTCGGCGGGCACCGCGTGCAGGGCCGCGGGGACGAGGCCGCCGAGCGGCTCGCCGAGGACGCCCTCGCGCTGCAGGAGGCCGGGGCCGTCGCCGTCGTGCTCGAGATGGTGCCCGCGCCCGTCGCCGCGCGCGTCACCGAGATCCTGCACATCCCCACCATCGGCATCGGCGCGGGCGCCGAGTGCGACGGCCAGGTCCTCGTCTGGACCGACATGGCCGGGATGTCCGACTGGTCGCCGCGGTTCGCGAAGCAGTTCGCCGCCGTGGGCGCGCTGCTCGGCGAGGCCGCGCGCTCCTACGCCGCCGAGGTGCGCGGCGGGCAGTTCCCCGACGCCGACCACTCGTTCCTCAGCTGACCGGGTCGGGCACCCCGGCCCCGGAGCGGGCGCGGCTCGGGCGGACGCTGCTCGGCGGCGCGACGCTGCTCGTGGTCGCCGCCGGGCTCGGGGTGCTGCTCGCCCCCGAGCGGGTGGGCGGCCTCGCCGGGGTCGCGCCCGTCGCGCAGGTGATCGCGCTGCGCGGGCTGCTGGCCGTCGTGCTGCTGCTCGGTGCGCTCGCGCTCGTCGGCGTCGCCGGGGCGCTCGTGCGGCTCGGC
>NZ_RFFI01000189.1 GCF_003696205.1 Cellulomonas triticagri
CGGGCTGCGGCGCGGCGCCGTCCGGAGTGGCGGCGTCGCGGCCGACCAGGTTCGGGTGCGTCCAGGTGGACCGGCGCTCGGCCGGGACCGGCGCGGATGCCGCGGTCGGGGTGGACGGGCCGGGCGCGGGCGCGGCGGGCGGGACCACGGGGATCGCGCCCGTGCGCAGCTGGCGGCGAGTCGGGATCGGCCCCGTCTCGGTGCTCACGCGCTCCGGCACCAGCGGGGCAGCAGGAGCGGGCGCGTCGTCCCCGCCGCCGCTGAGGCTCGGCCACGTCGGCCGGTTCCAGCCCCCGGCGGAGCCGCCGCTCCCCGTCGACCCGTCCGTGCCCGTCATGCCGTACTCCCTGCGCCGCCTGCGCGGACGCCGCGTCGCTGCCGCGGGCCCGTCTTCCGTCCGCGGCAGCCTACTTCGCGGAGGTCCCCCCGCCGGGGACCTCGGGGCGTGCGGTCTCGGCCCGGGTGAGCCGGACGGCCTCGCCGAGGTCGGCGGCCTGCGCGACCCGCATCCCCTCGGGCGCCTCGCCGGCGGCGAGCGACCCGGCGGGGACGACGGCGTGCGTGAACCCGAGGCGCGCGGCCTCGGCGAGCCGCCGGGCCGTGCCGGTGACGGGGCGGATCTCCCCGGCGAGCCCGACCTCGCCGATCGCGACCAGGCGCGGCGGCAGCGCGACGTTCTCCCGGCTGCTGACGGTCGCGAGGGCGAGCGCCAGGTCCGCACCGGGCTCGACGACCCGGGCGCCGCCGACGGTGGAGACGTACACGTCCTGGTCGCCGACCTTGAGCCCGGCGCGGCGCTGGAGGACGGCGAGCACCATGGCGAGGCGGGACCCGTCGACGCCGCTGGTGGTGCGGCGCGGGTTGGCGAGCATGCTCGGCGCGACGAGGGCCTGCACCTCGGTGGCGAGCGGTCGGCGCCCCTCCAGCGTGACGGTGACGCAGGTGCCGGGGACGTGGTGCCGCTCGTGCGAGAGGAACAGCCCCGAGGGGTCGGCCAGCCCGACGATGCCGGACTCCGTGAGGTCGAAGCAGCCGACCTCGTCGGTGGGGCCGAACCGGTTCTTGGTGGCGCGCAGCAGCCGCAGCCGCGAGTGCCGGTCCCCCTCGAACTGGCAGACCACGTCGACCAGGTGCTCGAGGGTCCGGGGTCCGGCGACGGCGCCGTCCTTGGTGACGTGGCCGACGAGCACGACGGGCAGTCCGCGCTCCTTGGCGGCGGAGATGAGGGACGCCGCGACCTCCCGGACCTGGGCGACGCCGCCGGGCGAGCCCTCGACGGCGGACGACGCGACGGTCTGCACGGAGTCGAGCACCAGCAGGTCCGGCTCGGTCTGCGCGAGGTGGCCGAGGATCGTCCCGAGGTCGGTCTCCGCGGCGAGCAGCAGGGTGTCGGCCAGCGCCCCGATGCGCTCGGCCCGCAGCCGGACCTGCCCGGCGGACTCCTCGCCGGTCACGTAGAGCACGGTCCGGCCGCCGGTCGCCGCGCGGGCCGCGACGTCGAGCAGCAGCGTCGACTTGCCCACGCCGGGCTCGCCCGCGAGCAGCACCACGGCGCCGGGCACGAGCCCGCCCCCGAGCACCCGGTCCAGCTCGCCGACGCCGGTGGGCCGGGAGCGGCTGGTCTCGACGTCGATCTCCGCGATCGGCCGCGCGGCGCCCCGCAGCGGCACCATGACCGCCGTGCGCGGGGCGGCCCCGCCGGGGCCGGTGTCCTCCGCGACGGAGCCCCAGGTCTGGCACTCGCCGCAGCGGCCGACCCACTTGGACGTGGTCCAGCCGCACTCGGCGCAGCGGTACGCGGGACGCGCGGACTTCGCGGTGGTGGTGCTCACGGCCGTCACGCTAGCCGCCCCCACCGACACCACCGTGACCGCATCGCAACGTCCACCGGCGCGTGCGGCGCGCCGCGCGTCGGGCCCTCCCCGTAGGATCGCGCCGTGCCCACCACCACGCCGCCCGACGACCTGCTGCGGCACACGCTCGCCGCGGTCGCGCCCGGCACCGAGCTGCGCGACGGGCTGGAGCGCATCCTGCGCGGCCGGACCGGCGCGCTCATCGTGCTGGGCCTCGACGCGACGGTGGAGAGCATCTGCTCCGGCGGGTTCGAGCTCGACGTGGAGTTCTCGGCCACCCGGCTGCGCGAGCTCGCGAAGATGGACGGCGCGATCGTCATGGACCCGGCCAGCCGGCGCATCGTGCGCGCGGCCGTCCAGCTGCTGCCCGACCCGACGATCTCCACCTCGGAGTCCGGCACCCGGCACCGCACCGCGGAGCGGGTCGCGAAGCAGACGGGGCTGCCGGTCATCTCGGTGTCCGCGTCGATGCGGATCATCGCGCTGTACGTGGGCGAACAGCGGCACGTGCTGGAGAACGCGGACGCGATCATGTCGCGCGCGAACCAGGCCCTCGCGACGCTCGAGCGGTACAAGGCCCGCCTGGACGAGGTCAGCGGCACGCTGTCCGCGCTGGAGATCGAGGACCTGGTGACGGTCCGCGACGTGTGCGTGGTCGTCCAGCGGCAGGAGATGGTGCGCCGCATCTCGGAGGAGATCGCGGGCTACGTGGTCGAGCTCGGCTCCGACGGCCGCCTGCTGTCGCTGCAGCTCGACGAGCTCACCGGTGGCATCGGCAGCGACAGCGAGCTCGTCATCCGCGACTACCTGGACTCCTCGCGCCGCGACGTCGAGGACATCCAGGCGTCCCTGGCCGCGCTGGACTCGACCGAGCTGCTGGACCTCGCGCTCATCGCCCGGGTGCTGGGCCTGCCCGCGGGCGTCGAGATGCTGGACGCCGCCGCCGGGCCGCGCGGCTACCGCCTGATGTCGAAGGTGCCGCGCCTGCCCGCCGCGATCGTGGACCGGCTCGTGGGCCACTTCAGCGGGCTGCAGAAGCTGCTGGCCGCGAACATCGACGACCTCATGGCGGTCGACGGCGTCGGCGAGCAGCGGGCGCGCGCGGTCCGCGAGGGCCTGTCGCGCCTCGCGGAGTCGAGCATCCTCGAGCGGTACGTCTGACCCTCCGGTCGACGCGGCCGCCCGGCCTCACTCCAGCCCGAAGACCACCGGCTCGGCCGTCACCCCGGCGAGGGTGAGCACCGCCTGGTAGGTGCCCGGCAGCGCCGCCGCCTGGTCGGGCGCGCAGCCCTCGACCGAGCGCACCCGGTCCCACTGCACCGGTCGCTCGTCGGCCTGGCCCGCGCCGAGCAGCAGGCTCAGCGGCTCGCCCGGGTCGCAGTCGGTGGACGCCCAGATGCGGTCGCTGCCGGACGTGACGACGATCTGCCGCTGCGCCCCGCCGGCGTCGACCAGGCACGGCTGGTCGCCGGTGTTGGTGAGCCGGAGCGTGAACGTCGGCAGCGCCCCCGCCGGGTAGGAGGCGGCGTCGGCGGACATCTCCGCGGTGAGCTGCGCCGGCTCGCACGCGGGGGTCCCGGTCTCCTCCTCCTCGGGCGGGGCGGAGGACTCGGAGGTCGTCGGCGGTGCGGCGTCGGCCGGGGTGTCCTCCCCGGAGCCGGAGACGGCGCGGACGAGGGCCTGCACGCCGATCACCAGCAGCACCACCACGGCGACCGCGACCACGAGCACGACCGCGCGCCGCACCCAGTACACGCGCGGGGGCAGCGAGCCCTCCGGCCGCAGCACGCCCATGTCCGGCTCCCTCTCGTCCCGCGCGACCGCGCTCGGCCGCCGCGATCACGCTAGCCCGCGCACCGGGCGGTCCGGCGGTGCCGCGCCGGGGGCGGTTGGGTGGCCCGGCGGTTCCCGGGTGAGGATGGGCCCGTGCCCGACCTCCTCGATCCCGTCGCGCCCGACGCCGTCCGGGAGACGGTGGTCGCGTGGTTCGACGTGCACGCCCGCGACCTGCCGTGGCGCGCCCCGGACCGCACCCCGTGGGGTGTGCTGGTCAGCGAGGTCATGCTGCAGCAGACGCCCGTGGTCCGGGTGGAGCCCGCGTGGCGGGCGTGGCTGGCGCGCTGGCCGGAGCCCGCCGACCTCGCCGCCGCGAGCCCCGCCGACGTGCTGCGGGCGTGGGACCGGCTGGGCTACCCGCGCCGGGCGCTGCGGCTGCAGGACTGCGCCCGCGCGCTGGTGGAGCGGCACGGCGGGCAGGTGCCCGACGACGAGGAGGCGCTGCTCGCGCTGCCGGGCATCGGCTCGTACACGGCGGCGGCGGTGCGGGCGTTCGCGTTCGGGCGCCGCTCGGTAGTGCTGGACACGAACGTGCGGCGGGTGCTCGCCCGCGTCGCCGAGGGGGTGGCACTGCCCGCCCCTGCGCTCACGGTGGGCGAGCGCCGTCTCGCCGAGGAGTACGTGCCCGCCGACGACGCCGGGGCCGCGCGGTGGGCGGCGGCGTCCATGGAGCTCGGCGCGCTGGTCTGCACGGCGCGGGCGCCGCGCTGCGGGGCGTGCCCGGTCGCCGACGCGTGCGCCTGGCGCCGCGCGGGGTC
>NZ_RFFI01000019.1 GCF_003696205.1 Cellulomonas triticagri
CGCCGTCGCGGCGCGCCGCCGGGCCGGCAACGCCCACGTGGGCGACGACCTGCCGAGCCTCGGCGGGCGCCTGGCCCGGCGTCGCGCGGCGTGGGGGCGGCTGCGGGCCGGGATGTGGGGACCGGTCGGTGTCGCGACTCCTGTGCACGTGACCTCGGCGGCGCGGATCGGGGTGCTGACGAGCTTCTGCGTGCCGCAGGCCTCGGCGATCCCCGGCCCGGTGATCGGGCTCGAGGTCACCACGCGGGCGCCGTTCACGTTCGACCCCTGGGGGGTTTACCCGCACCTGGCCACGTCCCCGTGCATGCTGATCTGTGGGCTGCAGGGCTCGGGCAAGTCCTTCGGCACGAAGGTCACCATGGCCCGCCTGGTCGAAGATCTGGGCCGGCAGGTCATCGTGTCCTCCGACCCGAACGGCGAGTGGTCCGCCCTCGCCGAGGGCTTCGACGGGCAGGTCATCCACCTCGGTCCGGGCACGGGCACCGTGATCTGCCCCCTCGACGAAGGCCACCGCCCTGCGCAGGTCGCACCCGAGGACTGGCGGCGCGCGGTCGACCTGCGCCGGTCCCAGGCGCTGGAGTCCATCGCGTCGATCCTGCGCTCCGGGGCGCTGGACGACGAAGAGCGCACCGTGCTGGACACCGCCGTCGAGCACATGGCCACCGGCGCCCTGACCCCCACGATCGCCGCCCTCGTCGACTGGCTCGACGACCCGCCCACCGAGCTGACCGACCGCGCCGGGACCGACGCCCCGCGGCGGATGTCGCTGGTGTTCACCCGGTTGACCCGCGGCCCCATGGCCGGGATGTTCGACCACCACTCGACCACCGCCCTGGACCCCGCGGCGCCGATGATCGCGATCAACACCAGCGGCCTGGGCGGCGCCGGCGACACCGTCCGGCAGATCGCCGCGGCGTGCACCTCGGCGTGGATCGACACCACCCTGCGCGGGCGCGACGGGCGCTGGCGGGTCGTGGTCTGCGAAGAAGGCTGGGACGAGCTGCGGAACCCCGCCCAGGCGCAGGCCATGGACGACCGGATCCGCCTGGCCGGGCACCTGCGGTGCGCGTCGGTGCTGATCATTCACGAGCTGAAGGACGTCGAGATCTTCGGGCAGGCCGGGTCCGCGCACCGGGGCCTGGTCGAACGGGTGCTGTCCAAGTGCGCGATCAAGGTCCTGTACCGGCAGTCCTCGGACTGCATGGATGCCGTCCACCGCATCGCCAAGCCCACCTCCACGGCCGCCGAGCTGCTGCTCACCCTCCCGCAGGGCCAGGGCATTTGGTGCATCGGCACCACCACTCCCATGTGGGTGCAACCCCTGGCGGGTCCCACGCTGGCCGCCCTGATCAACACCGACGCCGGAAGGACCGGACGATGACCCACCACCTCGCCCCCGCCACCCGCACGCGAGACCTCCAGCAGATCGGGGCGCGCGACCGCCACCTCGTCCTCGAGATCGAGGAGGTCCACACGCTCGCAGGCCCGGAGCACCGCCGGGGGCGGGACATCGTCGAGGTGTGGTGCCGCGTCGGGCGCCGGCCGGCGTCGCGGCGCCTCGCGGAGCTCCTCGACGACGTCGCGCCCGCAGGCGTCGACCCGAGCGACGGGTGGCCCCGGTGAGCCCCGCCCGCCCGCACACCGGCGCCGAGCCCGACGACATCGAACCGCCCCCGCCCATCGCCCGGCCCGCAGCCACCGGCGGCGCAGACGGCGTCCGGAAGGCCGCACGGGTGCTGGGTGTCGGTGTGGGTGCTGCGCGCACGGCCGCGCGCCGCTACCTGCCGGTCTACCGGTGGGCCGCCGAGCTGTCCGACACCACCATCGCCGCGGCCGTGGTCGCGGGGTGGGGCGTGTGGCTGCTCGGTGGGCTGCTGGTGGTCGTGGCCCGACTGCCCGGCTCCGCGCTGGTCGGCGCGGTGCTGGCCGTCGGGCTGCTGGCAGGCGACGCCGCGCTGGTGTCGTGGTGGATGGGCTACCGGCGCGCCGGCGCCCGGCTGCGCCACGAGATCCTCGCCCGAACCCAGATCGCCGCAGGGCGCGAGCTAGCCGACTCCCCGCTGGCCGGCGCGCAGGTCGCCGCCCTCGGCCAGCAGATCCGCCCCACCCTCGCCGCTGGCCTGGCCAGCGGTGTCGGCGTGGTGCGAGTGCCGGCCGCGGTCGGACCGAGTGGGACGGCGCGGCCGCTGCGCCCCGGAACCCTGCCCGACTGCCCCGTTTTCACCAGCGGGCCGACGGCTGCCGCGGGGCGGGCGGTGGGTCGTGGGTAGCCGGTGGCTGGCCTCGTTGCGGGTGCTGGGCAACGCCGGTCCCGCCCGCGCGGCTCGCACCCGCCGTGGCGTCGCCGTGCGCCGTGCGGCCCGTCCCGCCAAGCAGCCCACGACCGCGAACCAGAGCACGTCGACGCGAGGAGCACCGTGATGGACGCGAAGACCGCAACCCGGCTCGGTCAGCTCGCCCGGGCCGTCGCCGGACCCCAGGTCGGACAGGTTCGAGATCCCGGCGCGCTGGTCCCCGGGCGGGTGGCGCTTCCGCTCGGGGTCTCGCGCAGCGTGCCGCTGTGGGTGTCGTTGGAGCGGTGCGTGTACGTCTTGGGCGCTGCCCGCTCGGGCAAGGGCACGCTGGTGGTGGTGCCGTTCATCCTGGCCGCCCCGGGCGCCGTGGTGACCACGAGCACCCGGACGGACAACCTGCGCCTCACTGCGGCGTGCCGGGCGCGGATGGGGCCGGTGGAGGTGTTCAACCTCGACGGCGTCGGGGATCTGCCGCACACCGTGAACTGGGCGCCCCTGGAAGGCTGCGCCGACCCTGCGGTCGCTCAGCGCCGGGCACGGACGTTGGTCGCCGCGACGGGGATGTCCGGGGAGAACGCCCCCTGGGCGACCACCTCGGCGTCGATCGTGCAGGCGCTGCTGCACGCCGCGGCGCTGGAGGGCCGCACGATCGCCGACGTCTACACCTGGTCGCGGTCTCCGGCCAAGGCCGACGAGGCCATGCGCATCCTGGAGACCCGAGGGCTCGGCGACGCCTGGCACCTGACGATCGCGCAGGTCCGCGAGGAGGACCCGCGGATGCGGGCGAACAAGTGGTTCGGGGTCGACAACGCGTTCGCCGGGCTGGCCGTGAAGTCCGTGCGCGACCGCCTCGTGCCCACCCCCGCTGCCGCGTTCGACACGAGCGCGTTCCTCGCCCGGTCAGGCACCTGCTACATGCTCGCGCGCGGCGCCGACGCGAACTCCGGCGCCGGCGCGGGGACCGTCGGGGCCTCCACGGCGGGGACGGTGGGTGGCTTCTACTCGCTGTTCCTGGACCACGTCACCGAGACGGCCCGCCAGCTCTCCCAGACCTCGCTCGGGGGGCGCCTGGATCCGCCGCTGACGATCGTGGCCGACGAGCTCGCGCACATCGACCCCTGGCCCGCTGCGGTGCGCATGTCCGCCGCCGGTGGTGGTGAGGGCATCCAGCTGGTCATGGTGTTCCAGTCCCGCAACCAGGCCGCGGCCGCCTACGGGCAGCACGCCGAGGCGACGATGTGGGACAACGCGACCAACGTCATCCTCGGCGGCGGGAAGTCCGAGGACTACCTGGGCGCCCTGTCCCGCTCGCTCGGCGAGCACGAGCAGACCCGCACCCGCACGTCGTTCTCCAGCCGCGACCTGTTCGGTCGGGACACCTCCGTGGACGCTGAGTGGCGCCCCGCGGTGTCCGTCGACGAGCTGCGGCGCCTGCCCGTGGGAACCGCCCTGGTGATCCAGGACCGGACTCGGCCGATCCTGACCGACCTCACCCCGTACTGGCACGGCCCCCACGCGCCGTGCACCACCGCCTCGGCCGACTGGCACGCCGCCCACCCTGGGCACGTCCTGACGTCCCGGCAGGTGCCCGCATGACCCACTACGACGACCACGACCGGGACGAGTACGACGACGTCGAGCCGCCGCCGGCGGACCCGGGCGACCGGGCCGACCTCGAGGACCTGCTCGCCGAGCCGGCCAGCCCCGCCCCGCGACCGCGCTCCGGCCGAAAAGGTACGGCTGGTCCCGGCGTCGACCCGGTGGAGCGGCGGCTGGTGCTGCTCACGGAGTTCTGGGGACACGGCGACCCCGGGGTGTTCGCCTGGATGGACGCCGACCCCGCCACCCGCCACGCCGCCCTGATCCGCTTGGCGCGGTTCGTCGAGTGGGTGATCTCGACGTTCGAGGTCCGGGAGATCAAGCCCTGCTGGACCGCGCACCCCTCGGTGGTGGTCGAGCTGTGGGCCCTGGAGCGCCTGCACCACGCCACCCACGTCACCAACGCCGACGACGGCGCCGCGCCCGTCGTGTTCTACAACCAGCTGCCGGTCACCCGCGCCCGGCTGCGCACCGACACCGGCATGGACGCCTGCACCACCACCGACCACACCGTCCCCGTCCGCGAACTCGCCGACCGGGTCGCCGCCCGACGAGCGACCTACGACACGACCGAACGCTGGACGGCGACCTGGGCCTGGCCGAGCGTCGACGACGCCGGCGAGTCCGTCGTACCACCACCTCACGCCCAAGGACCACGCCCATGAACCAGCCCCCCATCCACGGCGAGGACGTGGTCGACGCCGAAGTCGTCCCCGACACCCCAGACAGCGTCGCCCCGGACGCGCCGTGCGACGTGACCACGACCGACACGACCATGGACACGACCGGCGGCGACGTCGCGGAGGGCGGGTTGGCGGCCCAGCTCGCCGCCGGACGCGCCGCGCTGAGCGCCGCCCAGGACACGGCAGCCAAGCCGCGCCGCGGGCTGGGGCGCAAGCCCCGCCGCCCCCGGCCCGGGCCCCCAACCGCCACCGACACGGACGCACCGGGTCCGGTGAACCCCGGCACGCGATCCAACCCCGCCGCGGCGGCCGTCACCCCCGATGCCCCCGCAGTGCCCCGGCCGGAGCCGGCTGTGGCACCCGAGGCCCACCAGCCCCCGGCGCCGGACCTGCAGCGAGGGCCCGCGCCCGTGTCCGCCGCGGTGCCAGACACTCGCCGCGTCGACGCCGCCCCGACCTTCGACACCGCACCGGGGCCCGAGGCGGCACCGCCGGAGATGATCGACACCCCCGAGATGACCGGTAACGGGGGGCCGTCCGACGACGTGGACGGCGCTGGTGGCCTGGACGTGGTCGACCTGGTCGCAGGTCTGGCCGAACGGACCCGCGTCGCCGAGGCAGCCACCGCGACCGCCCGCGCCGACGCGCAGGTCTGGCGGGAGCAGGTCCAGGCCGCCCGCGCCGAGGCCGCCGAGACGCGAACCGCCCTCGACGCGGCGCTGGCTGACGTCGAGCGAGCGCGCGCCGAGACTGCCTGTGCCCACGCGCAGGCGGCTGCCGCGCGCGACCGGCTCGCCGAGCTGACGGCGGCCATCACCCAGCACGCCACCACCACGAAGCGCCCCACCCCGCCCACCGGATCCGCGATTCCCGACGGCCCCGAGGTACCCGGCCCGTGTGACGGCGCCGCGTGCGTCGACCCCGGCGACGAAACGGGCGCGGGCGAGGTCGACCCGCAGCGCGAGCCCGGTGGCGACGAGCACCGCCAGGCCCTCGAGGCCAGCGCGGGCGAGGCTCCCAGTGGTCGGGGGCCGCGGCGAGGCCGGGTCGCGATGGGCGTCGCCGCCGTGGTCGTCGTGGTGACGTGCGTGGCAGTGGTGCTGTGGCCTCGCACCGCGACCGAGTCCACCGCGGTGCTGCGCCCGACCGCGACCACCGCCCCGCCGTCCCCGACACCGACGCCGACTCCCAGCGAGGTGTCGGACGACGACGTCACCGACCCCTCGGCCGAGGCTGAGGCGGAAGCCGCGGCGCAGGCGCAGGCCGACCAGGCTGCCGCCGACGCCCGAGCCGCGGCCGAGCAGCAGGCACGGGCCGAGCGCCGGGCCGCGGCGGACGAGCAAGCCGCCGCCGCTGCTGCCGCGCGGGCGGCCGAGCAGCAGGTCTCTGCCGATCAGCAGTCGTCCGCCGCGCGGTCGGCGGCGGGTGACCAGCAGCCTGTCACCCGGCCGCAGGCGCCGGCCGCTCGGGCGAGCACCTCCCAGACCGTGACCTGTACGGGCGCGGCGTCGGTGACGTTCACCGCCACCGGCGGTGGCACCGTCGAGCTGTCCGCCGGCGGGCAGCACGCCACCGTGCCCGGGACGGCGACCCTGACCGTGAGCACCGGGCCGGGTGCGGTGACCGCCTCGGCGTCGGCCGAGCAGTCGGTGTCGATCGCGCACACCTGGGCTGCCGCGGGCGGCACCTGCGCGTGAACCGCGCCCTGAGCTCAGCGGCGGCGCGGTCGTGCTGAGTCCAAGCCGGTAGGACGCGGGGAAGGGCGGCGCGAGGTTCCCTAGGCTCCCCAGCCGATCGCGTCGCGTCCCCGCGTCCTACCTCTGTTCGAGCCCGCTCACCCGGGGCCAGTGGTGCCGGGCCCGGCTCCGGGCCCCGGACGACCGTGGCCGGTGCGCACCGCGTCCAGCCACGGCCGCGCGCCCGGCGACGCGGTCGGGTCGGGCCCGCTGCCCGCGTCGGCGTCGGGTGGGTTGAGCAGCGCGTCGATGCGGGCGAGGTCGGCGCGCGCCTCGCCCAGCTCGCGGGCGTACTTGAACCCGCCGGCGGCGGCTTGCTCGACGTGGTCGAGGTCGCGGTGGGCGGTGGCGATCTCGGTGCGGACCGTCTCAGCGAGGGCGGGCAGCCGCTCGATGCGGTTCTCGATCTGCCGGACCAGGCCGATGCCCTCACCGGCAGCGGTCTCGACGTCGACGCGCCAGGTGGTGCGCGGGACCCCGGCGAGCTGGAACAGGAACCCTGGCTCGCGCAGGGTGAGCGCGCCGGTGCGGGGCGCGACGGCCGCGGTGATGGTGTGCCCGCCGACCTCGCAGACCACCCCGAGCGGGCGGTCGTTGAAGGTGTGGCTGACTGTCGCTCCGGCGTGGGCGTTCACCCACTGCCGCAACGCGGCCGCGGCGTCCGCGCGGGCGGTGTGCCGGGTCGCGCCGGTGGTCAGCGCGAACTGCTCGCCGGCCGTCGACGTCGCGCGTTGCACAGCGGCGCTCAGGACGGGCAGGTCGGCCTCGGCGGTGGCGAGCAGGGCGCTGGTGCGTTGGCGGTCGCGGCTCAGGTGGACCTGGTTGCGGTGGTACGCGCGCTCCAGCCGCTCGTACTTCGTGACGGCCTGCAGCGCCTTCTCGCGCTCCATGACCAGTGGGTTGCCTGAGGCGAGGGCCTTGACCTCGGCGAACGAGAGGGCGGAGTCGCCGATGTCCTCGATCTCGCGTACGTCCAGGCGCCCGCGCATGACCTGGGCGATGAACTTCGCCTTGCGTTCGACGGTCTGCCAGGAGTACGCGTCGAAGGACCGTTCGGTGACCCACCGGTAGATCTCGATCTGCGGGTTCTGGTTGCCCTGGCGCAGGATCCGCCCGTCGCGCTGCTCGAGGTCGGCAGGTCGCCACGGGCAGTCCAGGTGGTGCAGGGCGATGGCCCGGGTCTGGACGTTGGTGCCGACGCCCATCTTCTGGGTGGAGCCGACCAGCACCGAGACGTGCCCGGCGCGCGCGGCGGCGAACAGGCGGGCCTTGTCGGCGTCCTTGGCGGCCTCGTGGATGAACCGCACCTGCTCGCGCGGCATCCCTCGACGCACCAGCTGGTCGCGCAGCTCGTCGTAGACGTTCCAGTTCGCCGACGGGGTGCCCAGATCGCAGAACACGATCTGCAGCGCGCCCGGGACCGGGGCCTGGTCCCCGGTGGTCGGGTCGGCGTAGACGCGGTCGCGGTTGGTCGACCAGATCGCGTGGATGCGGTCGGCCGCGGACTCGACCTTGTTGTCCTCGGTGCGGGCTCCCGCGGCCAGGCGCAGGTCGAGGGCGGCCTTGCGGCCGTCGGTGGTGATCTTCAGCATGTTGTCTTCTGCCGGGTCGACCAGGCGGGCCTGGACTTCGTCGGCACGCTTGCCGAGCCAGCCCACGTACTCCAGGAGCTCGTCCGAGGGCGGCAGGATCATCGTGCGCGGCCCGCGTGTCCCGTCGGGTCGCTCCGCGATGAGCGGCCGGTCGAGGTTGAGGTCGGCGGCGGTCTTGACGTCGGCGAACGTGTGCCAGGTGCGCAGCATCTCCGGGACGTTCTGGAACCGCGCGAACCGGGACTTCTGCTTGTACCCGCCGGTCACGGACATCTCGATCTCGGTGACGACCTGCCCGAAGGTCGCAGCCCAGGCGTCGAACTCCTGCACCCCGGCCGCGCGCAGCAGGTCCGGGCGCATGAGCCGGGTCATCACGTGGGCCTCGGTGACGCTGTTCGCGATCGGGGTCGCGGTCGCGCCGGTCACGACGCGCTCGCCGTGGCGGGCGCGCAGGTACTCCAGCTTCATGTGCAGGTCGGTGGCTCGTTGGGACCCAGCGATCGCGGCGTCAGGGATGTTGGAGACGGTCATCAGGTTCTTGAAGTCGTGGAGCTCGTCGACCACGACGTAGTCGATGCCGGTCTCCTCGAACGTGATGCCCGGGTCTTGCGGGGAGTCCAGGCGAGCACGGACCCTCTCCTCGATCGCGGCGACGCGCTTCTCCAGGCGCTTGACCGTCCCGGAGCCCTTCTCCTCGGCCAGGCGCTCGAGCATGGCCCGCACGCCAGCCATCTCGGTGCTCATGTACTCGGCCTCGGTGGCGCGGGACACCGGGATGCGTTCGAACGCGCCACGGGTCATGAGGATCGCGTCCCAGTCGCCGGTCGCGGCCCGCGCGACGAACCTGCGGCGGCCGTCGCCGGCGAGGTCCTCACCGGAGGCCGCCAGGAGCCGGGCGCTGGGGTAGAGCTGGAGCCACTCGCGGGTGAACTGTTCGAGCATGTGGTTCGGGAGGTTGACGACCGGCTTGTTCACCAACCCCAGGCGACGCAGCTCCATGACGCCCATGGCCATCTCGGCGGTCTTGCCCGCACCGACCTCGTGGAACAGCCCGACGGCGGGCTCGGCGATCATCCGCGCGACGGCGGTGCGCTGGTGGGGGCGCGGGGTGAACGTCTCGACCAGTCCCGGCAGGGTCAGCCGCTGGCCCTGCTCGGTGTAGTCCCGCAGCACCAGGGCGTTGAACTGGCGGTTGTAGACCCCCGCCAGGCGCGCAGCACGCTCAGGGTCCTCCCACACCCACTCCGCGAACCGCTCCTGCAGAGCGCCGGCCTTCTCCCGGGCCGCTTCGGTCTCGGTCGGGTTCAGCACCCGACCGCCGTCCTCGGTCGGGTCGGTGACCTGCACCTGACGCTGCTCCAGGACCGCCTTCAGGATCACCGGCGCCGACATGCGGGCGGTGCCCCACTCGCTGGTCGCCTGGATCGAGTGGGTGCGGGCCTTGACCTCCCAGATCGCCCCTCCGGCGTGGATCACCCGCGCCTCGGGGTCGCCCATGATGTCGCGGACGAACTCGGAGTGCGTGTCGGCGTCGATCCACGCCGCGCCGAGCCGGGCGGAGATCTCGTCGACGCCGAGCGGGGTCGGGACGACCTCCTGCAGGGCGCGCACGTTCACCGCATACCGCTGGTCGGACTCGGCGGCCGTGCGCGCGTCGTCGAGCTTGTCCAGGACGTTGCCCGACAGGTACTCCGCGGCCGGGACGATCCGCCCGGGCGCGACCGGGTCGTCGTACACCAACGTCGCGAGCCGGGCGCGCGCCTCGCCCTGCTCGACGCCGAGCAGCGAGGCGATGTGCGCCAGGTCCGCGCGCCCGAGCGCCTCGACGCTGACCGCCAGCGCCTCGTCGGCGTCCTCGACGCCCAGCACCGTGGCGCGCGGCACCACCACCCGCTGGCGCAGCAGCTGCGCCGGCGCTGCGGTGCCCGTGGCGTCGTCGTAGGACTCCAGAGCCATCACCAGCGCGCTGAACGGGTCCCTGCGGAACGTGTTCATCACCGGTGGGCGCACCCGCGCCAGCCGCGGCTGCCCGGTCTGCGGATCGACCTTGCCGGTGCTGCGGGTCGTCGAGCGGTTCAACGGCCCGTAGCGCGCCACGTACGCGGTGTACCGGACGTGCAGGGCACGCCGAGCGGCGGTCAGGTCCTCGGTGTCGTCCAGGGACGCCGACTCCATCGCCAGCAGGTCACGCGCGCCGTCGCGCAGCGCGAGCAGCGCACGCAGCTCGCCCGCCCGCGTGCCGGGCACGACCAGCGGCTCGTGCACGCCGTCGACCAGGGTCGTGAACGACCCGTCGTCGCCCGCGCTGATGTGCCCCTCCCACAGGCCCTCCTCGGCCCGCGCAACCCGGGCCGTGACCGCGGGTGCCTCGGTCGCGGGTGCAGGCGGGGACCAGGTCAGGTGCTGGCTACGGCCGCGCTCGACGACCTCACCCAAGGCTCGCTCCAGCACCTCGGGCAGCGCGTCGAGGTCGGCGACGACGGACAGCGTCTCCTCGCCGTACATCCCGTGGCCGAGGCGGTAGTCCCCGAGGACGTGCTCGGGGTGGTCCAGGAAGTAGTTGTTCGTGCGGACCGTGTGCCCGTCGACCTGGTGCGCCCCGACGGTCTCCCAGACCTCGTCCCGCACCACCGCGCCGTCCTGTCGACGCCGCAGCACGAGCAGGTCGGTGACGACCTCGGTACCCGCCGCCCGGCGGTGCGCCCCCGCCGGCAGCCGCACCGCACCGACCAGGTCACCCAGCGCGTTCATCTCGCGGCGCGCGGCGGGGTTGACCTGGTCCATCGTGAACCGCGACGTCAACGCCACCACCAGCCCACCCGGGCGAGTCAGCGCCAACGACTTGATCAGGAAGTGGTTGTGCATCGCGTGCCCGCCCCGGTTGTGCACCGGGTCGTGCAACCGGACCTCGGCGAACGGCACGTTGCCCACCACCGCGTCGAAGAACCCACCCGGACGCCGGGTCTCGGTGAACGACTGCGCGTGCACCTGGGCGTGCGGGTACAACGCCGCCGCGATCCCCGCGGACACCGGGTCGAGCTCCACCCCGGTCATCTGCGCGCCGTGCGGCGCCATCCCGATGAACGTCCCCGCCCCGCACCCCGGCTCCAGCACCTGCCCACCGGTGAAGCCGAGATCGCCCAGCACGCCCCAGAGCGCCCGCACGTACACCGGGTCGGTGTAGTGCGCGTTGATCGTCGTGCGCCGCGCCGCGCCGTACTCCGCCTCGCTCAGCAGCCCGCGCAACTCCTCGCGCGCGGCGGCCCATTCCTGACGCGCCTCGTCGAACACCCCGGGCACCGCACCCCACGCCGACCACCGCGCCAGCACCCGCTGCTCGGCTGCCGACGCCGCACGGCGCTCGCCCTGCAGGTCGCGCAGCACCCGCAACGCAGCGAGGTTCGCCGCCACCCGCGCACGTTGCCCCGACGGCGCCAGGTCGTCCTGGCTCTCGGGCCGGAACCGGCCCGAGACGATCAGCCGCGCGCCCGCGCCACCATCCGGTGCGCGTCCAGCACCGCCGTCCCGATCTGCGAGGGCTCCTCCACCGGGTCGCTCTCCGGGCCGATCGAGAACACCAGCTCGTCCATCGCCGCCTCGACTGCCTGCGACCTCGCCGCGTTCAACCGGCCCACCTTGCTCAGGTACCCCTCGCCCGGCACGTCCGGTCC
Source organism: Cellulomonas triticagri (assembly GCF_003696205.1). GTDB lineage: Bacteria > Actinomycetota > Actinomycetes > Actinomycetales > Cellulomonadaceae > Cellulomonas > Cellulomonas triticagri. Next base: position 11,576 of record NZ_RFFI01000019.1, read on the forward strand.
CGCCATCGACGCCGACAGCTCGCTCACCCGCGCCTCGATCTGCTGCGCCAGGTCCGCGAAGAACGCCGTCGGGTCGTCCATCTCCGCCAGCTCCACCGGCCGCTGCTCCTGCCACCACATCCGCGCCGTGCTCGCGTACCCGCTCATCACTGACCTCCTCCAGCTGCCCCCACAGATCCAGTACGCCCTGACCCTCGACCCGGACGCTCCTACGACGTGCCGCCACCAGCAGACCCTCACGCTCGCGGCTCCCCACGACCGAACCTACCCGCGCCCACCCACTCAAACCCCGCCCCGGACAGCCTGGTCACAGCGACGACGGCCTCGCCTCGACGGCATTTCCGGCGTCCGGGACGTTAGTCGCTGGCTGGTGTCTGTGCCGACCGGTACTTTCACGATCAGCCGCAGTCCCTTCACCCGTACGGGTGATCCGAACGAGGCGACGGAGCACCGTGATGCGCACCCACCCCCACGACACGACCCCGACCGCGGCGAGCAGCGACGCCCTGCGTCCCGAGGTCGACGCCGACCGGTCGCGGTGGCGACGACGGCTCACCCGGCCGCGGCTGGCCGCGATGGTCGCGGCCGTCCTCGTCCTCGGGCTCGGTGGCACGCTCGGCGGGGTGCAGGCGGCGAAGGCGTCGACCCAGCGCAACGCCGTCGCGGCCCACGACCAGGCCGCCACAGCCCTGACCGCCGCGCTCGACGAGGCGAACGCCGCCGCCGACGAGGCCAGCGAGGTGACCGGCCTGGGTGAGCAGGTCACCGACCCCGACACGATCACCGCCCTGACCCAGGCGCTCGAGGTCGTCGCCGACCTGGACGCCGCACCGGACACCGGTCAGGACGCACCGTGGCGGACCTGGACCGCGCCCGACCTCGACGTCGCCACCGCGGACCTCACCACTCGCACCACCGACGCCGAAGCCGCAGCGCAGGGCGTGCGGGACGCAGCCGAGGCGGTGCGCGCCTCCCACACCGCCTGGGTCCTGGACACCGCACACGCCACCTGGTCGACCACCCACGACGCCCTCACCGAGGCGGTCGCCTCCGCACAGACCCTGCTCGCGGACTCCGACGGCCGGGTCGCGGACGCCCAGACCCGCTTCGACCTCACCGACGCCATCGTCAACGCCACCACGACCCTCGACGCCGGGACGGACGAGACCGACGCCGATGCCCTGGACCAGGCCACCGCCGCCCTGGGCGAGGCGCGGGGCCCTCTGGACGCCGCGACCGCGGCTGTGACCGCCTCGGTCGCGGCGTGGCAGGCCGAGCAGGACCGCCTCGCCGCCGAGGCCGCCGCGGCGGCGCAGCGCTCCACCACCAGCTCCGGCGGCGGGAGCAAGTCGACCGGCGGCGGGTCGTCCTCGAAGGGCAACAACTCGGGGTCGTCCTCGAGCGGTAACCGCAGCACCGGAAGCAACAACGGAGGTAGCGGGACCAGCAAGGGCGGCGGGTCGAACACCCCCGCACCCCAGCAGGACAACCGCAGCACCTGGGAAGACTTCACCGGTGTACCCGGTGATCGGGGCTGTGACGGTACGAGCAGCAACGGGGATGTCTGGCTCTGCTGACTGGCTGGGCCCTCTTCGAGCGATGCCCTCGACCCCTTTGGGTCGGGGGCATCCGTCGTGTCTGGGCGATATCGCCTGGGGCGGGCGCGCGGGTGCGCCACGGGTTGTGGGGTGAGCCGCTGGTTGGCGGCTCGTCCTGCAGCTGGTGGAGGTTGGCATGTCTCGTGCGTGGTCGTGGTGGCCGGGGTGGAAGGGCCGGAGATCGGACGTCCGGGTGCGGTCGGGTCGCTCGGGTCCGCCGGTGCGGTCGGGCCCGGTGCGGCGCAAGGTCGCCTCGGTCGCCACGGCGACGGCGCTGAGTCTGGGTCTGCTCGCCGGTGCGGGCGGCCCCGCGGTCGCCGGGGACGGTGGCCGGGTGTCGGCCGGTCAGGCGATCGCCGGCGGCACCGCCGCGGGGGACGGGTGGCGCATCACGGGGGTGACGTCGACGGGTGCGGCGTTCCTGGGTCCGCTGCACGATCCGACGGGCTCGGGTGAATGGGTGTGGTGCATCAACTTCGGACTGGCGGTGCCGGCCGGGTCGGTGTCGGTGCAGAGTGTCTCGGACGCGAACTCGGCGGCGATGGCGTGGCTGCTGCAGCGTCTGCAGCACGACCCGGGTTCCCTGGGTGTCGGAGACCGGGGTCTGTCGAACGCGGCCGGCTCCTACCTGGTCCACATGCACTACGAGGAGGGCAACAAGGCCGCAGTGTCCGCCGAGGCCCGCAAGGGTGCGCTCGCCGCGGCCGCGTGGCCGGCTCTGACCGCGGAAGCAGACCGTCTCTGGGACCTCGCGACCGCGAACGCCAACCTCACCGCGACGACCGAGGTCCAGACCTACCGCGTCGGCCAGCGCACCGGCGTCGTCACCAACATCGGCATCCAGAACCGCCGAGGCGAGTGGATTCCCGGGATCGACTTCACCAGCACGCTGACCACCGGTGCGGTGTGGGACACGAACGGCAATGGCATCGCCGACCCGGGCGAGTCTGCGGTCTACAGCGGGGTGACGACGAACGGGCCGATCACCCTGCCGTGGGTTGCCACCCCCGGTGTGCACGACGTGCACGCGAACACGCGCTATCCCATGACGCAGGCAACTCTCGAAGCTCTTCGTGCGGGAGCCGGGATTCAGGACAGCATCCGGCGTGGTCCGGACGATCCGCAGATCCTGGAGTCGGCGGGCGTGCGGTTTCGCGCGGTGGGGTCGTTCCAGCCGGTGGTCACGACGCGGGTCGTGCAGGAGGTCGTGGATGCCGGGCAGGGTGTGCCGGACCGGGTGACCTTCGCCGCGAAGGCTGGTGAGCAGTGGATCGCGGGGACGCGGGTGTGCGCGGACGGGGTGCTGTACGGGCCGTACGCCTCGGAGCAGCCGGCGTCGAACCAGGTCCCGGCGGGTGCGCCGGTGGCGGGTCGTGCGTCGGCGTGCGCGTCCGAGCCGTCGACGGTGGTCGCGGGGTCGCAGGTCGTGGCGCCGAACTCGGGCGTGTACACGTGGGTGTGGTCGATCTCGCGGTCGGCGCAGGCCCAGCCCGAGCTGATCACGGGCGACTACACGGACGGGTTCTTCACCGCGGGGGAGACGTCGTACGCACGGCTGCGGATGGGGCTGTCGTCTGCGGTGGCCTCGCACACGCAGGTGATGTCGAAGGGTCAGACGGTCGTGGACTCGTTCACGATCGCCCCTGTCGAGGCGGGTGACCTGTGGCTGGCGCCGGAGGGGGTGCCGGTGGAGGTCCCGATGATCGCGGAGATCTCGACCCCGGTGTCCGAAGAGGGCCTGGAGGTGGCAGGGGTGTCGCAGGCGATCCGGTTCACGGCGTCGCAGTTCGGGACGTACACCACGGGCACGGACGAGGTTCCGGCGTTCGCGTCGACGGGCCTGTCGGGTGCGTACTCGGTGCGTCTGAGCGTGGACACCGCGGCGCTGTCGGAGCGGACCCGGTTCTGGCTGGACGAGGCGTACCACGACGCGACGGACGGTTGGTGGGCGCCGGACGAGACGTTCGTGGTGCGGATGGCTCCGGAGATCTCCACGCAGGTCGCCGAGCGGTTCTTCGACCAGGAGTCGTGGGACGCCCCGGCGGAGTTCGTCGTGGTCGACCACGTCACGGCGTGGCTGCGCGATGCCGGGGACGTGTGGCTGACCCAGGGCGGGGTGCCGGTGGGTATCCCGGCGGACAACACGTTCTGGGGGATGTTCGACCAGCCCATGGCGCCGGCCCCGCTGTCGGTCGCGCCCGCGGGACACGAGATCGGCACCGAGCGGGTGGTGTTCACCGAGCCCGGCACGCTGTCCACCGCGGGTGAGACCCGCACGACGGGTGTGGGGTTCGGGACCTGGACGACCGTCGTCGAGGGTGACCCGCTGTGGTTCGAGCCGTTCGAGTCGCGGTTCTTCGAGGAGTCCGAGACCGTCTCGGTGCGACGGGCGGTCAAGCACTCCTCGATCGTGCGGGAGTACTCGGTCGACGGCGGTGACCTGGCGTTCGACACCGTGACCAACGCGCGGCTGTCGCCGACGGCCGGGCTGTTCGACGGTCTGGGCGGGTGGGCGCCGGACGCGCAGGCCGCGACGATGAGCCTGTACGCGATCGACCGCGAGCCGGACACCACCGAGGTGCCGGACGATGCGGTGCTGATCTGGACCTGCGACTACGCCGACCTGATCCGCAACGGCACGTACGAGATCGGGTGGGGCGCCAAGGGTGACTGCGACCGGGTGGACATCCCCGAGCCGCTGTACCCGGACGGCACGTGGTACGTGTTCGTGTACGACCACCCCGGTGACGACCGGCACGTGCCCTACACGAGCCCGTTCGACGACCTGCGCGAGCGCATGTTCGACAAGACCGTCCCCCCGCCGCCCCCGGTCGAGCCCGAGCCCGGCATCCCGGCACTGGTCACGCAGGCGGTGGTCGTGGCCGACGACACCGGGAACGCCACGAGCATCCCGGTCGCGAGGGACTCGACGTACGACGTCATCCGGATTGTGGCTGGCGAGGGTGAGCAGTTCCCGCCCGGGTCGACGGCGGTGTCCGAACTGTACTTCGCCCCCGACGGGCAGCCGCTGGTGTGCAACCCGACGCAGTCGGTGTTCGTCTCCGAGGTGATCGAGCTCCTCGAAGACGTGCAGGAGTACGTCACGGACTCCTTCACCACCGCGGCGGGTCTTGCGGGGACGTACGGGTGGGTGGAGTCCGCCCACGACGCGGGCGGCGCCTTGCTGTCGCGTGGCGTGTGCGGGGAGCCTGCCGAGACGTTCGACGTGATCTCGGTCTCGACGACCCTGGGTCACGAGGACACCAACGGCGACGGCCTGGCCGGCGCCGGCGACGAGCTCTGGGACGACATCCACCTCGTCGGAGCAATCGGCGACGGCGTGCAGGTCGAGCTGACGTCCACCGTCTACCAGGTCGACGCAGCCGACGTGACCTGGGGCGACGCAGCGATCAACACCGGGGCGGGGAACATCACCGTCAACCCGGACGTCTGCACGCCCGATGCGGTGTTCACCGAGCTGACGGTCGCCGAGGAGGTCACCGGGCCCGGCACCTACGCCACGGACCGGTTCACCGTGCCGGAGGCCGGTGACCTGGTCGTCGGCGGTCTGACGATGGTCGAGACCGCGACGCTCACCACCGACGACGGGTCCGAGACCCGCACCGTGACGGGGGAGTGCGGGGCGCCGGAGGAGTCCGTCGGCCCGGTGTACTTCGGCGCCGGATCGACCGCCGCGTCGGTGGGGGCCGGTGGTGGGGACGCCCTGGCCCGCACCGGGGTGGAGCGCCTGGCCTGGATGCTCGCCGCCGCGGTTCTCCTGGCCGCCGCCGGAGGGACTGTCGCGCGGGCGGCCGAGCGTCGCAAGCACGCAGCGCAGGACGCGGCCGCGACCTGACGCACACGGGGTCGGCCCGCCCTGGCGTGGGTGGGCCGGCCCCGACGCCCGGCCGACGCGGGGCCGTGGCGCCGCCGCTCCTGACGACCTGCCGACGTCGTGGGCAGCCGCGCCGAGCACGCCGTGCGAGGCGCCCTGCCCCGTGCGACGTCAACCACCTGGTGCTGGAGGTGTCCCTCGTGCAGTTGACGCTGCCCGCCGTGATCGGGCTTGCGAACGTTCCGGCGCTGGCGTGGCTCGCGGTCGTCGTCGTGCTGGCGGCGGCTGTTGGCGCCAGGCGCCGCGGCCGCAAGGGCCGCCGTGATCCGGCGCGGTGGTTCGACACCGGCGCCCGTGCCGCGGGCCGGGCGCTGGCCGGGGGCAGGTGCGAGTACCCGGCGCGGTGGCGGCCGTGGCGACGCTGCACCAGCGCCGCGCAGCAGGCCGATCACTTCTACCCCTGGGCCCGCGGTGGCGCGACGTCGATGCGCAACCTCGTGGCCGCCTGCACGGCGCACAACCAGACCAAGGGCGGCGCGTGGCCGAGCTGGTGGCTGCGCGCGGTGATCACCCGCCGGCGATGCGCGTACTTCCCGCCCGGTAGACCGCGACGTCCCGGGCAGCGCTACCAGCCCCGATGACCCTGCGCCCCGGCGCGTGCCCGCGGGTCGGGGCCTTCCCACACGACCTGCGGCGCCCGGGCCTGCGGGGCACCCAGCACGACGGACGAGAGGCGAACAACGATGGATCCTGAAGCGAAGACCACGGCTGCGAGCACCCAGGGTCACGGACGGCGTGCGCCGAGCGTGCGCGACCTGCGCCGCGAGCTGAGGGCCGGGCAGCGCGACCTGGCCGAGCTCGTCGCGGACGCGTTGGCGTTCTCTGTGACCGCCACCGGCCTCCAGGGGATGCTGCAGCGCGCGGCGGCGGCGCGGGCCGCGCTGATCGCGCACGCGGAGGCCGAGGACGCCGCCTACCTCGCCGCCGCCGGGACCGGCCATGAGCCGTACGTGCCCGAGCCGTTCGCCGCGCGTCTGGTCGCGGACGCCGAGGGCGACCTCGCCGCGGTGCTCGCCGACCCGTACGACCTGCTCGCCCAGCAACTCATGAAGGTCCAGGGCCACGAGTTCGGTGAGGTCCTGGTCAACGACGAGGACGGGCCACGCTACGAGTGGGCCTCCGCTGACGTCGAGGACATCGCTGCGGCGCGAACGGTGCTCGACCAGGTCGGTGACCTACTCGAGGAGCGACACGGCGTACCCGGGGCGAACCCTGGGCCTGCCCCGGATGTGGCTGGTCTGGCGGAGCGGGCCCGCGACGGCGCCCTGCCGGAGCCCGGCACCTCGTACCCGGTGCGCGGGTACGAGGTGCTGCTGCGCGCCCGCGGGGCCGGCCCTGGTGCTCCGGTCCACGCGGTGCCGGTGGTCTCGTGGGACGCCGGCGCGGCCGCGAAGGCCGTCGAGGACGTCATGACCGACGACGAGATCTCCACCTGGGAGCACGCCGGGGTCAACCACGCCCGAGCGCCGTGGGCCGGCGCGCCGGACTCCACGGACCCGCGGATGCAGCGCGGCCCCGACCTTGAGACTGGACCCGAGCGCGGGCCGGGGGAGGAGGCGGTCCCCGGCGGGTCGGGGGTGCTGGTGGACTTGACCGCGCCCCCGCTCGCAGCGCTGGCGCCGCCGAGCCCGCAGGTCGCGGAGCTGGTCGCGGACATGCGTGACGGCGGGCACGGCGTGCGCGTCGAGGACCTGGTGGCCGAGATGTTCTCCCGCCCGGCCCGGGTGGTGTTCACCTGGCACCCCGCGGCCAGCGAGCTGGCGTACCGGGCGGTGGCCGAGGACATGTGCGGCCCGGAGCCGACCTCGTGGCAGGGGCCGGAGGGGTACGTGCAGGCCACGGACCTGCTGCACGCCGGCTACGTGCTGCCTGACCTCTCCCGCGACCCCGACGTGCTCGCCCGGGCTGCCGTGGCCAGGCAGGTCGCGGACGACATGTACTCCGCCGCCTACCCGCGGGACGCGCTCGAGCCCGACCGAGGTCCTGAATCCGAGGCGGAGCCGGAGCGGGTGCGGGTGTACTCCGCGCCGCACTGCCCGCAGTGCGCGGCCACCGTGCGGACGCTGACCAAGGCCGGGGTGCCGTTCGACAAGATCGACCTCGGCGACCTGGACGACGGCGAACGTGCCCGCGTCACCGCCGGGCACACGACCGCCCCGGTGGTCGTGGCTCCGGGGGTGGGGACCTGGTCCGGGCACCGCCCCACCCGCCTGGAAGCGCTCACCGCCCAGCACGCCACCAAACCGTCCGCCGGTGGACCGGGCGGCCCGGCATGACCCCCACCGATCACCGGTGGCCGCCGAACGACCCGGTTGGGGCGGCGGTGACCACCGGCGCGCCGGCAGTCGAGCCCTCCGCGGGTGTGGAGCGGTGGCGGCCCGCCGTCGACGACCCGGTCGTCGTGGCGCGGTTCGTCGGGTTCGTTCACCGGAGCCCGGGTTGCTGGTGGTGGACCGGGGCGCTGTCCAGCTGCGGGCATGGCCGGTTCTGGGTCCGCGCGGGGCTGGTGGTGATCGCCCACCGGTTCGCCTACGCGCTCGCCCACCCGGACGCTGCCCTGCCGGAGGTACTGGCGCACACCTGTGATGAGTCGTCGTGCCAGAAGCCCGCGCACCTGGCCCCGAGCGACCCGGACGACAACCGCGCGCAGTGGGTCGCGCGTCGCTCCACCCCAGGTAGTCCACTGCGCGACACCAGGGGTGCCCGAGGGCGCGCCGCGGCGGTGCGTGCCGCGCTGCGAACGGGAGGCGACGCGTCCGCGTCCGCAGCGGCGGGAGCCCCGGCGGTGGATGCCGGGCAGGGCTCTCTGTGGTGACTGGCAGCCGTGACCCCGACGCCGGGCCGGCCCCGGCCTCGGGCGCGGGGCGGGTGTGCGCGAACCCGGTGTGCACGCAGGTGCTGGCCTCGCACCGGCGCCCCGACGCTCGGTACTGCACTCAGGCGTGCCGAGACCGGGCTCGCTCAGCCCGCTACCGGCAGACGCGTGCCGCAGCCAGAGCCCTGGCCGGGCCCGCGAGCGGTGCCGGTGGCCCGGAACCGGCCGGGTCGCGCACGTGCGCGAACCCGGCGTGTGGTGCGAGATTCGCGCCCGGCAAGCGGGCCGACGCGGTGTTCTGCGACCGCTCCTGCGGGGCCCGCGCGCGGGCGGTCGAGCGCCGCGCGGCCAAGGCGGCCGCAGCACGCGGCGAGCACGCCCAGCGCCTCGCAGTGGCGCTGTCCGCGCGGTTGCCGCGCACGTCGGCGCAGATCACGGCGGTCCGAGACCGCATCGAGGCAGCCGACGCGCGCGCCGCGGCGCTGGAGACCGAGTTGGACCGGGTGCGGGTCGACGCGCGGCGCCTCGCCCGCCTGGCCCGGTACCTGTTCCTGGCGACCGGCGCGCCCGGGTTCTCCCGCCCCGGGGTGCAGGCGGTCCTCGGGACCTACCTGACCGCGGCGGACCGCCGCACCGTCCCCGAGGGGTTCGCGCAGGCCGACCTCGCTGCGCTGATCCCCGACCTCGGCGTCGCGGACGGTGGTGCCTGATGGCGATGAGCATCACGGTGATGCGGTCGGTGGCCTACCTGCTGGACACCTGCCAGACGCCCGACGGGCCAGCCGGCGGCCCCGTGGCGTACTTCACCCAGGACGGCACGTGGCCCGGACGGTGGGGAGGCGCCGGGCTGTCCGCGGTCGGCCTGAGCGCGGGGACGCGCGTCGACCCCGGGCAGGCCACCGCGCTGCTGGAGCACGGTGCCCACCCGATCACCGGCGAGGCGCTCGGGCGCCCCCGGCTTGCCGGCGACGCGGCCGCGTCGGGCACAGCGGTGGGGGCGTTCGACCTGACGTTCACGATCCCGAAGTCGGTGTCGGTGCTGTGGGCCGTGGCCGACGCTGACACCCGCCAAGCCATCTGGGACGCCCACCACGCCGCGATCGACGCCGCGGTGGACTGGGCCAGTGCGCAGGTCCTGCGCACCCGCTCTGGGCGCGGCGGAGTCGCGGTCGAGGCCACGCGCGGGATGCTGTACGCGGCGTTCGACCACTTCGAGTCCCGAGACGGCGACCCCCACCTGCACACCCACGTCGCCCTGGCGAACAGGGTGCAGCGCGCCCGCGACGGCGCGTGGCGGACCGTGGACGGCAAGTCGCTGCTGCGCGGCGCGGTCGCGGTCTCCGAGCACCACGAGAACCTCCTGCTGGACCTGCTGCACGAACGCCTCGGGCTGCAGTTCACCGAACGTGCCCGGCCACGCGCCACCTCGAAGGCGGTCGTGCTCGACGTCGCCGGGATCGGGGCGGACGTGGTGGCTGCGTTCAGCTCCCGGGACAAGGCCGTCTCGGCGCGGCTGGACGAGCTCTGCCAGGCATGGTCCGCCGAGCACGGCGGCGCGGCGCCGCCCCGTCGGGTGGTGGACTCGCTGAAGCTCGCGGCCTGGGCCGCGACCCGCGCCCCGAAGAAGACGATCCCGGACTCGCTGTCCGACCTGACCACCCGGTGGCGCCGCGAGCTCGCGACACTCGGCACCGACCCACGCGGCCTGGTCACGGCGTGCATCGGGCACCCGGTCCGGCAGGTCGCCGTCGCCCGCATCAGCAGCGACCCCGAGGTCGTCGTCGAGCTGGCGCGCTTGGTGCTCGCCGCGCAGGCCTCCACCGACCGCGAGAAGGTCAGCCCCGACCAGGTGCCGGGTCACGAGGTCGCCGACTACCTCGCGGCCGCCGCGGCGGGGGCAGCCGACGCCGCCGCCCTCGCCGAGGTCCGGGGCGCCGCCGAGGGGTCGGGTGACGGGGTGGTCGAGCAGGTCAGCGGACACCTCGGGGCGATCGTGCACGCCCGGCTGGCCGCGGGTTCCTCGACCTGGACCGCGGCGGGCGCGTTCGCGGCCGCCGCCCGCCTGACGCGGTCGCTGCGCACCGACCCCGCCCAGCGCGCGGCGCTGACCGACGTGGTCGCCAGCGCGGCGCTGAAGATGTGCGTCCCGCTCACCGCGCAGCGCTACCGCCTCCCACCGAACGCCACGAACCTTGTCGCGGTCGGCGGGGCGTCGGTGTTCGACGATCCCGGGGCGCGGGTGTTCACCTCCCGGGTCGTCCTAGACGCCGAGGCGGCCGTCCACGACGCCGCCACCACGGCGCTGCCGCGGCAGGCGACCGGCGCGCTGGACCCCGACCACGCACGGGCAGCCCTGGCGGCCTACACGCCGGGGCAGGGGCGGACGCTCGCCGCCGACCAGGTCGCGGCCGTCGCGCACCTGGCCTGCGCGCCACCACGGGTCGCCGCGATGGTCGGCGCCGCCGGCACCGGCAAGACCACCTCGTTGCGCGCACTGCGGGACCTGTGGGCCGACGCCCACGGCGAAGGGCGGGTGCTGGCGCTCGCGCCGTCGGCTCGGGCCGCGTCCGTGCTGCGCGGCGAGCTGGACGGCGTCGACGCGATGACCGTGGCCGGATTCCTGACCGCGACCACCCCCGCAGCGAAGGCCGACCGGACACGGTGGATCGCCCGCTGCCGCACCCGCGCCCACGCGGCCCGCAACGTCGCCTCGCGCGCGCGCGCGGGACGCGCGCTGGCCGCGGCCCTGGCGCAGGACGCCTCGGTTACCGTGCGCCCAGGGTCCCTGGTGATCGTGGACGAGGCCGCGATGGCCACCACCGCCGACCTCGCAGCGGTCCTGGCCGAGGTCGAATCCGCCGGAGCACGCATGGTCCTGGTCGGAGACCCCGCCCAGCTCGACGCGGTCGGCGCCGGCGGGATCCTGGGCCGGTTGGACCGCACCGGCCTGGCCGCGCGCCTGACCTCGATCTTCCGATTCACCGACCGCTGGCAGGCAACCGCGTCCACCCGACTGCGCGCCGGCGACACCACCGTGGTCGCGCCCTGCACGCACACCCAGCCGCACCAGGCGGCAGGCCCGTGCTCGTACGACGACGCCGGGTGGGTGCACGAGGGCCACGACTCCGAGGTGTCCGAAGGCGCCTACGCCGCCACCCAGAGCGCCCTGGCCGCCGGGCGGGACGCGGTCCTGCTGGTGGCGACGAACGCCGACCTGTTCGAGCTGAACACCCGCGCCACGCTGGAACGCCGCGCAGCCGGGACCGTCGACACCAGCCGCCTGGTACCCCTACGTGCGGGCGCGGACGCCGGGGTCGGTGACCTGGTGGTGACTCGCCGCAACGAGGCGAAGATCACCGACTCCACCGGGGCCCGCATCGAGAACGGGCAGCTGCTGCGCGTGGAGAAGATCACCGACGACGGCCGAGCGATCTGTCGACGCACCGGCACGCCCGGCACCGACGCGCGCGCGGCGCGGGTCACGTTGCCAGCGACCTACCTGGCCGAGGACGTGGAGCTGGGCTACGCGCTGACCGCGCACCGGGCGCAGGGCATCACTGTGGACGAGGCGCACCTGGTGATCCCGTACGGAGCGCGGATGACCCGCGAGCTGATCTACGTCGCGATGACCCGCGCCCGCGGCGCGAACCATGTCTGGACCGGCCTGCCGGACGCCGACCAGCTGCGCGCCGAGCACACCCCCGCCTACACCCGCGACGAGAACGGGGACATGGTCCCCGTCCAGCCCACGGCGACGGACGTCCTGGCTCGCGCGCTGACCGCCACACGGGCGCAGACCACCGCCCACGAGACCGCCGCAGCCGAGACCGAACGCACGAGCTCGCTAGCACTGCTCGCCGCCGAGCACGCGCACCTGGTGCACCTGGCCGCCGAAGAACAGCTGCGCGATCTCATCACCGACCTGCACGGAACTGACCACGCCGCCGCCTACTGGGCCGACGAGGGACCATGGCAGGCGCTGGTCGCCACCTTCGCCCGCGCCCACGCGCTGCACCCCGAGCGCACCACCCGACTGCTCGCCCTGCCCCACCACCGCGACGTCGACCCCGCCCAAGGCGAACTCGACCTGTTCGGCCCAGCCCCAGCACCAGGCGCGCCGGCGTCCCGGCGGACCCACCCAGCGGGGACGGGCGCGCAGGACCACGCGCTCGACAGCACAGCCCCGACGGCACCCACCGCGCACGACCTGAACCTGGACCTCGCCCTGGACGAGAGCCTGGCCTCCAGCGGCCCAGTCACCGGGCGCCCACAGGGCGACACCGAGATCGCCGACGGCGCGGGTGGCGGCCCGCACACGCCGGACGACACGACCACGGCGGCTCCGGACGAGCAGGGAGCGCGGGGTGCGGCGCTGCTGGCTCACTGGACGCTGAACGCCGCCATCGTGAACCCCCACCTGGCCGGGGGAGCTCCGCCCGGGTGGGTCACCGGACTGACGCCACCCATCGGCGCCGGGCCCTCGGACGTGGTGGACCTCGCCCACCAGGCTCAAGCCCTCATCGCCGCGCGGCAGAAGAACCTTGCCCGACAGGTCATCTGCAGCACCCCGCCCGGCTGGGTGGACCTGCTGCCGGCGTGCCCGGAGGCCGCCCTCGACCCAGACGGCGCGGCCGCCTGGCAGGACGTGGCCACGCAGGTGGCCGCCTACCGCGACACCTTCACCATCGAGACCCCCGACCCCCTCGGCCCTGAACCCGAGCCCGGGTTCCAGTCCCGTGCCCGGGCCCTGGTCGCCACCGCGATCGACCAGCTCACCACTCGGAAGCCCGCACGCCCGCCCGCGCCATGGAACCCACCGCTGGACCCGCACGCCGACCCCGACCACGACTGGGCCGAACCCGAGGAGGTCAGCGCGCCGACCCGCGCCGAGGCACGCCAACGCGCACCGTGGTGGACCGAGCACGACCGCGCCGAGCCGGCCGACGCCAGCGATGCCGACCTCCTCGACGGCGACGTCGACGAACCGACCTGGTGGGAACCGGCCTACACCCTTCCCGCCGCCGCCCGACGAGCCAGCACCACCCCACGCGACGTCGACCTCGCGGTCGACGTCGACGACCTGCTCCGGCTCGCCGCGGTCAACACCGCCGCACTGGACTACTGGACCTCCTGTGCACAAGACCCCAAGTCCTGGGTCCCCGCGTACCTCGCCAACCGCGCCCTGGACACCGCGGTCACCCCGGCGCATGCCCCACCCGGATGGACCAGCACCTACAACCACCTGCGCGCACACGGGTTCACCGACGCTGATCTGCTCGACGCGGGCCTGGCGACCCGCACCCGCCAAGGCACCCTGGTCGACCGGTTCCGCGACCGCGCCGTGATCCCCATCCACGACCAGACCGGACGCATCGCAGGATTCACCGCCCGCGCCAACCCCCACGACACAGACCCGCGCACCGCGAAGTACCTCAACACCCCCACCACCGCCCTGTTCGACAAGTCCACCCTCCTGGCCGGCCTCACCCCCAGGGCGCGAGCCGCCCTGGCCGCCGGAGCAGTACCCGTCATCGTCGAGGGCGCCCTGGACGCCGCGGCCGTCACCGCCGCCGGACGCGGAACCCTGGTGGGCGTCGCACCCTGCGGAACCGCCCTCACCACCGCCCAGCTCACCACCCTCGCCACCGCACGCGAAGGACACACCGGCGCCGTCGTGCTCGGGTTCGACGACGACACCGCCGGACACTCCGCGACCGCCCGAACATGGGACCTCCTCGACCCCCGAGACGCGACCACCGCCCGGTCCGCGCAGTGGAACGGCCACAAGGACCCCGCCGCCCTCGCCGCCCAAGCCGACTCCGACGCGGTACTCACCGCGATCACCAACGCCCAACCGCTCGTCACCTCCGTCATCGAGGAACGACTGCGCGAACACGACCTGAGCACCGCGGAGGGTCGCGTGTGGGCCGCACGCACCGCGGCGGCCACAGCTGTGGCGACCCTCGAGCCCGAGACCATGGACGCCGCCGGACAGGCACTGCGCGCAGCCCTAACAAGCGCCGGAATCGAGACCGACACCGCGAAAGCGATCTGGGACCGAGCCCACACCGAGGCCCTCGTTGCCTACTCGCAGGCCGCCGACCACCGACCCGACGACGTAGCCACGACCGTGACGAACCTGCCCCCGAGGCACCCGCACGCCGGGGCCAGCGGTCCCGCACCGCTCTGAGTGCTACCCAAGGCAGCGGCGAAGCGCGTTGGAGTTCGCGGCAGAGGACCGTGGGCCGGTCGCGATCGCCCCGAGCGTCGTCGTCTCCAGCCGACTCGTGCCGACTCCGTCCGTGTTCTTAATTCTGACAAGCGCTCCGATTGCGAACGGACACAATTGGGGCTTGAGATCCGCTATGGTCACGCGCATGGCAGATCAGCAGCGAGCTGACGAGGGCGGCACGGGATCGTCGCGCACGCGAGGCCTTCTGGGCGACGTCCTTGTCTGCTTGGCGATTGCTATCGTGACTATCGCCGGAACGGCGGCCCTCTGGGTGAAGGGTGGAGGGGCGTGGTTCGACGACTCGTACATACGGATCGTCGGTTGGGTGGGTGCTCTTGTCTCGCTCGTGGGGGTACTCCTCGCGTACCTCATCTTCCGCCGTCAGAAGCGCGATGCTGACAGCGCGAGCGCGCGACAAATCGACATTCTTTCCGGCCTTCAAGAGGTGATGGGCCAAGTGCACGCGAAAGTAACAGACCTCGCGATGCACCGAGCGAACGAAGCCATCTCGGACAGTGAGGCGGAGGAGGGGGCGGGGCTCGAAGACCTCTGGGCTGATGTTGCGCCCGAGCGAAGCGCTGGCGAGCTCTACCTAACCAGCCCTTCAGGCAAACGTCGCCGCGTGTTTGAACCGCGCGATATCCCCATGGCAGTCGTCGGTGCGCTCGTAGGGGAGTGGCGAAGGCAGGGGTTGTCCGGGAAATGGCCGCTCGGCGCGCTTCGGGGGGCATTCCGCGCAGAGGGCAAGGGGAATCACCCCTGGTATCTTATTCTTGTCCCGCCGCACGACGAGGATAATCCGCGAATGTGGAAAGTGACGAGAGGTCCGGGCGACGCGGACCGTGCAGTGCAGGTCACGAACCCGAAACAGATCCGATGAGCGCGTCTCGTCAACTTCGGCGGAATGATCCGCCCTCGTGGGATGACGGCTGGACGCTGCAGCTCGACGACCAGTCGCTTCGCGGCGTGTTGTGGAGCAGACGCGGACTCGTTGAGGCCCACCGTCGCGCGGCGAGCGCCGGCTCCATCGCGTTTGATCACTGGTCTGCTGCTGTTGAAGCAGTGTGGTGGGCGGTCGCGCTCGACGACGTGTTGAACTCGTTGCTCGACGGCCGATACCGCCCAGCGCGCGCTACTGAACGCGACGGGCAGACCGTCGTCGGACTGCGATGGCTCCGCCACCAGCATGCGCATCGCATCATCGTGACTGGCCAAGGCGGGCCAAAGCAAGACTTCATTGGACCCAGCGGCGGCCCCCCGTTCTATATCAGCCCGGCCAACCGATGGCTACCGCGCTCGGACATGAGCGTCGCTGACCGAAAGCGCGACCCGATATCGGAAGAAGCCTACGATGTGTGCGTTGCCGGGCATCCGCTTGAATCGCCGATCGCCGAGTCGATCAAGTGGTTCGACCTCGTCCTGGCCGCCTCGGGGGTCCACCCCAATCGCCGAGTCGATGGCGGCGATCCGACGATTCTCTAGAAATCACGGCGGTCGACCGTGGTGAGCATCCTGCCCGCAAGAGCGACCGCCGCGCCGCGGAACTCCGGTGGGTACGGCTTCGGCATGGTTCGAACCTTCTCTCCGGAGGTGCCGAACCGCCAGATCCGATCTGGCAACCGAGCCGTAGGGCAGGTCGCTCCAGCTCCGGGCACAACTGAGTGCGACCACTCAACGCCCGAGCGCCAGGTCCTCGGGGCGGCGCGGCGCTGATCGCCCGTGGTCGTGGGTCACCGGGTGGGGTCGCGCGTCGACCCAGATGTCCGCCTGTCGCCGCGACTACCCGGCCGACACCGTGGCCCCTCGCAGCGCTTCGCGCCTGCGCGCCTGCGAGACGTCAGTGATGCGGGCCTCCGATGTCGCGACGTGGCGGGTGGTGAGCTGCGGGCTGCCGGTGCTCGGCGTCGAGGTGCATCCGGTGACGGGGGTGACTCCTACTGCGAACCTCGGGTGCAAGAGGCCCATCCCGTTTTATCCGATACTCATCCACAGGTGCGCTGTACACGGTCGACCGCTGAGCAGGTATCTGTCGGTCGAGCCAGGCATGTAGTCGCGGGGTCGTCCTGGCGGTGCTACGGGTCTCACGGTGGGCGAGGCATATGCGGCTGGGCGTCGGACGGCCAGGCGCGGTAGGGCCCATGCCTGATCGGACATAGGCGCACCGTGGAGGCGGAGCTGAGGGGTTCGCGACCCGCGACCGCGCTGCGCCGCCCAGGGGAGCGCGATCGCAACCGATCGTGAGCGCGCAGGTGCGAAGCACCGCGCGCGGCCACCGCTGCCGGGCGTGGTCGCGGCCACCGCTGCCGGGCGTGGTCGCGGCCACCGCTGCCGGGCGTGGTCGCGGCCACCGCTGCCGGGCGTGGTCGCGGCCACCGCTGCCGGGCGTGGTCGCGGCCACCGCTGCCGACGCGAGGCGCGGGTCTACCGGGGGCGCGGCGAGCCGCCCGTCGACATGGTGCTAGATGGCGCGCCACACTGGCGCAGTGCGCGGCGCTGGTGCTGTGCGTGACCCCGGGGGTGGGCGTGAACGCCGAGGACCTGCAAGAGGACGCCGGATCGGTCGTCGAGACGAACGACGGCAACGAACTGGTCTTGTCCTGGCTCGAGAGCACGCGCGACGCCGAGCCCGTCGAGGTCATCCGTTACGAACCGAGCGCCAGGCTGCTGCGGATCTTCCCCATGGTCCAGCGCGGATGGCCCGGAGGGCTCGGCAGGCAGTTCGACGAGCTGACCGAGATCCAGCTCGACATCGGTGCAACGCAGTGGGACCCCGAGAACCACACGGGTGAGGGTGACAACGGGCACCTGCAGGCGATCGGCCTACCGAAGGGCTTCGAGTCCACGTACGCTTTCGGGATCGGGATCGAGCGTGGATTCCAGGGGCTCTTCCGCAAGATCGAGAAGCTGACGACCTTCACGCTCGTGCGCATCGTCGCTGGAGCCGAAGAGGGCGAGGCGGATGGGGTCTTCCGGATCAGCGTCGGCCGCTTCGCTCGATGGGTCGCCGCGGTGAAGACCAACCGTCAGCGTGGAAGCACCGCGGTGCGCCGGGTCAACGAGGCCGAGAGCCACAACCTCCTCGCCGACCTGCTGGACCTGGAGCGCGTCGAGCCGGCCTTCAGGCGTCACCCCTTGATCAACGCGATCACCGAGGTCGTGGCCACCGGCCACCTGCTCGGCGGCGCCGATCGCGGCTCCCTGGTGGCGCACATGGCGCAAGTCGCTCCGGTCGTGGCCCAGGAGGACCCGGTTCAGTTCGGGCAGTTGCGCCAGGACGTCGAGCTCGCCTCGCTCAAGGTCATCATCCGACGCTTCAACGAAGGGCTGAGCAGCGCGGCGGGCAACGCCGAGGACTACTGGCAGGACTTCTTCCGTGCGTACCCGTTCGCGCTGCAGCAGCTCTTCTCGGCGCCGGTGAAGCTGTACCGCGAGCACCTGCACGTCAGGGGCAGCAACGCCGAGGGTCGCGGGCAGCGAATCACGGACTTCGCCTACGTCAACCCGGTCACGCTCAGCACGTTCATCATCGAGATCAAGACGCCCGCCACCCCGCTCACCTCCACCAGCTCGTATCGAGGTGCCAGTGGATCCGGATCCGAGGCGTACCCGCCGAGCCCGGACCTCAGCGGTGCGGTGGCTCAGGTCCAGGCGCAGGTGGCTTCGATGCGCGAGGACTTCCCCGACCTCAAGCGCCGGACACCGGGCCTGCCCGACGACATCGACCCTCACGATGTGCACGGCGCCGTCATCGTGGGCCGGGTCGGCGACCTCGACTCCGGCGAGCGCCTCGCATCCTTCAAGCGGTACCGCTCCGGGCTCGCAGGCGTCACCGTGATCGGATTCGACGAGGTGCTGGAACGGCTCCGCGGACTCCACGCGATGCTCTCCAACCCGGTTGACGTCGACGTCGAGGATGGGGAAGTGGACGAGGCGCCGCCGGCTGCGCGTCCTCGCGCCAGGCGCCTACCGCGCAACGGCGAGCGCGCGTCTGCCGGTGGCGACGCCGGGGCCGACTAGGACCCCGCCAGGACGGCGGAGTGGAACGCCTGGACCTCATGCCAGGGAATGTTGTCGGTCCAGCCGTGCGGGTTGCGGACGCTGACCATCTCGCAGTTTGCGCGGACGACCTCGTACAAGTAGCCGCGGGTCGAGCGTACTCGGGGGGTCTGACACGCACTGCCTAGTTGCTTCGTAGTCAGTGCACGCGGGAGGATGTCAAGAACCCGGGGAGGACCCGTGCCCGATCCCACAACCCGCTCACCCGCAAGCGCCGCCCCCACCTCCGCGCGTGCCCGCGCCGAGGCCAGCGCCTTCGCGCACCTCCTCGACGAGCTCGACTGGTGGATCGGCCAGCACGGGAGCGCCTACGTGCCCCAGAACGCCACCAGTCGCCACATCGACGGCCGCCCTTACCCCCTCGGCCAGCGCCTGCACGACCGCCGCAAGCGGCACCGCGCCGGACGCTTGCACCCCGAGCAGGCAGCTGCCCTGGAGGCCCGCACCGGCTGGGCCTGGACCAGCGCCGACCGCGTCGTCGACGACGCCCGCGAGCGCCACCTGGCGACCCTGCGCGCCTACGCCCGCGAACACGGCTCCCTCGACGGCCTCGACGTCGCCCACGTCGCCACCGCCGTCTGGCTCCGCAACCAGCGCAACCGCGGCCTGACCCCCCAGCTGCAACGCGAGCTCGCCACCATCCCCGGCGCCACCCAACCCCGCCGCGAGCGCATCCCCGCGTTCACCGCGGCGCTCGCGGACTGGGTCGCCGGCGACGCCGACCGGGACGCGGGCGCGTTGCGGTGGTCGACTGAGCACGTGCACGACGGCGAGGGCATCCCGCTGGGCAAACGGGCTGCGTACGTGCGCTCGCGCTACGAGCGGGGTCGGCTCACCCCCGAGCAGGTCGACGCCCTGGAGTCGATCCCCGGATGGCTGTGGACCACACCGCGCTCGCGCGCCGTGCAGGAGGGGTCCGTTGGCTGAGAAGTACCCCGGATTCGACGCATCGGCGATGCTCGCCCAGATCAACGCGTCGCTGAACCGGCACGTCCAGGGGATGGCTAAGTCGGTGCTGGGCTACCAGCGCATCGGCGAGATCGCCGCCGCGAGCCTCGCGCCCTTCACGTCGGGAGTCCGGCAGATCGCCACGCCCCAGCTCGACTGGGTCGCCGGCTTCACGCGCGACTTCGGGCGCATCGCGGAAGAGGCGCTTGCCGAGTTCCGGCGGTCCCTCCCGCCGAACCTGCGCCACCTCGACGGCGTCGAGTTCACCCCGATCCTCGCGCTGGCCGACGAGGGCATCACGCTCTGGGCTGTCCCGCGGGCGCAGATCGCAGACCGCCTCCTGCGCGCGCAGACCACCCGCGCCCGACGACGCATCCTCGGATCGAGCGCCGACGACATCCTGCACGACTGCTCCGTCGTCGCCGTCGCCGGGGCTGCGGGTCCCTATGCCGACCTTGCCCGACTGCTGGAGCAGGCGATCCGGGTGATCCGAGCGGGCGAGCTCGCAGCCGGACAGGCGCTCGCGGCGAGCGTGCTGGACACCCTCATGCGGGTGTCGTTCACGGAGGACGACCGCAAGCGCCTCATCGCGCACAAGAGGAGCGCGCGCTCGCAGGTGACGCCCGTGGACCACTTCGACGAATACGACTTCGCGTTCGCCATGGTCATGCGGCCCGTGTGGTTCGCGTACCGCCCACAGGACACCGCCGAGCAGCGGGCGGCGTCCTCGACGTTTGCTCGCCACGGCTCCGCCCACCACATCCGGGGCCGCCAGGTCAGCAAGCGCAACGCCGTCCAGTCCGTGATGCTCGCCGCCGCGCTGCTCGACCTGCTCGCAGTCCTTGACCGCGAACGCTCCTGACCGCCCGGGGCTGTTGCTGCCAGGCGCATGGGGCTGGCGGTGCGGCTGTGGGTCGCTGATCGGTCCGGGCTGCGTCGCTACTGAGGTGATCGCCCTGGGGATGGGCTGTTCGGTTCGGGGAAGTATTCGCCCGGGGCGAGGGGGTTCCGCACGACGTGCATGTCCGCCGAGGCGGCCATGAGTCCGTTCGGGAGGCTGGTGTGATGGACGTTCATGAGGGTCGTTGCCAGGAAGTTCTCGCGGGTCACAACGTCGTTCGTCGCGAGCGCGGTCGCCTCGCGCAGGACATCCCAGTTCGCCGGTGACAGGTCGAATCCGGCGAGCAGGAGCATCGAAGGCTCCGAGCGGTCGAGTTGACTGATGGCCTCCCGGAGCCGGCGACGCGCCAGCTTCCGCGCTTCCGAGGGCGAGAGGCGCGCGGTCGGGCTCCACAGTGCGGAAGGGGCCTTCACCTCTATGCCGACCCGGATCGCAGTGCCGGGGTAGAGCCAGAAGTCTGCGCGCTTGAGGCCGGTGCCGGCTTCGATGAACTCGACGGAGATCCCATGGTCGACGTAGGAACCTGCTGCCATCAGCATCGCGACCGTGTGCCGGGTGCTGTTCGTCAGCAGCAACTCCTTCACCAGCGCTTCGTAGCTCGGGTGGTTCCGCCATCGCTCCAGGTGCTCGCGGATCAGCTCGAGGGCGAACACCCGGCTCGGATCCCAGAGCACGTCCTCGCCGGCGTCGGAGCGGCGGGCCTCCTGCAGCGCGTACTCGACGAGTTCCACAACGCGGTTGCGGGTGCGTGGCGGGGTCGTTCCTCGCCCACGGCCGCGGTCGTACGAGGCCTTCTCCCGCGCGTACCCGGGCCCGAGGGCGTCGCGTACCCACCGCGCGGTCTCCGCGATCCGCTCCGAGGTCAGTAGGCGCGGCTGCTCGGGCTTGGTCGGATCGTGGCGCCCGACCTCGCGCGTGTACGCCTCCCAGGCGCTGCGCCCGATCACCGTCTGCAGTCCTGCGCCCCGCGGCGCACCGTCGACGTGGACCGTCCCCGGCTCGCACACCACCGGATCCCCCAGGACGGGCGCACCGGGGGTGCGGTGTGCGGCGACGACAGCCCTGCACCGAGGGCACGCGAACAGCACCCCGACGAACTGGCTGCTTCGAACCCCAGCCAGCACGACCAGCCCGCAGCTGCCGCAGACCGCGTCGGCGCCGACGACCTCAGGGCCGAAGAAGATCGGCGCCGCATCGGCAGTGAAGACGGGGAAGTCCTCAGCCGGCCCGTCGTGCACAGTGAGCACGATCCGCGAACGCCCCGCGGCACCTGCCGATGGCGCCGCTGGTGAGTTCTCGTCGGTCATCGGCTCTGTCTCGGGTTGCTCTCGGGTGTCGCGGCGGGGGACCCGCAACACCCTAGCCACCTCGGCACCCACGACCGCCGGGCGCTCCGAGGTCGCGTGCGAGGCCACGAGAGTCGCGCGCTGTGACGCTACGGTCGGGCTCCAGGAGGTGGTGAATGACGTCGGCCCGGTCGACCACGAGCCCGAGGACGCCGCGAGCGCTCGCGTCCTCGTTCGCCATGCGAAGCACGGATGCCCCACCGACTCGCGACGAAGAGGCGATCGCCGGGTCATCTTGGACGCCGCCGCGGGCTCACGTCGCCACTGGGGCGGCGTCGAGCGATGGCTGACGAGCCGATCTCTAGCCCGCTGGTTCCGGTGGAGGACCAGGTTGCCAGTGCCCGGGTCGCGCTTGGTGCTGCGGTCGCGGTGGTGCGGGCCGTCTCCGACGCGCTTGGAGGCGGGGCCGCCCTCAGCAATCTCGCGGAGGGCCTTCGCTGGTTCGGGGAGTCGGTGGCGCCGCTTGCACGGGTCGTCTCCGCCGCGCTGCCCACGGTCAAGGAGACGCTTGCGGGCCTGCAGGAGATCGCTGAGAGCTGGCGGCGTCGCTCGTTCCCGCCGAATGTCGTCGACCTGCCCGAGCTGCGGATGGACGCGCTGGTCGCGCTCAGCGACGAGGGCATCACGGTGTGGACCGTTCCTCGCCCGGCGATCGCTGCGCGGCTGCTGAGCGCGGACTCCCCGCAGGCCCGGCGTCGGGTCCTCGGGCAGTCGTGGAGGCCGATCCTGAAGGACTGCGCCGATGAGGCGGCCAAGGCGGTCGCGAGCGACCACGTCGACCTCGCGCGGCTCCTGGAGCAGGCGATCCGTGCGGTTCAGGCTGGACACACCGCAGCGGGCCAGGCGCTCGCCGCGAGCGTCCTCGACGCACTGCTGAGCACGACGTTCGTCGAGTCCTACCGCCGTGATCTCGTCCGACACCCGCGCGGCAACCCGAAGGCCAAGGTCATGAACCACTTCGACGAGCTCACGATCGGCGAGGCGATGGTGCTGCGCCCGATCTGGTTCGCCTACCGGCCACAGGACACCCACGAGCAGCGGGCGGCGTCCTCGGCCTTCGCCCGGCATGCCACGGCGCACCACATCCACGGTCGCCAGGTCAGTCGCCGCAACGCAGTCCAGGCGATCATGCTCGGGACCGCGCTTTTGTCGTACATCCCCGTGTACGACGCGGCCCGGGCCGAAACCGATGCGTTCCTCGCGAGCCTGAGCGACGACGAGCGCGCTGCCTACGAGGTGGCGACCCCGGAATGAACGCCGAGGAGATCCGACGCAACGCGGCTCAGGCCGTGACGCTCGTGGCCCTTCTCCTGGATGCGCGACTGTTCCTTGACCACGCGTAGCGACCTGGCCCCCAACGAGACGGCCAGTCGACGGCGGTACCCGCCGAGCTCGGCGTCGCTCACGAGCGCCTGGTGACGGCCGAGGCCCACACGGTCACGAACCCCTCGCGGCCGTGCGGGTCGAAGTACCTGACCTGGACTGTGCGGGAGGTCCAGGCGACGGCCTCGCCGTCGACCTCGACGTCGCGGCCGCGCGCGTCGACGATCCACGCCCGCACCGGCACCGCCACGTCCGGGCGACGCACCGACTCACCCGCCGTCGCCTGCGACGGCGCCTGGCGCGCCATGTCCCGCATCGGTACCCGATCCACCACTCAACAAGTATCGAACAAGTGTTCGATTTTGGGCGAATCGACTCCGACCGTTGAGGGCTGGGTGTTGCGCGCTACTCACGCGCCGGGGGTCGTGCGTGTTCCGCTCCTACGCTTGCGCAGGCCAACCCTTTCGGCCGCTGATCTCCGCACCTGCGGACATGTCATCCGACGCGGCGCACGATCCCAGGGAGAACGCGTGGACCCTTCCGACCTGTCCGTCACCGAGCTGGTCGCCGGCCTGCGCGCGGGCGCCGCCGGGTCCTACGACACCGAGGCCGGCGTCGAGCTGCTGATCCGGCATTGGACCTGGCTCGCCACGCCAGGGTTCGTGCGCGAGTGCGTCACGGCGCGCGACCCGGACGGCGACCTGCTCGACGTCGACTGGACGCGCGTGGCCGCGTGCGCGCTGGCCCCACAGGCCGACCCGGCGCCGCGCGCAGTCGCGCTGATCGCTGTGCAGCTCGCCGGGTACCCGAAGTTGTCCTCCGAGCCGGTGTCGCTGGGGACGCTGCCGCCCCTGGCGTGGCTGCTGCGCACCCTCAGCCGTCGGGACGTGGACCTGGTGCTGGCCGCGATCTCCCACGCCACTGGCACCCACCACCAGGTCCACCACCTCGGCGAACCCGACCCGGACGGCACGTGGCACGTGACGTCGACCAGCCCCCGGCTGCGCCCCGGACCGCTGCACGACTGGCCGCCGCCACCGCTGCCCGGACTCGACTGACCGCACACCACAACTCAGCAGGAGGCGCCGGTAGCGCCCGCCTCGCGAGGTGAGGAGCGCGAGCCCGAGTGGCACCGAGCGGCCGGAGGGCGTGGTGCTGGTCGGCGACGACCCTTCAGATCCCCGACCAGCGCAGGCATCGCCCGCGCGCGACCGATGTTCGAGAGTCCGGTCGAGGTGCCCTCCGTCGCGCGCAGTGACACGGAAGACCCGCACTCGAACCGTGATCTCACGCTGGCTCCCGCATCAGGGCCTTGATCACCTGCACGGCTATCAATGTGGGGTCGGACTCGGCAGTCGGACCCAGCAGGGCTCTTACGAGGTCGCTCGGATCGACGTGCGCCGGTCGGGGGTTCTCCGGTGGGGGCAGGTCGCTGCTTTCGGGGGCTCCGGCTCGCACGACGTCGAGCAGGCTTTCGTACGGCACCTGCGTGTAGATCTGGGTGGTCTCCGGCCGGGCGTGGCCGAGGACCTTCTGCAGCGCGAGCACGTCCGGGTGGCGGGCGTTCGACGTGGTCGCGAACGCGTGCCGCAGCTTGTGCCCAGTCCACGCTCCGGCTAGTGCTTCGCTCATCAGACGCGAGACGGTGCCGGGGGACAGGTGCCCGTCCACGCGCCCGGGGAACAGCCACCCGTCAACTTCGTTGATCGCCGCGAGCAGCTCAGGGTTCTGAATCGGGATGCACCGGACCTTGCCGCCCTTGCCTGTGACCCACAGGACGCGTCCGTCCCAGTTGTCTCGGTGGGCAGTGGCGATCTCGCAACAGCGCATCGCCGCGTAGCGGGCGAAGCGCAGCATCGTCGCTTCCCGGTGCGCCGACAGCTCGATCGCTCGCGAGACCACCGACCACGGCGCCGGCTGGGGGACCGGCTCAGGCACCGACACCGGCTCCAGGCGGGCAGCCGGGTCTCGGTCGACATAGCCCTCGATCGACGCCCACCGATAGAACTTCACAACCGCTGCGCGCGCCGAGCGAGCGGTGTTCGGCTTCCACCGCTCGACGGCCAGGAACCGGCGCAGGTCGCCCGTGCCCAGCGACCACGGTCCGGACTTCTGCTGCAACGCGAGGCGCCGCAAGTAGCTCAGATGCACGCGGATCGATCCCTGTGCGAACCGGGTCGACACCAGGTAGATGCGGTACTCGCTGATCGCCGATGACCAGTCGTTTTGCACTGAACCCTCCCATGGACTCTCGCTCGGGCCGACACCATCCGCGGCGCAGTCGGGCACCTTCGGGGACGTCCGGCACTGGACGCCCCGAACAGCAGGACGAGTCGGACACCGCGGGCACGACGCCGCCGCGTCGCGGCCGCCCCGACCCAGACCGGTAGGTATCGCCTAGGTGGTGGAGCGACGCCGACCCGTGGGCCGCGAGTGGCGCTGCGTGCGCCCGACCGCACGAGTCATCAGCCGCTCGCCGGCACGAAACCTCCGCCAGCACGACGGGCAGGTCCACCGATCACCGTGCGTCCCGTCGGGGTGGGTAAACGTCGGCGAGTACGAGGCGACCGACCAGCCTGCCCCGATCGACCACGGCGGGACACGCTCGGGGTCCTCGGGGTCCTCGGGGTCCTCGGGGTCCTCGGTGTCCTCGGGGTCCTCATCGGCCCACCGGCTCCCGCGTTCGCAGACCTCACACACCGCCCGGACGCGACCACGAGCGGGCCTCCGAGACGCCTCCAGCGGCACAGGCGTGCGCGTCGTGCCGAAGTCGGAGCCTTGAGAGCTCCCCGCTCCATCCGCGGCCTCCTGTGCCGCCATGTAGTCCTCAAGCGCGCAGTGATCCGCGCACTGCCGGCACTCGTGCGCGCCGACGAGCCGCGACGCCGTCACCGCACCTCGCGTGGGTGCCCCGCACCAGCACCTCACGCCCCACACTCCTGACCGGGCTCAGCGGCGGACCGCTGCGCACGCAGGCGCCGGTACTCGGCCAGGTCGACCACCAGCCCAGACCCGTAATCGGACGGTTACTGGTTCGAGTCCAGTCGAGGGAGCACCCAGACCCCCAGCGGCCACCGGCCGCTGGGGGTCTTCTGCATCCCCCGCCCCTCGAGTTGCAGTGGCCGTGGCGGAGTTTGGTCCCCGCAGCGGCGAGTAGAGGCGATCTGCGCTGCCGTGGAGCGGCGACGGGCGCGTTCCCGCAGGGGCACCGCAGGTCTGGTGCGTGGTTCTGCAGCGGAGCGGGAGGTCGGGAGCGGCGCGGACGTCGGGGCGCGGCAACGTGCGGTGTCGTCTGAGGGGCGCCTCGTGGCACCTCAGATCAGGTGCCACCTACTCGTGCACCAGACCCTCCCCGCTGGGCTAAGTCGGTACGAACGAGGTCGAGCTAATCTCCGAGTGCCCGCCCGGCGGCTCGATCGACAGCGGTGACCGGGCCGTGGCGCAGGTCACGCTGTCTGCGTAGGTCATCTGCGCGCCCGCCCGCTGGTGCACGTACGACGATGGAGGTTCCGTGCCGGAGTTCGCCGATTGGCTGTTCGCGCCCGTCGATTGGATGGCGCGGCTGGTGGAGGGTGACGTTCCGGCGGATCTTCGTGGCATTATTGTCCTGTTCGCGTTCAGCTCTTTCCTCGTGCTTCTCGGATCGATCGCTGCCCGTTCCACTCTCTTCTCGGTCCTGCTCGAGGCGGAGTTGCTTATCCAGCGGATCGCGATCTGGTCCATTCGTGGCAGCAACGTCGCCACCATGCGGCGCATCGCCTCGCGCTATGTGACCGCTCGCTCGGTGCTGGCCCGTGTTCGGTCGGGGACGGGTGTGTTCTCAGGTTTCGCGCCTCGGGATTCCGAGAGCTTGCGTCCCTGGCTCGCACGGCCTCGGCTGAGAGCGAGGTCGTTGGTGCGTGCACTGCTTGGTCTACCAGTCCTCGTCGCGCACGTCTCGCGCTTCGCCGTGTACTGGCTACGTACCCCCGTTGGCCTCTACCTGGCACTGGGCTCGATCTGGGTGGCGTTGCGCCCGACGACCGTGGGCCTCGCTGCCGGTGAGCGGCTCGCCGAGTTCTGGAACTCGGTTTCGGAACCAGCCGGAGTGGCCGTCCTTGCTGTGCTCTTCGCCGCAGTCGCCGTCGCGCTTGATCACGGGCTGAGGTCGCGCACGCGCGGGCGTAACGCTTTCCTGCAGAGTCAGGCAGCCACCGCTGCCGCTGCGCTGGAGCGGATCAGCGACATCGCCGTCGACCTGGCGGATTCCGTGTGCACACTTGTCGATGTCCATGTCGGCTTTTATCCGGAGATCGTCACCAGTGCGGTCGAGCATGCTACGGATGACTGGCGGACGGTCCGAGATGGAGAAGTGACGAATGTGCATGGTGACACCAGGATGTCGTTGTTTGCGGATCGCGCGCCGAATTGGGGTGACGAGCGACCGTTGAGCGAGATGGCAATTAGTCGTCCTCGTGTTGAGAGATTGCGGAGTTACGAGGCGCATCTCGTAGCCGACGTCGCCCGGATGCGCGAGGCAGTCGGCGACTGGGACAGTTACAACGCTATCTGCCGCCAGGCGCCGACGGCCGCTCTCGGCCTGCTCAGGGAACTGTCCCCAGCCGCTGGTAGAGACGTCGCTGAGGGCTCCGGTCTCGGCTCTCCGCACTGGATCGTCGCACGACTCGACACAGCGCGGCTGGAGCGATTCGGTCGTGACCTCGTCCGTCGTATCGGGGCGATCACCCCGGCTCCAGCGTTGAACTGCTCTTCCCTATTTGGCTTGGGCCAGTCCACCAAATCGGTCAACGAGGATGGAGAGGACATGCACATCGCTGGAGCCCGGGTCGATCTGGGATCACTCGAGCAGATGCAGCGAGTTCTCGACGAGGCGGCCGATGAGTTCGTCGTGAACCTGTGGCGGGCCTGCTGCTTCGCTGCGGAGATGGACCGGCTCGTCGGGGCCGTCGCACGTGATCACAACCCCCGGGGGTTCGCCGCGCGACTCGGGTACTGACCGCGACAGGCGTGCGAGTGCGGAACAACGTACCCACGGCCCGGTCCGCGATCGGAGAGATGAGGGGAGCGAGCCGACCGGTTTCGCCATCCCGGGACGAGGTGCGCGCGAGCATCACGGCTTCGGCCCTCCTCCCGGGTCGGATGCCGGCGCGAGGCGTCCGCTTCCTGCTGCGCACTCGCCCGGCGCGGCGGCCGTCCAGAACTGCGGGTCGGTGTGCCACGGGTACGAGGCGCAGACAGGGCGATTGGTTCGCCGCGTCCGGTTCGCGCGTCACTCCCGGGTCGGCCACACGCTCGACGGCCGCGTCGGACGACCCGTGCGCGTCGAGCCCCGCCGTCATGCAAATCGCCGTGCCGAGCCCGGCTGAGTCGCGCAGGCCCGACACTCTCCCGTCGATCGCGGGCGCTCCACCCGAGTTGCCCGGGACGTACGGCCCACCCGTAGGGTGTCCGGTCGTTGGCACGATTCCCCGCGGAGTCGAACCGGATCACGAGGAAGCAAGGTCATGCGCAGGATCGCCGTCGCAGGCATGGTGGGAGTCGTCGCCCTCGGGCTGGTCGGGTGCGGGGACCTGTCGGTCCAGCGCACCGGGTCGCCGGACGCGCAGGAGATCGCCGAGGCCCGGGACGCCCAGGCGGGCTAGGCCCGCCCGCGCGCGGCGGGGTCACCCCGCAGCAGCCCGCGGGTGGCGAGCGAGGACGCGGCGGAGACGGCGGCCTCGAGCGGGCCGCGCCGCCCGGCCCGGTGCAGGACCCAGCCGAGCAGGGCCGCCGCCGCCACGCTGCCCGCCAGCACGGCGCTGCCCCCGCCGACCGTGGGTGTGGCGGTCGACGTCCACAGCCAGGTGCTGAGCACGTGCAGGACGTAGACGGTCAGGGGGACCGCCCCGAGCCAGGCCAGCGGACGCAGCGCCCGGTGCGCGCCGTCGTGGCGCAGCGCGAGGGTCAGCGCCCCGGTCACGGCGACCGCGGCCGAGGCGGTCAGCAGCACGTCGGCGACGTGCCCGCTGTGGGCGGTCGCGAGCAGGACGCTGTCCCAGGACGCGCCCGACGACGCCCCGAAGGCGGGCGAGGCGAGCACCTGCTCCACGGTCTGCTGGTCGAGCCCGGTCTGCTCGGCGAGCGCGGGGACCGCGACGAGCGTGCGGTACGTGGCGTCCACGACGGCGACGGCGGCGGTGACGACCAGCCCGCCGAGCGCGCACCGCAGCGCCCAGGTGCGGGAGGCGGCGCGCGTCCCCGCCTCCGCGTCCCGGCGGTGCGCGGCGACCATCGTCCGGGCCAGGACGATCCCCGTGGTGACGTAGACCGTCCAGGTGATCACCGGGTAGGCGCCGGTGAACAGCACCGACGTGACCCAGTCGGCGGGGGACTCCCAGGACAGCTCGCCCAGCGACTGCACGTGCCGCGCGTCCCGCACCGCCGACGTCAGGAACGGCCCGGTGGCGGTGAGGAGCACCGCGAGCGCGGCCAGCACGGACGTGCGCAGGTGCACGAGCACCGCCCCGAGCGCCAGGGCGACGCCGAGGTAGACCAGCACGACCATCACCCCGGACGGCGCGAGACCGAGCAGCGCGCCGACGGCGGCCACGGCCGCGCCGCGGGCGACCAGGGACACGGAGGCCGCGACGGGTCGGCCCGCGTGGCGCCGCGTCGCGAGGACGGCGCTCGCGCCCGCGAGCACCGCGAACAGGGTCGAGGGGAAGCCGCTGACCACGCGGCTCAGGACGCCGGGGGGCAGCGGCACGAGGTGGGCCGCCATCATGCCGGTCACCGCGAGCGCGCGGGCGACGTCGAGGGCGACGAAGCGGCGGTGCGGTGCGACGACCGGGGGTGGGGTCGTGGTGGGGCGCGTTCCCAGGTGGGTCACGGGGGCTCCTCGGGGTCGGGGACGTCGTCCTCGACCCTTCCGGGCGGCGCCCGGGTGCGTCGTCCGCCCCGGGGCGGGCTCGGGTGCGCGGGCGTGCGGCCGCGGGTGGTGGGGCCGGTCGGCTCCGGGGCGGATCCGTGAGGGGGAAACACGTCCACCCGTCGGGGGACGCTCCCGGGTGCGCGACGACGCCGGAGGTCAGTCGCAGCCGACGAGGACGGCGTCGGAGCCGACCTCCACGGGGTGCAGCTCCGGTCGGGCGCGCAGCAGCTGCGCGGGCTGGGCCAGCCGCCCGCCGGACCACGGGACGTCCGCGGACACCTCGACCACCAGCGGAGCGATGCTCGTCGCGATGGCCGACGGCATCCCCAGCGGCGTGATCTGCCGGGCCAGCGCGAGCGCGGCGGCCGGGCCGAGCGAGCGCGACCGGCCCACGGGCACGAGCTCGCCGTCGACGGGGAGGGCGAGCAGCAGCGCCCCGGGCTGGTCCACCGGCCCGGTGATCGCGGTGGCGACCAGGTCGACGGACGTGCGGTGCTTGACCTTGCGCCAGTCCCGTGTCCCGGCGCGGTACGGCTGGTCGAGGCCCTTGGCGACCAGGCCGTCCACGCCCTGCCCGGTCAGGACGTGGAACCAGTGCGCGGCGAGGTCGACGTCACCCGTCAGCGCGGACATCGTGAGCGGGTCGGTCCACGAGGCGGCGAGCTCCTCCAGGGCGATCCGGCGCTCGATGAACGGCAGGTCGCGCAGGTCGCCGTGCTCGCGCCGGATCACGTCGAAGGCGATGTAGGCCGCCGGCGCCTGTGCGGCCAGCGCGGCCGGGTTCGGCGCCGCCAGCCGACGCTGCAACGCCCCGAAGTCGACCCGGTCGTGCAGGCGCACGACCAGCTCGCCGTCCAGGACGGACCCGGCGGGCACCAGGTTCGCGACGGCGTGCGTGACCTCGGGGAACGCCCAGGTCAGGTTGGCGCCCTGCCGGGACCGCAGCTCCGTGCCGGGACCGTCGACGATCGCCAGGACGCGCATGCCGTCCCACTTCGGCTCCCAGGCGGTGCCGCCGGGCATCCCGACGGTGTCGCCGATCCCGGGCACCGCACGTGCCAGGGCCAGGTCGCTGGGATCCTCCGGCACTCGCGGCACGGCGGTAGCGTACGCGCGTTTTCCTCCGGAAATGTGGTGATTCGTCCGATTTCGCTCGACCGTGTGGTGCCGAGGTCGCCCGGGTGTCCGGGGTAGGGGTGCTGGTGACGGGTGCGCAGGGGTCCGGGCGGCTACTGTCGGACGGACCGGGCACCCGCGTGTGCGGGACCGGGCCGTGGCCGCCGCAGCACCGGATCGGAGCGCACCCGTGAGCACAGCCCCCAGCAGTCCCCGCCGCCGCCGCCGGACGGTCGGCGGGGGGCTCGCCCTCGCCACCGCCGCCCTGCTCGTCGCCTGCGCGTCCGGGGAACCCGGAGCGGAGCCCACCGCGTCCGAGCCCACCACCGACGCCCCGACGGCGGCCGCCCTCGACCTCGTCGCCGGGTCGACGGTCGTCGGGCTGCCCGACGGGTTCGGCCCGCAGCCCACGGACGCCCAGGCCGGGGCGGCACGGTCCGCCGACGACACGCTGATCTACGTCGTCACCTTCGGGTCCAGCACCTGCCCCGCGGTCCCCGACGACACCGCGGAGCAGACCGGCGACGGCGCGGTCACCGTCACGTTCCCCGAGCCCGGCGACGGGCCCTGCACGATGGACTACGTACCCGCGACCACCGTCGTCGCGCTGCCGGACGGCGCCGACCCGGCCGCCGACCTCGACGTGACCGTCGGGGAGAGCGGGACCGTGACGCTGCCCGCCGGTGGCGACGACGTCGTGTGGGCCCTCGCGACGAGCTGACGGCGCGTGGCGGAGCAGGTCCGGCGCCGCCGCACGTGGCTGCGCGTGCTCGTCGCGCTCGTGGTGGGCGTGCTGGTCTTCCGGCTCGTCGCGCAGCTCGTGGGCCGCGTCGACTGGACGGCCGTCGCGGCGGCGCTCGGTCGGCTCGACCCGTGGGTGGCGCTGCCGCTCACCGCCGCGCTGCTCGCGCGCCAGGTGCTCAACGCCGTGCCGCTCACCCGGTTCCTGCCCGGGCTCGGACTGGTCCGGTCCACCCAGAACGACCTCACCGCCAACCTCGTCGCCACCGTCGCGCCGCCACCCGCCGACATCGCCGTGCGGGTCGCGATGTTCCGCTCCTGGCGGCTCGACCCCGTGCTCGGCATGGCGGGCGTCACCCTCAACGCCGTGCAGTTCTACGCCGTGCGGTTCGCGGTGCCCGCCCTCGGGCTCGCGCTGCTCGCCGCGCACGGGCTGGAGGGACGGCACTGGCTGATCGGCGGCGCGTGCGCGGTCGCGGCGGTCCTCGTCCTGGTCCTGCTGGCGGTGGTGCTGCGCAGCGAGCGGCTGGCGCTCGGGGTGGGCACCGTCGCCGGGAGGCTCGCCCGGCGGGTCCGGCCCGGCGTCGACCCGGCGACGTGGGCGGCCAGGGTGGTCGACCTGCGCAACCAGACGGCGTCCTCGATGCGCACCGGCACCGTCCCGTCGCTCGTCGCGCTGACCGGCATGGTGCTCGCCGACGCGACCGTGCTCCTGCTCGCCGTCCGGTTCGTCGGCGTCCCGGCCGACGTGCTGCCCGCGACGCTCGTCGTCGGGGTGCTCCTGCTGCTCTACCCGCTGACGATCCTGCCGCTGTTCGGGTTTGGGGTGCTCGACGCGCTGCTGCTCGCCTGGTACGTCGGCGCCGGGGGCGCCGCGGTCGAGCCGGAGGTGGTCGCCGCGACCGTCGTGTGGCGGGTGGTGACGATCCTCGGGACGCTGCTGCTCGGCGCCCTCGCGCTCGGCGTCTGGCGGTGGCGGGCGCGCCCGTAGCGGTCGGTGGTCCACAGGGGGACCGGCGGGGTTGGAGCGGAGCGGGCGGGGCTCGCTAGGGTCGGTGGCTCAGCCGCGCTCACCCTGGATCCGACCCTGGAGCACCACCCCCATGAGCGCACCTCCCGCACCTCCCGCACCGTCCGCACCGCTGCCCGCCCCTGGTCCCGACGGAGCGCCGTCGCCCCGTCGGCGCCTGCTCGTGCGAGCGGGGGCCGTCGCCCTCACCGCGCTGCTCCTGGGCGGCGGGCTGACCCTCTACCGGCAGGCGGACGCCCGTGCCGCGGTGGCGCTCGGTGCCGCCGAGGAGGCGCTCGCGGAGGCCGTCCGCGACCTGCGCGCCGCGCGCGACGACGGCCGGGACGTGCTCGCCGCGTCCGCCGGGCGCGTCGGCGACGAGACCGTGCGCCGCGACCTCGCGACCCTGCTGACGGGGCTGCCGGACCAGGACGTCGACCCCGAGGCGAACCGCTCGGCCCGCACCGCGGCGGCGGAGGTGAACGCGGCGGCCGTCGCCGAGCGCGCCGCGGACCTGCGGGAGGCCACCGGCGCGGTGCGCGACGCGCAGGCGGCGTTCGAGCACGCCGAGGCCGTGACCGGGCACGACGCTGCGGTCGCGGCGCTCGGCGCCGCCGTCGACGAGGCCCGGGGGGTGCTGTCCGCATCCGAGGGGCGGGTGCTCGACGACATGGCCCGGGCCACGCTCGCGGCGGCCCTCGACGCGGCCGGGCAGGACCGGGACGCGCCGGCACCGGCGGGCACCGAGGACCTGGTCGCCCGCACCGCCGGGCTGCTCGCGCACGTCGACGCCC
Source organism: Cellulomonas triticagri (assembly GCF_003696205.1). Classification (GTDB taxonomy): domain Bacteria; phylum Actinomycetota; class Actinomycetes; order Actinomycetales; family Cellulomonadaceae; genus Cellulomonas; species Cellulomonas triticagri. The sequence continues at coordinate 45,260 of NZ_RFFI01000019.1, forward strand.
TCGCGGCGGGGAGGGCCGCCGTGGCGGAGGCCGAGGCGCAGTGGCAGGCCGAGCAGGAGCGCCTC
>NZ_RFFI01000190.1 GCF_003696205.1 Cellulomonas triticagri
GGCAGCCCGGCCCGCTCGGCCGGCTCGCGGGGTGCCCCGTCGAGGGTGCCGGTCGGTGCTGTGGTCGGCCGCGAGCGTCGCGGGCCCCGGTGGTCCGCGCTCTCGGCGGGCGGGAGCGGCTGGGGGACGACCCGCACCTGAGCGCGGGCGCGCGCCCGGAGGGTCCGGTGCGCGCCGGTGGGCGGTGGGCGGTCGTGGCTCATGGTGTTCTCCGTCGTCGGATGGTCCCCGGGCGTGCCCCATCTGTACCTGGTCGCGCGGACGAGGGTCCAGACGGCGTCGCCTGCTGTGGACGGCGGCGTGGGACTCGTCCGGGTTGGTCCGTGTTAGCTCCTCGTTGCCGGGACCGCAGGGCGCGTGCCGGTGCGCGACGGGAGCGCGCCGACCGGGCACACTGGGGTCGTGCGCCTCTACCTGCCTGCGACCCTGGACGAGCTGGACGACCTGCTGCGGGGCCGGGCCCCGCTGCCCGCGCCGCGTCGTGCGCACGCCGTCACGCCGGGTCTGGTGGCGCTGCTGCCGGAGGAGGACGAGGAGGGCGTGGAGTTCGCGGCGCAGCTGATGGCCGCGGACGACGCGCTGGTGCTGCTGGCGTCGCGGCCGTCGGCGCCGGGGCTGCGCCTGGTCGTGACGGTCGAGGTCGCGGACTCCGCCGTGGCTGCCGGGGCCGAGGGCGAGGGGGTGGATGACGAGGCGGTGAGCCTGGTGACGCTGCTCGAGCCGGTGTCCCGGGACGACGTCGTGTGCGCGCACGTCGACGAGCCCGCCGCGCGGGACGAGGTCGCGCGGGCGCTGGACGGCGATGACGCGGCGCTGGACGCCCTCGCCGAGCGCGACCTGCTCTGGTACGACGCGACCGAGCTGGACCGCATCCCGCGCTGAGCGGGTCGGCGCCTCAGTCGCGGAGCGCCTCGTCGAGCGGGTCGAGGACCTGCAGGGCGGCGTGGTGCAGGCGCCCGTTGGACACCAGCGCGGACCCGCCGAACGGGCCGTCGACGCCCTGCACGGACGTGAACCGCCCGCCCGCCTCCGTGACGATGGGGACGAGCGCGGCCATGTCGTGCAGGGCGAGCTCGGGCTCGGCGGCGAGGTCGACGGCGCCCTCGGCGACGAGGACGTAGGACCAGAAGTCGCCGTAGGCGCGGGTCCGCCACACGCGCCGCGAGAGGTCGAGGAAGTGGTCGAGGCGGTCGCGCTCCTCCCACCCGCTGAGGCTGGAGTACGACAGCGACGCGTCCTGGAGGCGCCCGACCTCGGAGACCTGCATCCGCGTCGCGGAGGCGAGCGAGCGCCCGGTCCAGGCACCGGAGCCGGTGGCGGCCCACCAGCGGCGACCCAGGGCGGGGGCGCTGACGAGCCCGACGACGACCTCGTCCCCGTCGAGCAGCGCGATCAGCGTCGCCCAGACGGGCACGCCGCGCACGAAGTTCTTGGTGCCGTCGATCGGGTCGACGACCCAGCGGCGGGGGCCGTGCCCGGTGTCGGGCATCTCCTCGCCGTGCACGGCGTCGCGCGGGCGGGCCCGGGACAGCTGGGAGCGGATGAGCTCCTCGGCGGTGCGGTCGGCGTCGGAGACGGGCGTGAGGTCGGGCTTGGTCTCGACCCGGAGGTCCTGCGCCTTGAACCGCGACATGGTCAGGGAGTCGACCTGGTCGGCGATCACGTGGGCGAGGCGCAGGTCGTCGTCGTACCGGGTCATGGGCCCCAACCTACCGGCGCGCGCGTCACGCACCGGGTTCGGCCGCGCCGGTCCGGCTGACCAGCAGACGCCGGAACGAGTCGACCCGTGCGGTACGGGCGGCGCGGGTGTCGTCGTCGGGGGCGTCGGCGACCCAGTCGTCCAGGGCGCAGTCGGGGGCGTCGGCGGCGTGGGTGCAGCCGCGCGGGCACTCCTGCGCGACGTCGGCGAGGTCCGCGAACGCCCCGAGCAGGTGGTCGGGGTCGACGTGCGCGAGCCCGAACGACCGCACGCCGGGGGTGTCGATCACCCAGGTCCCGGCGGGCCCGGGGACCCGCAGCGCGACGGCGGAGGTGGAGGTGTGCCGGCCGCGCCCGGTGACGTCGTTGACCACGCCGGTGGCCCGGGCGGCGTCGGGCACGAGGGCGTTGACGAGGGTGGACTTGCCGACGCCGGAGTGCCCGACGAGCACGGAGGTGCGCCCGGCGAGCTCGTCGCGCAGGTCGTCGAGCCCGGAGAACGCGTCGTCGGTGCGGCTGGTGACCACGACCCGCACGCCGATCGGCTCGTACAGGGCACGCAGCGCCGCGGGGTCGGCGAGGTCGGCCTTGGTGAGCGCGAGCAGGACGCCCATCCCGGCGTCGTACGCGGCGACGACGCAGCGGTCGATCATGCGGGTGCGCGGCTCGGGGTCGGCGAGCGCGGTGACGACGACGAGCTGGTCGGCGTTGGCGACGATGACCCGCTCGTACGGGTCGGTGTCGTCGGCGGTGCGGCGCAGCACGGTGGTGCGCTCCACGATCCGCACGATGCGGGCGAGCGACCCGTCCGCCCCGGAGGTGTCGCCGACGAGGTCGACGCGGTCCCCGGGGACGACGCGGTCGCGGCCGAGCTCGCGCGCCTTCATCGCCACGGCGACGCGCTCGTCGGGCCCGTCGGGGTCCACGAGGACGGTGTACCGGCCACGGTCGACGCCGGTGACCAGGGCCCGGTCGGCGTCGGCGTGCTCGGGTCGCGTCTTGGTGCGGGGCCGGGAGCTCTTGCGGCTGGGCCGGACCCGGACGTCGGACTCGTCGAGCGCGCGCCGTGCCACGGTCAGCGCACCCCGCCGGTCGCCGCGCTCACGCGAGCATCCCGTCCCACAGCCCGACGAAGTCGGGGATGGTCTTGGCGGTCGTGGCGACGTCCTGCACGAGGACGCCGGGGACGGCGAGGCCGAGCAGCGCCCCGAAGGTCGCCATCCGGTGGTCGGCGTAGGTGCGCACGGTGCCGCCGTGCAGGGGGCGCGGGGTGATGACCAGCCCGTCGGCGGTCTGCTCGGCCTGCCCGCCGAGCCGGGTGATCTCGGCTGACAGTGCGGCGAGGCGGTCCGTCTCGTGGCCCCGCAGGTGCGCGATGCCGCGCAGCCGGGTGGGGCCGTCGCCGAGCGCGGCGAGCGCGGCGATGGTCGGGGCGATCTCGCCTGCGGCGCGCAGGTCGAGGTCGACCCCGTGCACGACGCCGGTGCCGGACACGGACAGGACGTCCCCGTCCAGGGAGGTCGTCGCGCCCATCTGCTCCAGGATGCCGGGCAGCAGACCGCCGGGCTGCGTGGTGCTGGCGGGCCATCCGGGGACGCGCACGGTGCCGCCCGCGACGACCGCGGCGCACAGGAACGGCGCGGCGTTGGACAGGTCCGGCTCCACCCGCACGTCCCGGGCCGCGATCGACCCGGGCTCGACGCGCCAGATCGTCGGGCGGGAGTCGTCGACCTCGACCCCGGCGGCGCGCAGCACCGCGACGGTCATCTCGATGTGCGGCAGGCTCGGCAGCGTCGGACCCGTGTGCCGGACGGTGAGGCCGCGGCCGAACCGCGCGGCGGCGAGCAGCAGGCCTGACACGAACTGCGAGGACGCGGACGCGTCGACGTCGACCGCACCGCCGGGCACGCCGCCGGACCCCGCCACGGTGAACGGCAGGTGCCCGGGCTCGCCGTGCTCGGTGACCTCGACGCCGAGGTCCCGCAGGGCCGCCAGGACGGGGCCCATGGGGCGGACCCGGGCGCCGGCGTCGCCGTCGAACCGCACGGGCCGGTCGGCCAGCGCCGCGACGGCGGGCAGGAACCGCATGACCGTGCCCGCGAGCCCGCAGTCGACCGTCGCGGTGCCCGCGGTGGCCCCGGCGGGACCGGCGAGGGGGAGCGGGGTGACCAGCCAGTCGCCGGGCGCAGCGGGGTCGTCCTCGATGCGGGCGCCCAGGTCGCGCAGCGCCTGCGCCATGAGCAGCGTGTCCCGGGACCGCAGAGGGGCGCGCAGCCGCCCAGGCCCGTCGGCGAGCGCCGCCAGCACGAGATAGCGGTTGGTCAGCGACTTCGACCCCGGCACCTCGACCGTCGCGTCCAGCGGTCCGGCCGCGGTGGGGGCGGGCCAGTCGGGGGCGGCGACGTCGGGGGAGGTCATGCGGTCCAGGTTATCGGCCACGCGGCCCGGCCCCGGTCCGCGTCCGGTCCCCGGTCCGCTCGCGCTGCCGTCCGGGCCCACGTGCGCGACCGTCCCGGTCCGCGGGGGCGGACGGCACCGGGTGCGGAGAAGATGCGCCCCGAACCGGGCATCCCGGGCCGCGTTCTCCGCACTCGGCGGCGTGCGCTCAGGAGAGGGTGTCGCGGACCTTGGCCGTGACCGCGTCCTTCGCGGCCGAGGCCTGCGCGGCGGCCGCCGAGGCCTGCGCGACGGCGGCGCGGGTCGCGCGGGCGTGCTCGACGCGCCAGCGCACCGACGGGCGCCCGGCG
>NZ_RFFI01000191.1 GCF_003696205.1 Cellulomonas triticagri
GCGCGTCGGCGCGGGTGCGCTGGCGGCAGGGGCTGCCCGTCCCCAGCCCCGCGCACCGCCGGACGGTCGAGGCGGTGCGCGCGGCCGTGGCCGAGGTGCCCGGGCTCGCCGTGGTCGGGGCGTGGGTGGCCGGCAACGGCCTCGCCTCGGTGGTCCCGGACGCCCGCCGCACCGCCGCCGCGCTCGTCGTCCCCAGGCCCGAGGGCCGGGTTTCGACAACCCCGCGCGGGGTGACCGAGACTGGGGGCATGCCCCAGACGGTCCGGGTCGGCACCCGTGCGAGCGTGCTCGCCCTGACGCAGACGGGACACGTGGCGGACGCGCTGACCGCGCTGGGTGCCGGTGACCACGAGCTCGTGCGGGTCCGCACGGACGGCGACCGGCTCACCGGGTCGCTCGCGACGCTCGGCGGCACCGGGGTGTTCGTCACCGCGCTGCGGGACGCGCTGCTCGACGGGCGCTGCGACGTCGCGGTGCACTCGTTCAAGGACCTGCCGACCACCCCCGCCCCCGGCCTGGTGGTCGCCGCGGTGCCCGTGCGGCAGGACCCGCGGGACGCCCTGTGCGCCCGCGAGGGCTGGACGCTGGCGACCCTGCCCGAGGGCGCGTCCGTCGGCACGGGCTCGCCGCGCCGCGCCGCGCAGCTGCTCGCGGCCCGGCCCGACCTGCGGGTGGTGGACATCCGCGGCAACGTCGACACCCGCCTGCGTCGCATCGAGGACGACCTCGACGCCGTGGTGCTCGCCGCCGCCGGGCTGGCGCGGCTGGACCGGCTGGACGCCGTCACCGAGGCGCTGCCGCCGGACGTGATGACGCCCGCGCCCGCCCAGGGCGCCCTGGCGGTCGAGGTGCGCGCCGAGGACGCCGTCGCGGGCACGCCGCTCGCGGCCGCGCTCGCCGCCCTGGACCACCGGCCGACCCACCTCGCCGTGCTGGCCGAGCGGGCGCTGCTCAACCGGCTGGAGGCCGGGTGCGCCGCCCCCGTCGGCGCCCACGCCCGCCTCGGCGACGACGGGGTGCTCACCCTGTCCGCCGTCGTGCTGCGCACCGACGGCACCGCGTCCCTGCACCGGTCCGACGCGCTGACCCTCGACGGCAGCGCCACCGACGACGCGGCCCGCACCGCCCTGGCCGCCGCGGGGCTCGGCACCCGGCTGGCGGAGACCCTGCTCGCCGACGGCGCGGCCGACCTGGCGGACCTCGCCGCGGGCGGTCGCGCGTGACCGCCGCCCCGCTGGCCGGGCTCACCGTCCTCGTCCCCCGGGAGACCCCCGGCCCCGACCCGCTGGTGATCGCGCTGACCGCCGCCGGGGCGCAGCCGCAGGTCGTCCCGCTCATCCAGACCGTCCCGCCGCACGACCCCACCGAGCTGGACGACGCCCTGCTCGCGCTCGAGGTCGGGTACTACGGCTGGGTCGCCGTGACCAGCGCCGCCGCCGTGCCGGTGCTCGTGGACCGTGCCGACGAGACCGGGCACACCCTGGCCGGGCTGCTCGACGGCGTCCGCGTCGCGGCCGTCGGCGGGTCCACCGCCCGGGCGCTGCGCGAGGCGGGCGTCGAGGTGGACCTCGTGCCGACCGGCCGCAGCTCCGCAGCGACGCTGCTGGCCGCGTGGCCGCCCGCCGGGGAGGACCCCGCGCGCGTGCTGCTCCCGCTCGGCGACCTCGCCGCCCCGACGCTGGCCGAGGGCCTGACCGCGCACGGCTGGCCGGTCGACGTCGTCGTGGCGTACCAGACGGTGCCCGGCCCGGCGCCCGAGCCCGAGGAGCGCGCCGCGTGGGCCGCCGGCGGCACCGACGCCGTGCTGCTGACCTCGGGCAGCACCGCCCGCAACCTGCTGACCATGCTCGGCGCCCCGCCCGCGAGGACCCTGGTGTGCTGCATCGGCGGGTCGACGGCCGCGGAGGCGCGGCGGCTCGGCCTGCGGGTGGACGCCGTCGCCGAGGACCAGACCCCGGGCGGCCTCGTCGCCGCCCTGACCGCAGCGGTCACCGCCCGGACGGGCGCGCGCACCGACCCCGAGCAGCACCCCGGAGAGCACGCATGACCGAGCCCCGCACCACCGGCGCACCCGCGCCCGCCCCGCTCAGCCCCGTCGAGGCCGTCGCGGCGGCCCGTCCCGGCCGCGTCCGGCCCCGCCGCCTGCGCGGCAACCCCGGCCTGCGCCGGTCCGTCAGCGAGGTGCGGCTGCACCCGGCCGACCTCGTGCTGCCGCTGTTCGTCAAGGAGGGCCTGGCCGAGCCCGCGCCGATCGCGTCGATGCCGGGCGTCGTCCAGCACACGCGCGACTCGCTGCGCCGCGCGGTCGCGGAGGCCGCCGCCGCGGGCATCAGCGGCGTCAACCTGTTCGGCGTCCCCCTCGTGCGCGACGCCGACGGCTCCGGCGCGACCGACCCCGACGGCGTGCTCAACCAGGCCATCGCGGACGTGCGCGCCGAGGTCGGGGACGCCCTGGTCGTGCAGGCGGACCTGTGCCTGGACGAGTTCACCGACCACGGGCACTGCGGCGTCCTGACCGCCGACGGCTCGGTGGACAACGACGCGACCCTGGTCCGGTACGCGGAGATGGCGCTCGCGCAGGCCGCCGCGGGCGCCCACATGGTCGCGCCCAGCGGGATGATGGACGGCCAGGTCGGCGTCATCCGGGACGTCCTCGACGCCGCCGGGCGCACCGACGTCGCCGTGCTGGCCTACGCCGCCAAGTACGCGAGCGTGCTCTACGGGCCGTTCCGCGACGCGGTCGAGTCGACGCTCGACGGCGACCGCCGGACCTACCAGATGGACCCCGCCAACCGCCGCGAGGCGCTGCGCGAGGTGGCCCTCGACATCGAGGAGGGCGCCGACGTCGTCATGGTGAAGCCCGCCGGGGCGTACCTGGACGTGCTCGCCGACGTCGCCGCCACCAGCACCGTGCCGGTCGCGGCGTACCAGGTGTCCGGCGAGATGGCGATGGTCGAGGCCGCCGCCGCGCAGGGCTGGCTGGACCGGCGGCGGGCGATCACCGAGTCCGTCCTGGGGATCCGGCGCGCGGGCGCCGACCAGGTGCTGACGTACTGGGCCGTCGAGCTGGCCCACTGGCTGCGGGAGGAGTGGCGATGACCACGTCGGAGGAGCTGTTCGAGCGGGCGCTGGGCGTCACCCCGGGCGGGGTGAGCTCGCCGGTGCGCGCGTTCGGCTCGGTCGGCGGGGCGCCGCGCTTCCTGGCCTCGGCGCGCGGCGCGTACGTCACCGACGTCGAGGGGCGCGAGTACGTCGACCTCGTCGGGTCGTGGGGCCCCGCGCTGCTCGGGCACGCGCACCCCGAGGTCGTCGCCGCGGTGCAGGAGGCCGCCGCGCGCGGCCTGGGCTTCGGCGCGCCGACGCTCGCCGAGGTCGAGCTGGCCGAGGCCGTCCGCGAGCGCGTCCCCGCGGTCGAACGGCTGCGCCTGGTGTCCACCGGCACCGAGGCGACCATGACGGCCATCCGCGTCGCCCGGGGCGTCACCGGCCGCGACCGGGTCATCAAGTTCGCGGGCAACTACCACGGCCACTCCGACGGCCTGCTGGCCGCCGCCGGGTCCGGGGTCGCGACGCTCGCGCTGCCCGGGTCGGCGGGTGTCCCCGCGTCGATCGCCGCCGAGACCATCGTGCTGCCCTACGGGGACGTCGCCGCCGTCGAGGCCGCGTTCGCGGAGCACGGCCCCACGGTCGCCGCGATCATCTACGAGGCCGCCCCGGCGAACATGGGCGTCGTCCCGCCGCCGCCCGGCTACAACGCCGCCCTGGCCCGGATCGCGCACGCCCACGGTGCCCTGCTCATCCAGGACGAGGTGCTGACCGGGTTCCGCGTCGGCCCCGCGGGCTGGTGGGGCCTGGAGGCGCAGCGCGAGGGCTGGACGCCGGACCTGCTGACCTTCGGCAAGGTCGTCGGCGGCGGGCTGCCCGTCGCCGCGCTCGGCGGCCGCGCCGAGGTCATGGACGCGCTCGCCCCGCTCGGCCCCGTCTACCAGGCAGGCACGCTGTCCGGGAACCCGGTCGCGACCGCCGCGGGCCTGGCGACGCTCCGGCTCGCGGACGACGCGGTGTACGCCCGCGTCGACACCGCGTCCGCCACCGTGCAGGCCGCGGTGTCGGAGGCGTTCGCCGCCGCCGGTCTGCCGCACACCGTGCAGCGGGCCAGCAACCTGTTCAGCACCGTGCTCGGCACGGACGCGGGCGCCCGGGACTACGCCCAGGTGCTCGCCTCCGAGGCGTGGCGCTACCCGGCGTTCTTCCACAGCCTGCTGCGCGACGGGGTGTACGCGCCGCCGTCGGCGTTCGAGGCGTGGTTCCTCTCCGCGGCGCACGACGACGCGGCGCTCGACCGCGTCCTCGCGGCGCTGCCCGCCGCGGCCCGCGCCGCGGCGGCCGCCGTGGCCCCCGCGGCCTGAG
>NZ_RFFI01000192.1 GCF_003696205.1 Cellulomonas triticagri
CCCCAGGGCTGCAGGTGCACCTGGTCCCGCACGTCCCGCCCGCCCTGCAGCGCGGCGGTGAGCACGCCGTCGCCGCCGAGCAGCCCCTGCACCCGGTCCAGGGCGCGGTGCGCGCGCAGGTCGCCGCCGGACGCGCCGCCCCAGAGCCGGCCCTGCTCGGCCCCGGCGGGCGCGACGTCCTCGGCGGTGATGCCCAGCCAGACCAGCGCGACGGCGTCGTCGTGGTCGTCCGGGTCGGGGTCGACGACGCCGACCTCCTCGACGTCGCGCCCTCGGCGGCCGCGCGCCGCCTGCGCCCGGTGGCTCCCGCGCTCGACGGCCGCCGCGGACAGCCAGCCCTCGAGCTGCCAGCGCACCCGGTCGGTGATCCGCGCGGCGGACAGCCCGCCGAGGCCGCCGGTGTCCGTGCGCCACGCGCGGCTGAGCTCGGTGCCGTCCTCGGTGCGCGCGGTGATCCGCAGCCGCCCGCAGGTGACCGAGTGCGCGGTGAGCAGGGCGTGCAGGTCCTCGGCCAGCCGCCGCCCGGCGAACGTCGCGACGTCGACCCGCTGCGCGGGCGGGTCCAGGGCGGCGCCGACCTCCAGGTCCGCCTCGGGGCGACGGCGCGCGGGCGGGCGCAGGTCCTCGCCGCGGGCCAGGGTCCACGCCCAGGTCCCCCAGGTGCCGAACCGGGCGTGCACGTCCCCCGCCCCGAGCGCCGCGAGGTCGCCGAGGGTCCGCAGCCCGAGCCGGCGCAGCAGGTCCACCAGGTCCGCGACCGCCCGGACGGCCTCGTCGGAGACGGCCACCGGGGCGAGGTCGTTCACCGGGCGCGGCGCGAGGAACGCCCGCGACCCGCCCGCGGGCACGACGGCGTCGGTGCGGGCCGCCAGCACCGCGGCGAGCAGGCCGTCGGCGGTGCCGACCTGGCACTCGTGGCCGGTGCGGGACGCGACCTCGGACACCAGCCGCTCGGCGAGCGTCACCTCGGTGCCGTGGTACCGGGCGGCCCCGCCCGCGGGCAGCAGCAGCATCCCCGGCCGGACGACCTCGATGCCCGCGACCACCGCCTCCGCCGCGACGGCGACCGGCTCGAACAGCCGGGCGTCGCGGTCCTCGTCGGCGGGCAGCAGCACCAGCTCCGGGCACACGCCCTGCGCCTCGCGCCGCCGCATCCCCCGCCGCACCCCCTGGGCGCGCGCGAGCGCGGACACGGCGACGAGGCGGGCGCCGTGCTGCACGGCGGCGGGCAGGTGGGGCGGCACGTCCGCGCCGCGCACCGCGGCGACGACCGGCCAGTCCGGCACCCACACGACGGTGGTGCGGGTGCTCATCCGACCAGCCTCAGCCCGGTCCGGCGGGCCGCCGGGGCGGGAGCCGGTGCCGCGGGGATGCCGTACGGGTCGGTGCCGACCTCCAGCGGCAGCACGACCCGCAGGTCCTGCGCCTGCCCCGCGCTGCCGCGCCCCGTGCGGGTGAGGTGCAGCTCGTGCGCCCGCAGCCGGCCGTCGCCCTCGCCGACACCGGACCACCGGCCGCCCTCCACGGTCAGCACCGTGCCCGCACCCGGCCACGGCGCGGTCGACAGCAGCACCGAGCCGCGGTCCCGGGCACGGGCCATCAGCCGCCGCCGGTCGGCGTCGGCCAGGTGCGCGCCCGGACCCACCACGACGACGTCGATCCCGTCGAGCAGCGCCGCGACCACCGTCGGCGCCTCCACCCCGGGGCGGGGCACGACGGCCAGGCGCTCCAGGGCCACACCGGTCTGCGCGGCGGCGAGCAGCCCGAGGCTCGGCTGCCCGACCACCGCCGCCCACGCCTCCCGGGCGGTGCACGCGGCGGCGATCATCGCGAGCACCAGCGAGGTGGAGCCGAGCACGGCGGTGGTGCTGCCCCGGCGCAGGCCGTCCGGGAGCAGCGGGGTCAGCGCCGGGGGCACCGCGAGCGGCGGGCGGTCGGTGAGCAGCAGCGGACCCCGCGCCGGGCGGACGCCGGACGTGGGGGCACCGGGCGCGGGGACGGCGACCGGGCGCGCGGGCCGGTCAACCCGGTCGGCCCGGTCGTCCCGGCCGGCCTGGTCGTTCCGGTCAGCCCGGTCGGGGACGGCGACCGGGCCGGGACGGTCGGCGGCGGGTGCCGGGGCGGGCGTGACGACCGCGACGGGCCGGGCCTCCCGGTCCGGGGCCGCGAGCGCCGTCGCGCCGACGGACACCACGGGCACAGCGGGTGCAGCCGGGGCGGGTCGGACGACGCGCGCGCCGGTGCGGAGCTCGGCGTGCGCGAGGGCGGCGCGCGCCCGGGCGATCCGGTCCTCGTGGCTCACCGCCCCCACCTCCCCCGTCCGGCTGCACGTCCGCGCCGCCGATCGGCACACCTCACTTCGAACACGTGTTCGATTCTGCCAGCACATGCTGACATACCCGGCACCGGGTCGCCGACTTCACCCCGCGACCTGCGTCCCGACCGCACCGGGGGCAGGATGACGAGGGAGAGCACCGCCGCCGCGCGCCGCACGACCCGCGCGCGGCCGACCCCGAGGAGGACCATGGCCGTCTCGCTGACCCGTCCCGTCGCCCCCGAGCCCTACGCCCTGCTGCCGTCCGTCGCGACCTTCGACCTCGCGAGCACGGACGTCGTGCACGGCGAGCCGCTCGCGACCACGTTCGTCGCGGACGGCGAGGACCTGTCCCCGGCGCTGGAGTGGTCGGGCTTCCCCGACGGCACCCGCTCGTTCGTGGTGAGCTGCTTCGACCCGGACGCGCCGACGCCCGCCGGGTTCTGGCACTGGACCGTGGTGGACGTCCCGGTGAGCACGACGTCGCTGCCGCGCGGCGCGGGGTCACCCGGTGGGGAGCTGCTGCCGCCGGGCGCGTTCCAGGTCCGCAACGACGGCGGCTCCGTCGGGTACGCGGGCGCGGCCCCGCCGCCCGGGGACCGTCCGCACCGCTACGTCTTCGCGGTGCACGCGCTCGACGTCGAGCACCTCGGCATCACCCCGGAGACGACCCCGACCGCGGCCGCCTTCACCGCGCTGTTCCACACGACGGCGCGCGCCCTGCTCACCCCGACCTACGCCCGCTGACCGCCCTCGTCGGGGACCGCGAGGTCCAGGACCATGCCCGTGGCGCCCGGGGCGACGTCGCGGAAGCCGAGCGACTCGTACAGCCGGCGCCCGGGCGGGTCCGCGACGAGGGTGACGTACGCGCCCTGCGGTGCCCGGGACCGGATGTCGTCGAGCAGCCGGGTGAGCACGCGGCGGCCGAGCCCGCGCCGCTGGTGCTCCGGGTCGACGGCCATGTCCGCGACCAGGAAGTACCAGCCGCCGTCGCCGACCACCCGGCCCATGGCGACGACCTGCCCGGTCGCCGTGCGGACGTGCGCCCACGACCAGCTGCCGGCCAGCGCGCCGTCCGCCTGCTCCGGGCGCTTGGGCGACAACCCGGAGTCCGCCCGCAGCCGCAGGTAGTCGCCCTGCGGCGGCGCCGCGGGCACGAGCACGTACGGATCACCGGCGAACGGATCGACACTCACGCGCACATCGTGCCCGATGCGCTCCGTCGAGTGCGGAGAACCCGCGGGACGATCCGGGCATCCGGGACCAGGTCCTCCGCACTCGGCGGAGGCGTGGATAGCCTGCGGGGATGACCTTGGTGCTTGGATCCCTGACCTGGCTGCGCGCCGTCGACCGGACCGATCTGCTGGCACCGGCCACCGCGGCCGCGCTCGCCCGCTGGGTGGCCGCCGACCCGGCGGTGGCCGACGCCGTCCTCGTGACCGAGATCGACCCCGACCTCGCGGACACCGCCGCGATGACCGAGGCGTACGACCTGCCGCTGGTGGTGTCGGCGAACTGCGTCCTCGTCGCCGGGAAGCGCGCCGGTGACGAGCGGATCGCGGCGGCCGTCGTGCGGGCGACCACCCGCGCGGACGTGAACTCCGCGGTCAAGCGGCTGCTCGACGTCCGCAAGGCGTCGTTCCTGCCGATGGAGCGGGCTGTCGAGGACTCCGGCATGGAGTACGGCGGCATCACGCCGCTCGGCCTGCCGGACGGGTACCGGGTGCTGCTGGACGCGGGCGTGGCGACCCCCGACCCGGAGGCGGGTGGCACGGTGATCATCGGCTCGGGCCTGCGGCGGTCCAAGGTCGCGCTGCCCGGCGCGCTGCTGGCCACGGCCCCGGGCGTCGAGGTGGTCGAGGGCCTGGCCGTCGGCTGAGCCGCCGGAGCACCGGACCGGGGGCTGCGCCCCGCGGGCATCGCGCCTACGGTCGAGGACGTGACACCCCGCTCCGCCGCCCGCCCGTCCGACGACCCCGCTGGCCCCGTGGGCCCCGTGAGCACGGCCCGGCACGCGGCCGACCCGGGCCGCGCGGCGCGCACCCGGCGGCCCCGGCCCCGTG
>NZ_RFFI01000193.1 GCF_003696205.1 Cellulomonas triticagri
TGGACCCAGGACGACCTCGACGCCGTCGCCCGCCAGCTCAACGGCCGACCCCGCGAGACCCTGGACTGGCAGAATCCCGCACAACGACTCAACGACCTACTCGTTGCAACCGCCGCCTGAAACCGCCCCGCGGGAACCCGCAAGTGGTGACCACTCGACGCCCGTACGCCGGGGGAGCGGGTGCGGGAGCGCTTCCACAGTCCTGTATCGTATCGATTCGACAACGCCGTCGCCCGACCGAGAGACCGAGGAACCCATGACCACGTCCCGTCCGTCCGGACGCCAGTTCCCCGCCGACTTCCTGTGGGGGTCGGCCACCGCCGCGTACCAGATCGAGGGCGCCGCCACCGAGGGTGGTCGCGGGCCGTCGATCTGGGACACGTTCTCCGCCGTCCCGGGCGCCGTGCTCAACGGCGACTCCGGTGCCGTCGCCGCGGACCACTACCACCGCGTGCCCGAGGACGTCGCCCTGATGCAGGCGCTCGGCCTCCAGGCGTACCGGCTGTCCGTGGCCTGGCCGCGCGTGCAGCCCGACGGCCAGGGGGAGTGGAACGCCGAGGGCCTGGCGTTCTACACCGACCTCGTCGACCGGCTCATCGCCGCGGGCATCAAGCCCGTCGTCACGCTGTACCACTGGGACCTCCCGCAGCCGCTGGAGGACCAGGGCGGCTGGGCGAACCGCGAGACCGCCTACCGGTTCGCGGACTACGCCCGCAAGCTCGCCGAGGTGCTGGGCGACAAGGTCACCGTGTGGACGACGCTCAACGAGCCGTGGTGCTCCGCGTACCTCGGCTACGCCTCCGGCGTGCACGCCCCGGGCCGCACCGAGCCCGCCGCCTCACTCGCTGCCGTGCACCACCTCAACCTCGCGCACGGCCTGGCCGCCCGCGCGATCCGCGAGGTGCTCGGCGACGCCGCGCAGATCTCGATCACCCTGAACCTGCACGTCACCCGGGCCGCGTCCGACGCCCCCGAGGACGTCGCGGCGAAGCGGCAGATCGACGTCGTCGCGAACGAGGTGTTCCTGCAGCCGCTGCTGGAGGGGCACTACCCGGCGGAGGTCCGCGCGCAGACCGCCGCGGTCTCCGACTGGTCGTTCGTGCAGGACGGCGACCTGGAGATCATCCGGCAGCCGATCGACCTGCTCGGCGTGAACTACTACTCCACCGGCCGGGTGCAGCGCCTGCACGGCGAGCCCGTCGTCGGCGACGGCAGCCCCGGCGTGGACGGCCACAAGTCCTCCGTGGTCAGCCCGTGGGTCGGCTGCGACGACGTCGAGTGGCTGCCCCAGCCCGGCCCGCACACCGCGATGGGCTGGAACATCGAGCCGCAGGGCCTGGCGGACCTGCTGGTCGAGATGCACGAGCGCTACCCGGGCCTGCCGCTCGCGGTGACCGAGAACGGCGCCGCGTTCGCCGACGAGGTGTCCGCCGACGGCCGCGTGCACGACCTGCCGCGCGTGGAGTACCTGCACGACCACATCGACGCCGTCGGCGCCGCGATGGACGCCGGCGCGGACGTGCGCGGGTACTTCGTGTGGTCGCTGATGGACAACTTCGAGTGGGCGTACGGCTACGACCGCCGGTTCGGCGTCGTGCGCGTCGACTACGACACGCTGGAGCGCACGCCGAAGGACTCGGCGCTCTGGTACCGCGACCTGGTCCGCACCCGCACCATCGCCCCCGCGGCGACAGCGGCGACGCTGTCCTGACCCCGCGCGCGCGGAGGGCGGTCACCGGTGGTGGCCGCCCTCCCGTGCATCCGGGACAATCGGTGCGTGCCGTCCTCCCGCCGCTCCGGCAAGCGCCCCTACGCCGCCGAGCACGTCCCGCTCGACCTCGACCGGGTCCGCGGCGGCCGCACGTCCGAGGACGCCGCCGACGGCGCGTGGACGGTGCAGCGGGTCGGCGGTTCCGACCGCACGTTCCGCTGCCCGGGCTGCGACCAGGAGATCGCGGTGGGCACCCCGCACGTCGTCGCGTGGCGGTCGGACGGCCTCTTCGGCCCGGACGCGGCGCTGGCCGACCGGCGGCACTGGCACTCCGCGTGCTGGTCGGCCCGGCACCGGCGGGGCCCCACCCGCCGCTGACGTGCGCGCGGACTACGCTCGACGGTGATGAGCACCGACGCCGCCCCCACCCCGATCCGCTCGCTGACCGTCCTGCCCGCGCACCGCGAGGACGTCGAGCTGCACACCGCCGACGGGCTCACCCTGGTCGGCGAGCTCGCGCTCCCGGTGCACCCGGACGGGACGCCGAAGACCCCGGCGGCGACGCTGGTCACCCTGCACCCGCTGCCCACGCACGGCGGCTACATGGACTCGCACGTGCTGCGCAAGGCCGCGTGGCGGCTGCCCGCCCTCGCGGACGTCGCGGTGCTCCGGTTCAACACCCGCGGGACGTCCAGCCCGCGCGGCACCAGCGACGGGGCGTTCGACGAGGGCCGCTCCGAGAAGCTCGACGTGCACGCCGCCATCGAGCTCGCGGAGTTCCGCGACCTCCCGCACCCGTGGCTCGTCGGCTGGTCGTTCGGCACGGAGCTGGCCCTGATGCACGGCCTCGACCCCGTGATCGAGGGCGCCGTGCTGCTCTCGCCCCCGCTGCACCGGGCCACCGACGCCGACCTCGACGCGTGGGACGCCGACGGCAAGCCCCTCGTCGTGCTCGTCCCGGAGCACGACGACTACCTGCGTCCCGCCGAGGCCCGTGCGCGCTTCGCCCGGGTGCGGCAGGCGGAGGTGATCGGCGTCGACGGCGCCAAGCACCTGTGGGTCGGGGAGCCGTACGTCCGCCGGGTGCTGGACGAGATCGTCGCGCACGTCCGTCCCGACGCCTCCATCCCGCTGCCGACCACCTGGGACGGCCCCAGCGAGCAGGCCGCCGCGCCCGCCGTCCCGCAGTCGCCCGAGGCGGAGTCGTTCGCCGGCTCCGCCGACGAGGACTGACCGCAGCCATCCCCACGCCCGCACCCAGCCGCACCCCGAGGAGCCCGCCGTGCCGACCGACATCCCCGCCGTCCTGCACGTCCTGCGGCCCGGCACCGGGACCCCGCTGGTGCTGCTGCACGCCTTCCCCGTCGACGCGCGCCTGTGGGAGGACGTCGCCCCGCTCGTCCCCGGCGACGCCCCGGTCCTGGCGGTCGACCTGCCCGGCCTCGGCGCGGCGCGCGACGTCACGCTGCCCGAGCCCGCCCTGGAGGCGTCCGCCGACGCGGTCGCCGCGGTGCTCGCGGACGCCGGGCACGCCCGGGCCGTCGTCGCCGGGCTGTCGATGGGCGGCTACGTCGCGCTGGCCCTGGTCGAGCGGCACCCCGACCTCGTCGTCGGCCTCGGCCTGCTGGACACCAAGGCAACCGCCGACCCCGAGGACGCGCACGCCAACCGGCTGCGCGTCGCGGACGTGGTGGAGCGCAGCGGCACCGTGGACGAGGTGCTGCCGATGGCGACCGCCCTGCTCGGCGACGCCACGCGGGCCCGGCCCGAGGTCGTGTCCCGCGTCGAGGGCTGGATCCGCTCGCAGCCCCCGGCGGGTGTCGCGTGGTCCCAGCGCGCCATGGCGGCGAGGCCCGACCGCACCGCGGTGCTCGCCGGGTTCGGCGGGCCGGTGCTCGTGCTGGTGGGGGAGCAGGACGGCCCGACCCCGGTCGAGGTCGCGCGCGCGACGGCGGCCGTCGTCGGCGGGGAGCCGGTCGTCGTCCCGGGGGCGGGGCACCTCACCGCCGTCGAGACCCCGGAGCCCGTCGCCGCCGCCCTGGGCGCGCTGGTCGTCCGGTCGGTCCCGTAGTCCGCGGTCAGCCCTCGCCGAGGGCGCGCGACAGCGCGATCGGCAGGTCCAGCGACTCGCCGTCCTTGCCGCCCGCGCCGATGACGAGCGGCGGGTCCTGCGGCTCCGGGCGCACGCCGCGCCAGCGGGCCGCGAGCGACGGCGGGACGGTCAGCACGTAGAAGCCGCCGTCGGTGCCGACCGCGACCGTGCGGTCCTTGCGCAGGTACCAGCCCCGCAGCGGCGTCCGGTAGCGGCCGCGACCGCCGTAGCCCTGGGCGTGCAGGGGCTCGGGGGCGACGCCCCGCTCCGTGGCGGTGGTGACGAAGTCCGCGATGAGCTCCCGGGCGCGGGCGGACTCCGCCTGCCGGTGCGCGCGGAGCGCGGCCTCGTGCGCGTCGGCGGCCTCGCGACGGCGCGAGCGCCAGTCCGCCGCCGACTCGGCACCGGGTCGGGCGGTCGGGGCCGCGTCCGGGGCGGTGTCCGGGCTGTCCGC